>JAHIMW010000186.1 GCA_018896355.1 Pseudomonadota bacterium
GATCCTCTCCGGGACCATCCCGTTCGAGAGCCGTAAGGATAAGGTCGGCGGCAAGAACCTTTTTGAAATTGTCGCCCCGCTCCGGATGGGAGGCGAGCTCGCCGGGACGATCCGCCTCGGCCTGGATCGGGGGAACACGGATCAGATTCTCGACGAGAACCGGCGAAACATGTTTATATTTCTGACGTTCGTCGTCCTGATCGCGCTGCTCTCCATGTGGCTTCTCTACTACGACCAGAACCGTCACCTCGCCGGAATTGTGGAGATGACCCGTCAACTGGAAAAGGCGGAACGGCTCTCCTCTCTCGGGCAGCTTGCCGCCGGCGTTGCCCACGAGATCCGCAATCCGCTGAACGCGATCAGCATGGCAAGCCAGCGGCTGAAGCGGGAGTATATGCCCGCGGACGAGGAAAAGAAGAAAGAATTCGACATCTTGGCCGGGGTTATCCGCGACGAGATCCGGAGGCTCAACGGGATCATCGAGGAGTTCCTGACCTTTTCGAAGAGCCGACGCCTGGAGCTCCGCGACTGTCCGGTTCAGGAGGTCCTCCAGAAGATCGTGAATCTGATTTCGGAGGAGGCGGTCGCGAAGGGCATCAGCCTCCGGACGGACTGGGAGATCGAGCCTGTCGTTATCCCGATGGACATGGACAAGCTCCAGCAGGCCCTGCTCAATTTCGTCAAGAACGCGATGGAGTCGATCAGCGGTGAAGGGGTTGTCACCCTTTCCATCCGGCATGCGGAGAAGGGGCGGGTGAGCATCCTGGTCGCCGATACCGGCTGCGGTATCACGACCGAGGAGGCGGACCGGATCTTCAACCCCGAATACACGACAAAGGAGAAGGGACTGGGGCTCGGGTTGACGCTGGCTCACGAGATCATCCGCGGTCACGGGGGTGAGATCCGCGTCCTGAGCCGGAAGGGGGAGGGGACGACGTTCGAGATCCTGCTTCCCACGGAGAGACGCGAAGAGAAGGGGGCAACAACCTCATGAAGAAGCTCAGCATCCTGGTAGTGGAAGACGGACAGAGCCAGCGGGAGATGTTGCGGGACTTCCTCCGGAAGGAGGGGCACACCGTCGGCGAGGCCGAAAACGGCGAACAGGGGGTGCAGCGTGTACGGGAAGGGCAGTACGACCTGATCCTCCTCGATTACCGTATGCCCGGGATGGACGGGATGCAGGTCCTTCGTGCCGTTAAGGGGATGAACCCCGAGATCGACGTTGTCATCGTTACGGCCGAGGGGACCATCGACATGGCCGTGGATGCGATGAAGGCCGGCGCCCTGGACTACATCACCAAACCCATTGAGTTTGAAGAGCTCCTCCTGCTGGTGAAACGCGTTGCGGAGCGGCGGACACTGCTCAAGGAAAACGAGATCCTTCGCGGTTTTTTCCGTGGTGAACCGTTCGGCGAGAAGGGCGTGACGACGGACCGGATCGTCTATCGGAGCGATAAGATGAGCGCGCTGATCAACATGGCCGGTCGGGTGGCCGCGAGCCGCGCCACGGTCCTGCTGCAGGGGGAGAGCGGGACCGGAAAGGAACTCCTTGCCCGTCTGATCCACCATCTGAGCCCGCGGGCGGCGCGGCGAATCATCGCGGTCAACTGCGGCGCGCTGCACGAGAATTTATTGGAGAGCGAGCTCTTCGGCCACGAGAAGGGGGCCTTCACCGGGGCGACGGCGAGGCGAGTCGGCCGGTTCGAGGAGGCGGACGGGGGGACGCTCTTCCTCGACGAGATCGGCGAGCTCTCGTCGCAGGTCCAGGTCAAACTCCTCCGTTTCCTCCAGGAACACGAGTTCCAGCGCCTCGGCGGGAACCAGACGCTCCATACCGACGTCCGGGTGATCAGCGCGACGAACCGCGAACTGGAGCAGCGGGTGAAGGAGGGGGCCTTCCGGGAGGACCTTTTCTACCGCCTGAATGTCGTCATGATGTCGATCCCGCCGCTCCGGGAGCGCCGGGAGGACATACCACCCCTGATCGACCATTTCCTGAAGAAGTACGCGGAGGAAAACGGCCGGGAGATCGAAGGTCTGACCAGCGAGGCGCAGGATATCCTCCTCAAGTACGACTACCCCGGGAACGTTCGCGAACTCGAGAACATCATCGAACGGGCGGTCGTCATCGCCCGGGAGGCGGTGATCTCCGTCGAGGACCTCCCCTTCCACGAAAGCATGGAGGAGACCACGGCGGGCCGAAAGGGGGAGGAGGGGCTTCTCCGCGGATCGATCGAGGAGTTGGAGAGGAATCTGATCGTCGAGGCGATGGAGAAGGCCGGCGACCACCAGAGCCGAGCCGCCGAGCTCCTCGGGATCAGCGAGCGGATGCTCCGCTACAAGCTAAAAAAGTACGGCCTGAAGGCGTCATAAATGTGGTTATGGCGGTGTAATCTCTTCTTCAAGAGCGACCCGACGTAAGCTTGGCAGGTGTTTTCCACGGCGTTCAAGCTCCCTTCGTCTTCTTAATCTCGTTGCTTTGATCCGCGAAAAGATCAAAGACGGTTTGGAAGGCGCTCACGGAACCCATCGATTCTTTTGCCTGTTCGGCAAAAGAGGAACTGAGACCCAACCACTTTTCAAAGTTTTGGTCCACCGACTCCTTGTAGGCAAGGTAATTCCTTATGACCTGCTGGAGATACTTTTCGAAGAATTCGCTCAGAATGGTCTCGCCGAACTGGATCATCAGGTGGAGGAGCGGGACGGGAAGGAGAAAGTTTTTCTTCCTTGCCTCCTCAAGCACGATCTGGGTCAGCGTAAAAGCGGTCACAACCTCCTTTGTCTTGGCATCGACGACTTCCACCGTCCGACCGCTTTTGATGATGTCCGCAACCTGCGTGAGCGTTACATAGGTATTGTTCTCCGTATCATACAGGCGCCGGTTGCCATATTTCTTAATGATGATCTTTTCCGCCATAGACTCCTCTTTTCCATAGATAAATGCGATCGATGAATGTCACAATGCAAAATCCTCCATCCCGCAATTCACAAAACCGCGGTGATCATATCGGAATTGAATTTCATTTTCAATCCGTTCCCATCTGACGTCGTCTTGCCAAGAGGCGTCCGTGTCTTTTGTATCGCATCAGAATGATGATCGTTTGCATGTTTATTACGATGAAGCCATCCCTTCCGATCCGCCGCCCAGAAATGCTACGCTGCGGCAATTGATATATCACACAAAAATGGATCTGCAAACATTAATTTATAATATACTATAATAAATACTGTTTTATCATTTGTATTCCCCCGACGCTATACAATCAATAATTGTGCACCGCAACATTTCCTCTTGACAATGCCCTCGGCTCGTGTTATGGTGGAAAAAAATCACAAGGAGGAACAAATGGACCCCAAGAAAGTAGCCAAGCAGACATTAGATTTTTACAAGTCGACCTTTGACAACGCCTTCAACGCACTGATGCTTCTTCAGGAACAGGCCCAGCGTATGATGGACATGTCCCTGGAACAGGCTTCGGGGATGCCGGAGGAAGGGAAAAAGGC
>JAHIMW010000187.1 GCA_018896355.1 Pseudomonadota bacterium
GCCGGTTCCCTCTGCCTGTCGCGGGGGGACAATTCCGGGACCCACGCCAAGGAGAAGGGGATCTGGAAGGCGGCCGGGATTAACCCCGAGGGGCAGAAGTGGTACCAGGAGACCGGCCTCGGGATGGGGCAGACGCTCAACGTCGCGGCCGAGAAGAAGGGTTACACCCTCGCCGACCGGGGGACCTATCTTGCCCTGAAGAAGAATCTTGGCATGGAGATCCTGAAGGAGGGGGATCCGATCCTGATGAACGTCTATCATGCGATCCGGGTCAATCCGGCGAAGTGGCCGAAGGCGAACGCCGACGGGGCGAAGGCCTTTTCCGACTTCATGGTCTCCGCAAAGGTCCAGGAAATCATCAAGACCTTCGGCGTGGAGAAGTACGGGGGGGCGCTCTTCTTCCCCGACGCGGGTAAAAAAGAGGACGACCTCGGCAAATAGGGAGGCTCTCCCTCAGTTATTGAATGCGGGCGTCGCAGGGGTGGGTCTTCGCACCCGCGACGCCCGCCGGAACAGGAGAGGCGGTGCAATCGATGGATCTGATTCTGGAAGGGATCAAAAAGGCCTTTTTTCTCATCTTCACGCTGGACGCGGAGGTCCTCGGGATCACGCTGCTATCGCTCAAGGTGTCGGGACTGGCGACGCTGATCAGCATGGTCGTCGGCATCTCCGCCGGGACGACCGCGGCCCTTTCCCGTTTCCCGGGGAGGCAACTGGTCGTTAGCCTGATCAACACGGGGATGGCACTGCCGCCGGTTGTCGTCGGCCTCTTCGTGACGATCTTCCTCTGGCGGAACGGACCGCTCGGCTTTCTGGAGATACTCTACACCCCGACGGCAATCATCCTGGCCCAGGCCGTCATCGCCACCCCGATCGTCACAGGGATCACGCTCGCGGCGATTCAGAACCTGCCGGCCAATCTCCGCCTCCAGATTCTCTCCCTTGGCGCCACCCGGATCCAGATGGTCTGGATGCTCGTGAAGGAGGCGCGCCTGCCGCTCCTGGCCGCCGTAATGGCCGGCTTCGGCGGCGTCATCTCGGAGGTTGGGGCCTCCATCATGGTTGGCGGCAACATCAGAGGCTACTCCCGCGTTCTGACCACGGCGACGGTCATGGAGACGGGACGGGGGAACTTCGATGTTGCGATCGCCCTTTCGGTCATCCTGATGCTCCTCGCCTTTACCGTGAACGCCATCCTGACGCAGATTCAGCAGCGGGAGAGGCTCCGATGAGCCCCGGAGAAAATCCCGCGATTTTGCTGAAAGCCGAAGGGCTCCAGGTCCGCAGGGGCGGGGCGCTTGTCCTCGACATCCCTGTCCTGGACATTTTCCCGGATCAAATCCTGGCCCTGATCGGTCCGAACGGCGCGGGGAAATCGACGCTCCTGCTTGCGCTGGCCTGTCTGCTGAAACCTGCACGGGGCCGCTTTTCTTTCAACGGGCGGGTGATCGACGCCGGTCGCGGCGATGTCGAATACCGGCGCCGTGTTGCGCTGGTCTTCCAGGAGCCGCTTCTGTTCGACGCGACGGTTTTCGACAATGTCGCAGCAGGTCTGAAGATCCGCGGCACGGGGCGGGAGGAGATCGTACGGACGGTTCCCGCGTACCTCGAGCGCTTCGGCATTGCCCATCTGGCGAGACGCTCCGCCCGGAAGCTCTCCGGCGGGGAGGCGCAGCGGACCAGCCTTGCCCGCGCCTTCGTGACGAAACCGGAGATCGTTTTCCTCGACGAACCTTTTTCGTCACTCGATCCACCGACGCGCGAGGCGCTGATCGGCGATTTCGAGAAGATCCTGCGCGAAACGCGTACGACGGCGGTCGTAGCGACCCATGACCAGACGGAGGCGCTCCGGCTGGCCGACCGGATAGCGGTGATGAACGGAGGACGGATCGCCCAGATCGGCCCGGTGGCCGAGGTGATGAACCGGCCGGCGGACGGTTTTGTCGCCTCCTTCGTTGGGGTGGAGACGGTCCTCCCGGGACACGTCCTCCGAATCTCCGACGGGGTTTTCACAGCTGCTGTGGAAGGGGGCGAGATCGAGGCGGTGGGTCATGTCCGGACCGGCGAGGGGATTCTCTGCTGTATCCGGCCGGAGCACGTGACTCTCTCCACGAATGCCCCGCCGCCCGGTACGAGCGCCCGGAACGTCTTTTCCGGAAGGATCCGGACGATCACGCCGCTCGGCCTCTTCCACCGGGTCCGCCTCGATTGCGGCTTCGATCTGACGGCCTATGTGACGCGCCAGTCTTTCGAAACTCTTTCCCTGGAAGAAGGAAAGAGCGTCATCGCCTCCTTCAAAGCGACGGCGGTCCATGTGATTCCTCGTCAGACATGATCTTCTCTTGGATTTTTCCCGCCCGGTTCAACCTCCTTGACAAAATAGGCAGGTCAAGCGTACTTTAACGTCAACGTTGCCGGTTGTCCGGCGGAGGCCGCGCGAGCGGAAAAACGGGAGCGGAGGAGAGTCATGGCGGGAAAATCGGCAAGAAAGGAAGAGAAGAAGGTTCTGGTGCTGCTGGGGAGCCCCAGGAAGAAAGGGAACAGCGCCATTCTGGCGGACCGGATCGCCAAGGGGGCCAAGGCGGCCGGGGCGAAGGTGGAGACCATCTTTCTTCACGGTCTGAAGATCGCCCCCTGCAACTCCTGTTATGCCTGCCAGAAGGAGAGGAGCAGGGGCTGCGCCATCAAGGATGCAATGCAGGATCTTTATCCGAAGCTTCTTGCGGCGGACGCCTGGGTCATCGCGAGCCCCGTTTACTGGTTCACGATGTCGGCGCAGACGAAGCTCTTCATGGACCGCTGCTTTGCGCTGCTTGCCTATGGCCAGGATGCCTTCGCCGGGAAACGGATCGCCATCGCGATGAGCTACGGCGACGCCGATCCGTTCGCTTCGGGCTGTGTGAACGCGCTGCGCACCTTCCAGGACGCATTCAGATATACCGGGGCGAAGATCGTCGGGATGGTCTACGGGAGCGCATTCGGGGCAGGGGAGATCCGGGCGAACGAGTCCCTGATGAAGGCGGCCGGGGAATTGGGAAAGAAGCTCGCATGTCCGTCGCCATAAAGAACCAAAATTCCCACTGGAGGGGATTGGAAGGCGTTTGGCGAGGGACGGCGTCAAGCGACCCTGTCTTGTGCTTTACAAACAGATTAAGTTCATATAGGTTATCTCTCCGTGACCAAGCCCTTTACAAGTGTAATGCATTGTGTTCCGTTCATAACAAGGAGGCGTCAAATGGCCAGAAAGAAAAGTGAGAAGCCCTCCCTCGGCCAGCGGATGAAGGCCGGCAGGGAGAAGATGAGGATGAGCATCGCGGACCTTGCCCTGGAGACGGGGTATCAACCGGAAATCCTCAAAGGGGTTGAAGAGGAGAAGACCGTGCCGCCCGTGTCGCTCGTTCTCCAGCTCAGCCGCGTCCTGAAGCTGAACATGGACGAGTTGGAGACGGAAGGGGAGACGCAGGCGACGAAGCGGCGCTCGAAAAGCCACAAGAAGCGTGTAGATTCCTATGCCTACACATCGCTAAGCAAGCCGGGGCCGGAAAAGCATCTGCGGGGTTATCTGGTCACGGTCGACGCGCACAC
The DNA here is from genome assembly GCA_018896355.1 of Pseudomonadota bacterium. GTDB lineage: Bacteria > Desulfobacterota > Syntrophia > Syntrophales > UBA5619 > UBA5619. The sequence continues at coordinate 3,586 of JAHIMW010000187.1, forward strand.
CGACCACAAGGGGGTGGAGTTTCACCATGAAGGAGAGGAGTTCCACTTCGTCCTCAAGGGGGGGATCACCATCCAGATCGGTGAGAACGTCACCCGGCTGGCCCAGGGAGAGAGCATCCATTTCAATTCCGCCCTCCACCACAAGCTGAGCAACCCCAACCCGGAGGCCGCGGAACTGCTGGTTGTCGTCTACGTTCCCTGAAAGGAGAATGCGATGGCTTTTCAACTGACCCCGGAGCAGGAGATGATCCGGCTGATGGCGCGCGACTTTGCGAAGAAGGAGTTGGAGCCCTTCGCCGGAGAGTGGGACCGGGAGGAGACTTTCCCGGAAAAGGCCGTCCGTAAAATGGGGGGGCTCGGGCTCATGGGGATGATGATCCCGGTCGAGTACGGCGGCGCCGGGGCGGGTGCGGTGAGCTACTCCCTTGCCCTCCAGGAGATCGCCTACGCCTGCGCCTCAACGGCGGTGACGATGTCGGTGACGAACCTCTCCTCCGATCCGATCCTCAA
>JAHIMW010000239.1 GCA_018896355.1 Pseudomonadota bacterium
AAAAGGAGGGAAGGGACATGCTGCAGGACATTTTGCTGACCCCGGAAGAGATCGCACTGAAGGCGGAGGTCCGTGCGTTTGTGAAGCAGGAGGTCTCCTCGGACCTGATCCGGAAGATGGACCGGGACGAGATCACCTATCCCCGCGAATTCGTCAAGGCCCTGGGGAACCATAACCTCCTCGGCCTGCGCTTCGACAAAAAGTACGGCGGCCGCGGCCTCCGCTGGAGCGCCGAGATCGCCGCCCTGGAAGAGGTGGGCGTCCTCGGGACCGCCCTCGGCTGCGCCTTCTCAATGCCCTCGATCGTAGGCCAGGCCCTCCACTCCTTCGGGACGGAGGAGCAGAAGGAGAAGTTCCTGAAGCCGATGCTCAAGGGGGATCTGATCTCCGCTGAGGCGCTGACGGAACCTCGCGGCGGGTCGGATTTCTTCGGCGCCACCACTCGCGCCGAGATGAAGGACGGCTGGTTCACGGTGAAAGGTCAGAAACGGTTCGTCGTCGCCGCCGACGGGGCGGACTTCTTCATCGTCTACTGCAACACCGACCCGGCGGGCAAGCCCCGCGAACGGATCAGCCTGCTGCTGATCGAGAAGGAGCGGCCCGGCGTCGAGGTGAAATACCTCTACAAACTGTTGGGCACGCGGGGCGGCGGGACCGGAAGGCTGATCTTCAAGGACGTGAAGGTCCCGGCGGAGAACCTCATCGGCGGCCTCAACGAGGGGGCGCTCATCTTCGACACGATGATGGTTCCGGAGCGCCTCACCTCGGCCGGCGGTTCGCTCGGGATGGCGCGCGCCGCGCTGGAGGTGGCCGCCCGCTACTCCGACCGGCGGAAGGCCTTCGGCCAGAAGATCCGGAACTTCGAGGGGGTGAGTTTCAAGGTGGCCGACGCGATCACCCAGTTAGACGCCGCCCGGGCGCTCACCATCGCCGCGGGGAAGAGCGTCGATGCGGGACTCCCGACCGCGCGGCGGATCGTCAGCGAGGCCAAAAAGTTCGCGACGGACACCGCCTGGAACGTCTGTAACCTCGCAATGCAGGTCGTCGGCGGCATCGGCTACACGAACGTCTTCCCGATCGAGAAGATGATCCGCGACACGCGTCTCATCCAGATCTGGACCGGCACTAACGAGATCATGAACCTGCTGATCCAGCACGAGTACTACCGGGAGCTCCTCAAGGACCCGAATCCCGGCCGGATGATCGAGGCGGACGCCGAAGAGGCCGCCCAGAACGACGAAAAGGTCTACGAGGACGACGAGATGTGGACAAAGGGGTGGTAGGCGCCGCAATCGGGAACTGTCCCCCCTTTTTTATGCAAGTTGACCGGCCAGCCTGTCCTTGACCTGTTCCGCCTCGGCAACGATGCGCGCGATGACCTCGGCCACCGTGGGCTCGTCGTGGATCAGACCGGTCGCCTGCCCCACGGGGAGGACCCCCCGATCCGTGTCGCCCTCCTCGGTGGCGACACGAATCGCCTTGAAGCCGTTCGCCAGGTAGGCCAACTGCCGGGCGTTCTTCCAGCCGGAGGCGATGACGCCGATGAAGAGCTTCAGGAAGGGTATATGCAGCTGCGCGGTGATCTCCCGTGCGTTGAAGAAGGCCGCCGGGAGATCCAGCCCGCGCCGGATGGCCCGCTCCGCCGCGTCCGTCTTCATCACGCGGCAGCCGAGCCCGTCAAAGCGGGTGGAGTAGAGGGTGTCCATCACCCCTTTTTCGATGGATAGTTTCTTGAAATGGTCGTGGAGGGGGCTCTCCTTCGTCGTCATGAAACGGGTTCCCATCGCCACCCCTTCCGCGCCAAGGGCCAGGGCCGCCGCCAGCCCCCTCCCGTCGGCAACGCCGCCGGCGGCGATCACCGGGATCTCCAGCACATCCGCCAGACTGGGAATGAGGACAAAGGAGGTCACCTCCTCCCCATGGGCGGCCGCCTCGTACCCGGTCGCGATCACCCCGTCCGCACCGTAATCCTGTGCGCGTTTCGCATGGCGGGCGTTGACCACGGTGGCGATCACCTTTCCCCCGTACTCGTGGGCCGCCTTCACAATCCAGTCCCCCTTGCCGAGCGCGAAGTTGATCACCGGCACCTTCTCCTCCAGAAGAACCTTCGCATTCTCGGCGGCCCCCGGAAACAGCAGGGAGGCATTGGCCCCGAAGGGCTTTTGGGTCAGGCTCCGGATCTCCCGGATCGCCTGCCGCGTCCGGTCCGCGTCGAGCGGCCCCGTCGCCAGGATTCCGAGGCCGCCCGCGTTGGAGACGGCCGCCACCATCCTGGGAACGCTGATCCAGCTCATGCCGGACAGGATGATGGGATGTTCGATACCAAAAAGTTCGGTAATGCGCGTCTTCATAAACGACCTCCTTTTTTATTCATCAAAAATGCATGGCTCAACAATGGAGAGAACCGGATTCCGGAAGCGCACATTGGAGATTTTTCGGGCCCCCTGCCGGAAAATTAGGGACAGCTCCCGATTTTTTCTGGAAAAATCGGGAGCTGTCCCCATTTTCCGTCGCAGGGTCGAAAAATGTCCAGTGCGCGGAGGAATCCGATTCTCTCCGCGACACGGCCATACGGCTACCTTGTCTGGAGATACCGGCCGATCGTCATGATCTCCGCTTCCTTCGTCCCCTCGTAGAGTTCGAGGATCTTGGCGTCGCGGTACCACTTCGAGACGGGGTACTCCTCGACGTAGCCGTAGCCTCCGTGTAGTTCGACCGCGTAGTTCGCGCAGAAGACGGCGGTCTGGCCGCCGAAGAACTTCGCCATCGCCGCCAGCGTGTAGTCGGGACGTCCCTCGTCGATCAGCCAGGCCGCCTTGTAGACGAGGCCCCGGAGCGCCTCGATCCGGATAGCCATCTCGGTGAGCTTCATCTGGGTAAGCTGGTAGGCGCCGAGCGGCGCCCCGAAGGCGGTCCGCTCCTTGACGTACTTGACGCTCGTCTCCAGACAGGCCTCGGAGAGGCCGAGGGCCTGACCGGCAACCATGACGCGGGTCGTGTCGAAGAAGTGCATCAACTCGCGGAAACCGTGGCCTTCCTTTCCGACGAGATTCGCCTGGGGCACCCGGACGTCCTCAAGGGCGATCTCCGCCGTGTCGCTCGCGCGGATCCCCAGTTTCCCGTGGATCTTGTTCCGGGTGACCCCCTTCGCGTCCGCCGGAACAATGATCAGGCTGAAGCTGTTATGCTTCTTCTCCTCGGGGTTCGTAATGCACTGGGTCACCATGAAATCGCAGACGGTGCCGTTTGTGATGAACATCTTGCTGCCGTTGATCACGTAGTCGTCCCCGTCCTTGACGGCCCGGGTCTTGTAGCCGGCCACGTCGGTCCCGGCATTGGGCTCCGTGAACGCCCCTGCGCTGACCTGTTCACCGGCGCATACGGGCGGAAGCCAGCTCTTCTTCTGCTCCTCGGAGCCGTACTGGAGGATCGCCTCGCAGCCGAAGGCCGCCACTGTTACATTGATGCCGATCCCCATGTCCACCCGGGAGAGCTCCTCGGTGATGATGGCGTTCCCCAGGCAGCCCGCCCCGGCGCCGCCGTACTCCTCCGGAACCCAGGCCCCGACGAGGCCGTTCGCCGCCGCCTTTTTCCGGATCTCCGGCGTGTACATCTCCTTTTCGTCGCACTCCTGCGACACGGGGGTGAAATTGGCCTTCGCAAACCGGCAGGCCATATCCTGCAACATCTTCTGCTCCTCGGTGAATTCAAAATCCATCTCTTTTCCCTCCATTCGGACTAAAATGATTTAAGCAGAGAACGTCAGCCCTGTTTTTTCCTTTTGGTTGTTAAATTGAAACCCGGTCTGGTATAGTGTCGCCGAAAAATGGTTCGATCGGGGGGATTTATAGCACATCCGCCGCTGGATGACAATACCTCGCCCCCTTTGAAAAACATGCACTTTGTCATTGCGAGGTGGCCGAAGGCCGACGAATGTCATTGCGAACGCAGTGAAGCAATCTCATAATTAATCTGCATTGATGAGATTGCTTCGGGCTGAAGCCCTCGCAACGACTGCGTCGGATTGCTTCGTCACTGAGTTCCTCGCAATGACAAGGGGAGTGATTTATCAACCGCGGAAAGTGTTCCATGCACATCATCGTGGACGGCTACAACCTGATCCGGCAGTCCGACACCTTCCGGCAATCCGAAAGGAAAAGTCTGGAAGAGGGAAGAAACGCCCTCATCCGCAGCCTTGCCGGCTACCGGAAACTTCGGGGCCACCGGATCACCGTCGTCTTCGACGGCTGGGTGGGGGGCTCGCCGCTCGAGGAACGGGACAGCGCCGGGGGGGTGGAGATCATCTATTCCCGCCTGGGTGAGAAGGCCGACGAGGTGATCAAGCGGCTGCTTGCGAAGGGTGATGAGGAGATCCTGGTCGTCACCTCCGACCGTGAGATCGCCGTGTTCGCGACGCGCCGCGGGAAGAGCGCCATCGCCTCCTCCGCGTTCGATGAACGACTCGAACGGGGCGCCGCCGGATCGCTCCCTGCGGAGTCCAACGGCAAGGATGACACGGACGAGGATGACGACCGGCCCGGCATGAAAAGAAAAGGCCCCTCCCGACGGCTCTCCAAACAGCAACGGGCCGCCCTGGCCCGGATCCGAAAACTCTGACGGCTCCGACAGAAATCTGATTCTCAGGATCGAGGCACAAGGCACCCACCAATGGTCGATTCTGTCTCCCGCATGTCAATGCTAAAAAACGGATATCTCATGAATATGAAATGAATTGACAGCATATATAACATGTGCTATAAGACGCCGGAACTTTCTCACGATAGGAGAAATGAGACGCTTTGATTATGACCGACCAATACTCCATAGGGTTCCAACCCAGTGAAGATTATCCCGAACATATCAAGCGGCTTCGGGCCGGTCTCGGTCTCACCCAGCAATCTTTAGCCAAAGCACTGGGGGTTTCCTTTGCCACCGTCAACCGATGGGAAAATGGACAGACAAAGCCCTCGCAGCTCTCCTGGAACCAGCTCCGCCAATTGGAGATGACCCTAAAGGAAGAAGCGGCCCCCTACGGCGCAAAAGACGAGAAGCCTCCTCCGGCGATTCTCGATTTCACGGCTCGACCGGAAATCGTTAAAATCCTCGCTGAAGGCGAGAGACTCTCCTTCGGCCACCTGATGAATCCCACCTTCGCCACGGAAATCTCCAGCATCGACCCCCTCCCACACCAGCGCATCGCCGTCTATGACCACATGATCAAGCAGGCGCGGCTTCGTTTTTTATTGGCCGACGACGCGGGCGCGGGAAAAACCATCATGGCCGGCCTTTACATCCGCGAAATGCTTTCCCGGCGCCTCCTGAAACGCATCCTGATCGTTCCGCCCGCCGGCTTGGTTGGAAATTGGCTTCGCGAACTCCTGAAACTTTTCAGCCTTCCTTTCCACATCGTCAGCGGTAGCGATACCCGCCATGAGAATCCCTTTATCGGCGAGATCGGCGATCACGTCATCGTCAGCATCGATACCTTGGCGAGTCCGCGCGTTTTTTCCTGCCTGAAAGATCCGCGCGTCGCCCCTTACGATCTTGTCATTTTCGACGAGGCGCACAAACTGGCGGCGGACCGCGGCCCGGACCTCCGCATCCGGAAGACCGAGCGCTACTGCCTGGCGGAAGCCTTGGCAGGCGTAAAAGGCAACGACAGGCGTTGGCAACTGGACTGGAGCGCCCACCATCTCTTGCTGCTCACGGCCACGCCTCATATGGGCAAGGATTATCCCTATTACGCCCTCTGGCGGCTGTTGGAGCCCGAAGTCCTTGCCACGATGGATGCCTTCGGAGAATATCCGGCGGATCAGCGTCAAGCCCATTTCATCAGGCGGACAAAGGAGGAAATGGTCTACCTCGACGGCCGTCCCCTCTATCCCAAGCGCATTTCCGACACCTTGGGCTACCGTTTGAGCCAAGGGGAGGTTAGCGAGCAGAAGCTCTATGATGAGACTACGGACTACCTGCGCTACGTCTATAACAAGGCCAAAATTCTGAACCGCGAGGCAGCACGGCTGGCCATGAGTGTTTTCCAGCGTCGTCTGGCAAGTTCGACTTATGCACTCCTGCGGTCTTTTGAAAGGCGCATCGAGAAATTAAACAGGCTCATCGAAGACATACAGGACGGCAAGATGACCCCGGAACAGCTCGTTATCCGCCAACAACGCCTCCGCTGGGAAGACGATGTCTTGGACGCGAAAACGGCCGATGACGAGAACTCCGAAGATGATCGCGAGGAAAACGAGACTGCCGAGGATAAGCTTCTACAGGGCGTCGTCGCAGCATCTCTGGCGGACCTCTTGGCGGAAAAGGAACAAGTTCGGCGCCTCCTCGACCTGGCAAAACAGGTTTACGATACCGGCCAGGAATCAAAATTTGAGAAACTTCGAGAAGTATTAACCGATCCGAACTACAGCGGCGAGAAGTTCATCGTCTTCACCGAACATCGCGACACCCTGACATTCCTTGTCAGGCGCCTGAGCGGCATGGGATACACCGATCAGATCGCCCAGATCCACGGGGGGATGCATTATACCCTGCGGGAAGATGAGGTTGAACGGTTCCGTAAACCGGTCGCCGAGGGCGGCGCGCGTTTCCTCATCTGCACGGACGCGGCGGGCGAAGGCATTAACCTCCAGTTCTGCTGGATCATGATCAACTATGACGTGCCCTGGAACCCGGCCCGCCTGGAACAGCGGATGGGGCGCATCCATCGCTACCTCCAGAAGCACGATCCCGTGATCATCCTGAACCTGATCGCCCCATCCACCCGCGAGGGAAAGGTCCTCAAAACACTCCTCGACAAGCTGGAGAAGATCCGCAAAGAACTCCAGTCCGACAAGGTTTTTGATTGCATCGGCCGCTTCTTTGAAGGCGTATCCATCAAGCAGTACATGGAACTGGCCGTCACCGAAGACGCCGAAACGGTCGCCCGTGAACTGGATGGACGTTTGACGAAGGAACAGATCCAGGCCTTGGCGGAACGGGAAAAATCCCTTTATGGCGGTGGAGGCGACGTGGCCGGCGAGTTGCCGCGCCTTCGCGCCGACCTGGAGCGGGAAGCCTATTTTCTCCTGCTGCCGGGCTATGTGCGACAGTATATCGAACAGGCCGCGCCGCTTGTGGATATCGATATCGTCGGAGATATGGACGGCATTTTCTCCTTTCACCCGAAGCGATTGGGCGCCATGGACTCGCTCTTGCCGGCGCTGGAATTGTATCCCGGAAAGTCGCGCGAGAGGTTCTCCGTTTCCCGACCCTCGGAGCAGAAAGATTTCATTTGGATCCATCCCGGTGAACCGATCTTTGAACGATTCCGATCTCTGGTGGCCGATCATCTGGCGGATCAAGGCAAACGCGGCTCCATCTTCATCGATCCCAACGCCGAAAAGCCCTATCTCTTTCATATGGCCCTCATCCATATCGTGCGCAAGGCCGATCCGGAAATCCCCGATCTGGATAAGGATGAATTGCTGGACTGTCGCCTGGTCGGCGTACGGCAGTACGATGGAGCGGAAATTTCCATCTGCCCCGTCGAGCACCTTCTGCTTCTGAGGGGCGGGAACGGTCTGCCTGCATCAGCACAGCGACTGGCCGTGCGGGCCAATAACGAAAAGGAACGCGCCTTGGCCTACCTTTCCGAGCGGGTAGCCCGGGAATTGGCGCTGGATCGCAGGCAAGGATTATTGGATAGCCTCCCCGATCGGGAGGTTTTCATGCAAAGAGGCTTTGACTGCCAGGAGGCGGAGTTGGCACTGGCCCGCGCCCGACATGCCGAAAAGGCGCAGACGGGCAACAGGAAAGCCATCGAAGCCCTGGAAGAGGTGAAGCGGCAGCAGCGGCAATTGGTCAGCCTCCGGGAAAGTGCCATGACCCTCCTGCGGCGGGAACCGGAACTCATCGCACCGGGTACGATCACTTTCGTGGCACATGCCTTGGTCGTGCCGTCTGCCGACCCTGCGGACCGGGAACAGTATGACGTCAATGTCGAGAGGGTCGCCATGAAGATCGCCCAGGCCTTCGAGGAGGCGGCCGGGGCCAAGGTTCTGGATGTCCACACGCCGGAGCGCGCCCGCATGGCGGGACTTCCGGACAATCCCGGCTTCGATCTCTTCTCCCTAAGGCCGGAAAACGAGAAACTGGCCATCGAAGTCAAAGGCCGGGCAGGAACGGGCAGCATCGAAGTATCCGCCAATGAATGGGCCAAGGCCTGCAACATGCGTCAGGGTTACTGGTTCTACGTGGTGTATGACTGCGCCACGCCGAACCCCAGGCTCGTTCGGGTGCAGGACCCTTTCGGAAGTCTGCTCGCCAAGAGCAAGGGAAGCGTTTTGATCAGCGCCAAGGAAATCGGACAGGCAGCGATGGCATAACCTGAGTAAACAAGGGTATCTTAATGGTCGAATATAGCTCTATGAATCTCAAACTATCATCAACCGCGTCAAGCCTATTTCGCAACCGGACGTTTGGGTCTGAGGATCGATTTGTAGACAATTATTACTTGTTTACTTCCGTAAATGAACACTTGACATATTACCTTAATAATAAGTATGAATTACCCATTACCCCCCTCGGTAGCTTCGGCGAAAGGGTGCGGAGTTGCCCCGCAGGGGGCGGCTCCTGCTTTATAATTGCCCACCATTCTGATCCCGACAAAATTATAAGCCGAGCGACCCATCCGAGGGCATTCTTTAAGATCCATTGTTATCAAAAAAGCATCGTCGCATATCGTGCACAAAGGAGGAACCACCAATGAATGATCATGAATTGGAAGAACTTCTTATCGACCTGGAATCGGATCGGATCGAACGAAAAGAATCCATTTCTGACATGAAAAAGATCCGTCAGTCTGTCTGTGCTTTCGCGAATGATTTGCCCAATCATCGACTGCCTGGAGTAATCTTTATTGGTGCAAAAGATGACGGTAGTTGCGCTGGACTGGCGATAACAGATCAATTACTCCTTACACTTTCGGATATGCGATCGGATGGAAACATTCTTCCGATGCCGATGTTAACCGTCCAGAAAAGAACTCTGCGCGGTTGTGAGTTGGCGATCGTAATCACTGAACCTTCGGATCTTACGCCTATTCGTTATCAGGGACGGGTGTGGATTCGTGTGGGCCCCCGGCGAGGGATCGCATCGGCGGAAGAAGAACAGCGGTTGAATGAAAAAAGACGCTCACGCGATCTCCCTTTCGATCTTTATCCCATAAGCTCTGCCTCAATCCAGGATCTGGATCTGGACCTGTTCCAAAGGTCCTATCTGGCGGCTGCCATTTCACCTGATGTTCTTGAACAGAATGAACGAACCATCGAACAGCAATTGGCGTCACTTCGGTTCACGACCCCGGATGTTCCTCCGCTACCTACGGTATCCGGACTTTTGGCCGTAGGCAAATCTCCGCGAGATTTTATTCCTGGTGCTTATATACAATTCTTGAGAATAGATGGCGCCGATCTTGCGGCCCCCATCGCCGATCAAAAGCCGATAGCGGGACCTTTACCCCAGATGCTTAGGGAGCTTGACGAAATATTCCGGGCAAATATTCGTGTCGCAACGGATATCCAATCGGAATCGACAGAGCTGACATGGCCGGATTATCCTCTCGTAGCCCTCCAGCAGTTTGCCAGAAACGCCATCATGCATAGAAATTACGAAACGTCCAACGCACCCGTTCGCATTACCTGGTTTTCAGATCGGGTCGAGATTCAGAATCCAGGCGGACCGTTCGGACAGGTGACACGACAGAATTTTGGGTGTCCTGGCATTACGGATTACAGGAATCCCAATGTGGCCGATGTCATGAGAAATCTCGGCTATGTCCAGCGATTTGGCGTAGGCATCCAAATAGCGCAGAAAGCGCTGGCCGACAATCAAAATCAGCCGGCGGAATTTCAGGTTGAAGACCATCATGTGTTGGTCACCGTACGGAGGCGAAGATGAACATTCCTATCATTGCTTTTTTCAACAACAAAGGCGGCGTAGGAAAAACCTCGCTTGTCTATCATGTCGCATGGATGATGAGTGAGCTGGGACTCAGGGTTCTCGTGGCCGACCTTGACCCTCAATGCAATCTTACTTCCGCATTTCTTGATGAAGACAGACTGGAAGAACTCTGGCCGGACGATGACGATCCGCCGACCACGGTTTATGGCGCCATCCGCCCCTTGCAGAAAGGGGTTGGCGACGTGACGGAACCGGTCCCTCATAAAATATCGGATGATCTCGTTCTGGTTGCCGGAGATATGCTGCTGTCGGGTTTTGAAGACGGTCTTTCCGAAGCGTGGCCGAAATGTCTCGATCGGGATGAACGCTCGTTTCGGGTCATATCATCCTTCTGGCGTGTTATCCAAATGGGGGCAGAAAAGCATGGCGCAAATGTCGTCCTGATCGACCTGGGTCCGAATTTAGGGGCGATCAATCGCGCGGCTTTGATCGCGGCCGACCACGTCGTCATACCACTTGGTCCCGATCTGTTTTCCCTGCAAGGGTTGAAAAATTTGGGACCTGCGCTACGGGGTTGGCGGGAGGGTTGGAAAGAGCGCTTGCCGAAAAATCCGTCGCAAAAATTGCACCTGCCCCCGGGGGAGATGCGCCCGCTGGGTTACATCGTTACACAGCATTCCGTCCGGCAGGACCGACCCGTAAAGGCCTATGAAAAATGGGTGAACAGAATCCCTTATACGTATCGCAAGTTTGTTCTTAACATGAATGTGCTTATTAATAGAGTCCCAAATATTGCGAAGGATCCTAACTGTTTTTCCCTCATTCGCCATTACCGGAGCCTGATGCCGATGGCACAGGAAGCGAGAAAACCGATGTTTTTTCTGAAACCTGCCGATGGCGCGATAGGCGCCCATACCAAAGCCGTGCAAGACGTTTATCGTGACTTCCAGGATCTGACCAAGAAAATTCTTTCCAGCGCAGGAATCATTCAAATATGACAGATACGCCCCGTTTGATCGAACACGCCTTTCCGTTGAAGCAGACTTCTCTGGATTCGGTCCATGAGAAGAATGTGCGGCATGGGCATATCTCGACGCTCCATATCTGGCCCGCGAGGCGGCCGCTGGCGGCATGCCGGGCAGCACTGATTGCTACGCTCCTGCCCGATCCAAGTGCCCAACCGAAGCCCGATGGAATGTCCGACGAAGACTGGCATCAGGAAATCATCCGTCTGCGCCGGGAACTCTGTGAAAAAATCGGCGGCACGGTGGTCAAGACAATCGTAAAGAAGAAGATGCCCAGCGGTCAGACCGTTGAGCGAGAGAAGGAGATTACCGAAGGCGGAATCCTCCACTGGGGCCGGGAGACGGAGAACAAAGAACTCCTGGAGTGGTTCCGCCAAGAGATCCGCAAGGCCTATGGCGGGCGGGCGCCGAAGGTGCTCGATCCCTTCGCCGGCGGCGGGGCGATCCCACTGGAGGCGATGCGCCTGGGCTGCGAGGCGACCGCCGTGGATATCAACCCGGTAGCCTGGTTCATCCTCAAATGCACACTCGAATATCCCCAGAAGTTGGCGGGAAAGACAAATCCCCTTCCCGATTTCATTCTCGAAGACGAAGAGTTCATGGAAGCGTTTTACAAGGCGCATCCTCATCTGATCGGGCGCACCAAAAAGACCGGGCGACAGAAGGAAAAGGAGGAACAGCAACCGGGCTTTTTCGACAAGCCGGACTCGGGCCGCACGCCAAAGGCCGACCTTGCCTGGCATGTAAGGGCCTGGGGCCGGTGGGTACTCGACCATGCCCGGCGGGAACTGGCCCGGTTCTATCCGATCTATGCCGACTTTGAGCCTCTCGATAATAGCATCCCGCAGCCTTACGAGAAACAGCCAATGAAGCTCGTGCCTCTAAAAGAAGACGGCACGCTGGATATCGACACCCTCAATGCCGAGTTTAGTGAGGAATACCTCAAAGAAAAACGTAACCCCCGCTGGGTGGCCAAGCCCACGGTGGCCTACCTCTGGGCGCGGACGGTGGCCTGCAAGAACTGCCGCGCCGTCGTCCCGCTTCTCAAGACCCGCTGGCTCTGCAAGAAAGAGAAGAAGCGCGTCCTTCTCACGATGGCGCCGAATGAGGATAAGACCAGCGTGGTTTTCGGTATTGAAATAAACGGCCCCGTCAAGGGCGGCAACGCCGCCCAGCGCCGGGAAAACGACAAGCAGATCGGCGGGGGCACCATGTCCCGCTCCGGCGCGAAGTGCCCATGCTGCGGCGCGATCATGACAATGGAGGATATCCGTCTGGAAGGAAAGGCGGGACGGCTGGGTGCAGTCAATACAGCCGTCGTAGTGGATGGGCAGAAGGGTAAGGAATACGGTCTGCCGACAGCCCATGAGATCCGGATGGCCGAAGAGGCGGAGAAATCCCTGAGCGGACTTTTCGCCCAGATCCCTTTCGGCCTGCCGGGGGAACCGCTGCCGAGCAAGGAAGCCTTGGGCTTTCGCGTACCCCTTTATGGTTTCGACCGATGGAGCAAGCTTTTCACGCCGCGCCAACTTCTGGCCCTGGGAACGTTTGTGAAGTGGACGCGGGAGGCGAAGGGTTTCCTCTCTTCATCATATGAAAGGATTTGGGAAGAGGCGATAAACTCATCCCTCGCCAGTGTCGTTAGCCGCACTTCTGATTACATGGGCGTGTTGTGTGTATGGGAAAATGGGGCGGAAGAGGTCAAACACGTTTTCATGAGATGGGCGTTGCCCATTACATGGGATATGGCTGAAGGGAATCCACTTGCGCCGATTGAGCGGTTCTACGCCGGTGGATTGAACTCCATTGTGAGTGCAATTACGAGACTTCACAAGTGTTCTTGGGCCGAAACGCACCTTCCGAAAATCTTGAATGTTTCAGCGCTTGGCCAAAAAGAAACGGGAATGGATGTGATCGTGACCGATCCTCCATATTATGATGCGATTCCGTACGCCGATCTCATGGATTTTTTCTACGTGTGGCTCCGAAGAACATTGAATGGCCTTTCCCCCGAAATGGACAAAGCCTTCAAAGAAATCTTGTCTCCTAAATGGAATCATGAAAAAAATGACGGCGAACTCATTGATGACTCCAGCAGGCATAATGGAGATAAAGCCAAATCAAAGGCTACCTATGAAGAAGGCATGTTCCATGCCTTTGAAGCTTGTTATCAGACATT
>JAHIMW010000188.1 GCA_018896355.1 Pseudomonadota bacterium
CGTGTCCCCATCAGCTTTTCCTGTCATTGCGAGGAGCGGAGCGACGAAGCAATCTCATGGTTTATCGAATGGTTATGGGATTGCTTCGTCGGCCTTTGGCCTCCTCGCAATGACAAAGAACGCGCTTTTCAGATCTCAAATCATGAAACAGTCCTTCAACGCCTCCGGCTTCCGGCGGCGGGCGGTTCCGGTTCAGATGTGTTCTTTTTGACACAGAACGGGTAGGATCTCCGGCCGATTTTGCCCCACTCCCCGTTTGGGTCCGCGGGCCCCTCTCCGCTCCGGAGGCGCAGACATGAGAGGTATCCACGGACCAAAATCACCAAGAATATTGTTTATACTTGACTTTTAATGATTGGACTCCGTTGGACGGCGCCTGGGTTTGTTCGGAGCGGCTCCGCTGACCCCTTGGTTGGTATGGTGATTGCAGGAAGCAGTTAGAACCATTTCCCGCCCGGCTGCGGTCCGCACCGGGGCGGGAAAAAATGGGGCTTGACATCGCCTTCGGGTGGTGTTAGCCTCCCGTCCGAATATCTGTGAAAGGAGGTGGTGTCCCGAGCAGATGTTTTGGGTTTGGCGGCCTTCGGGAATGCGGCAAGGTTTCCCTGCCGGCAGCTTTACCGGCCAAAAAGCGGGCCGCAAGCGGAGACGCGAAAGCGTCGGGTGTTTCAAAAATCAGGTGTTTCAAAAAGATGATCCCCATGCCCGTGGGGATCGAAACCAACAACATTCAGGAGGAATAAAGATGAAAAAGTTTTTGGTCGTTTTACTGTCGCTGGGGCTGATCGTAGCCTTCGGCGCTACAGCGTCGGCCGCCGATGTGAAGTTCGGCGGGTCGTACTATCTGGTAGGCGTTTATGATGACAACGCCATGCTGGCGGCATCGAATGTGGGTTATTCCCGCGCCTACTTCTACCAGAGGGTGAGACTCCAGCCCGTCTTCGCGATCGCCGAAGGCCTGACCTTCACGGCCCGGATGGACGCGCTGGAGAAACAGTGGGGCAACACGAACTGGAAGAGCACCACTGCGGCATCCGCAGATAGGCCAAGTAGCCGTAGGAATCCTGGAGGCACTCAGAAGGTCCAGGAGAACTTCGAGTTCGAGCGCGCCTGGGTGACGTTCAAGACGGCCGTAGGCCAGTTCGATGTCGGCTATCAGTCCGGCGGCGCCTGGGGCACCGTGTTCGCCGACAACGGGACCACAAAGCCGAGGATCAAGTTTGCGACGAAAGCGGGCCCTGCGACCCTGCTGGGCATCTACGAGAAGAACTTCGAAGCCGACACCAGCGCCACAGCCGGATACGCCGGCAAGGCCGATGCGGACGCCGACAACTACTATCTCGCCGCTGTTTACGGCTTCAAGGGCGGGAACGCCGGTCTCCTCTACGGGTACCTCGTTGGCAACTCAAACAGAGTGGCGGCGGTCCCCTTCCGGACCAGGATGCACCTTCTCACACCTTACCTAAAGGCGACGTTCGGCCCGGTTTATGTCGAGGCTGAAATGGCTTATTGGGGCGGCAATCAGGTGGAGTTTGATAATGTGGCCGGCGCCACGGATTTGAAAAGGGACGGCTGGTCCGCCTACGCGTTGTTGAAGACGAATATGGGGCCTGCCTATTTCGGCGCCCAGGTCGGTTGGTCTGCCGGCGACGATCCCAGCACCACAGACAAGAACGAGGCAGGCGGGGGCGGCGGCGCCGACTGGAACCCGGCCCTGATCCTGATGAACGATGATATGGCCACATGGGCTGGCGGCGTAGGAAGAAACGTGGCCAACAGCGGAAAGGGCAACATCCTGCTCTACAACGTCTTCGGCGGTTTCAACCCGACGAAGCAACTGAACCTCGAGGTGGCTTTCACCTCGGCCTCGGCCGACAAGGCTCCGACGGGTTATGTCTCCAAGAACTATGGAATGGAATTGGACGCCAAGGCGAGCTACAAGATCTACGACAACCTGACCTACATGGTGGGCGCCGGTTATCTGTGGACCGGCGATTACTTCAAGGGGACCAACTCCGCGAACCTGATCGGCAACGACTACATCCTGATGAACAAACTCTCCCTGAGCTTCTAATTCAGGCCGTTTGATTCTGATGGAAAAGTTGTAACCATCAAACCCGCCCCGGGGAACACCACGCCCCGGGGCTTTTTTTGAATCCCTCCCCTCTTGACCCCATTACCTTTGCATGGTATTCGTTTTCACGGAGGAGTCGATGCCGATCTACGAATATGCGTGCGCGGCCTGCGGCCATCTCTTCGAGCGGATCATGAAGGTCGGCGAGAAGGAACCGGCTTGTCCCGCCTGCGGGGCGAAGGAGACGAAAAAGATTGTCGTCCCGTTCCGGACGAACGCCTGGTCGACCTTCCTCGACGGGATGGAAAAGCGGGTCAGCCCGCACAAATTCAAGTAGCAGAATTAAGGGGACATAACACTTAATTCCGAGGAATTAAGTGTTATGTCCCCTTAATTATCCCCGTAATTAGAGGAGCAGCCATAGAGAAGATTCACGGCAACCTGACCGGCCTCGCGCCGGCCGAGATCAAGCGGATCGGGCAGCTCTACCGGCGGCGCATCCCGCCGGAACGGATCGTCACCCACGACCTGGCCCGCCAGCTCACGGAGCTCTCCCGGGAGA
>JAHIMW010000189.1 GCA_018896355.1 Pseudomonadota bacterium
GACCTTTGCACAACCCACATCCCGTCATTGCGAGGCGCTTATGCGCCGTGGCAATCTCTCTGATCATGGTGACTTATGAGATTGCTTCGTCGGCTGTTGCCTCCTCGCAAAGACAAAAACAGATGTTGTGCAAAGCTCTCAGAAGATCTTCAGGAGGGACGATGCGAAAGAGAGCGATTACGAAGCGATCGGGAGACAGAGCAGGTTCCGGCATTCTCCTGACGCTGCTGCTTTTCATGCTGGCCTGGGGCGGCGTTGCCGCGGGGGCGGTGATCCGGGATCTCGGCGATCTCAGCCAGGATCCGCTTTCCTATCTGGACCGGAACACGGCGGATGTCCCGCTTCTCCCGCCGCCGGAGCAGGCCCGTCTGAAAGCCGAATCCGACCTCCTCTACTTCGCCCCGTGGCATCGGACCGAGCCCCATCACACTCCGGAGCACGCATCATGGGGATTCCGCGAATATGCGGGGACTCCCGGCTATGGAAAAGGCGGGCGGCCGCATCCCAAGGACTGGATCCGGAAAATGGCGGCCAATGCCCATCTCGATGATTATCCGCAGCGGATGTTCCCGGCGGTGACGGTGAACCGTGTTGATTTCCGCATCCTTCCGACCCGCGAGCCCCATTCCCGTAATCCGAACGGTCCCGGCAAGGACAATCCGTTCGACAACCTCCAGGAATCTTCCGCCCCGGCGGGGATGCCGGTCCTTGTGACGCTGGTCAGCCGCGATCGCAAATGGTTCCTCGCGGAGACGAGCCACCTGCTCGGCTGGGTGCCGGCGACGGATATCGCGGCCGTCGATCCGGAGTTCATGAAGAGCTGGGAGAACGGCCGTTACGTGGCGATCGTCCGGGACAAGGCGCCGGTGACGGGCGGGAAGCGGGTTCTCTTCCGGGCGCCACTGGGGGCGATCTTCCCAACGACCGGCAAAGATGCGAAACGGACCTGGATCTGGACGGCGGCGCGCGACGCCCGGGGGAAGGCGCTTCTCCGGAAGGCGGCGGTGGCAAAAGAGGCGGCGGCGGACATGCCCGTGCCGTTCACCCCCCGCCATGTCGCGCGTCTCGCCCGGGAGCTTGCCGGTGAACCCTACGGCTGGGGCGGACTCTACAGAAGGCGGGACTGCTCCGCGCTGGTCCGCGACATCTTCGCCCCGTTCGGTCTCTGGCTCCCCCGCAACTCCGGGGATCAGGCGGTCGCCTGGAAATTCATAAGCCTCCGGAACCTTTCCTCGGCGGAAAAGGAGGCCCTGATCATCCGGCAGGGGTCGCCGTGGCGGACCCTGCTCTGGACGCCGGGACACATCATGCTTTACATCGGAGTCCATAACGGAAAGCCGTTGATCTTCCACAACTTCTGGAGCATCAATATGCGGGATGCGGATGGGAAGCGGGGAAAGGTCATCGTCGGGCGTGCGGCGGTTACGACGCTCCATCCCGGCGCCGAGCTTCCGAATCTGGATTCCCCTCAGGGCGGTCGCCTCTCAGGCCTCGAAGGGATGACCCTCCTCGGGGAACCGCCGGAGAGCGGGACGGCGGAGCAGGAGACAAAACCATGATTCGGAAGCCTGCCCCGGCGGGGCGCGGCGGCAAGGCGGGCGCTGCTCCCTGCTTCAAATACAAGCTCACGCTGGAGTATGACGGGACCGGTTACAGCGGCTGGCAGGTGCAGAAGAACGCCCGGAGCATCCAGGGGACCCTGATCGACGCCGCGCGGGAGCTCTTCGGGACGGAGGTGGAGGTTCAGGGGGCGGGACGGACCGACGCCGGCGTCCATGCCCTTGCCCAGGTCGCCCACCTCGACGCCCCGCGACGCCTCCCACCGCAGCGACTCCTCCACGGTCTCAACGATCTGCTCCCCGCGCCGATCAACATCCTCAAGGTGGAAGAGGCCCCCGCGGGGTTTCACGCCCGCCACATGGCCATTGGCAGGAGCTATCTCTACCTGATCTCCCGCA
Source organism: Pseudomonadota bacterium (assembly GCA_018896355.1). Classification (GTDB taxonomy): domain Bacteria; phylum Desulfobacterota; class Syntrophia; order Syntrophales; family UBA5619; genus UBA5619. The sequence goes on from JAHIMW010000189.1 coordinate 1,959, forward strand.
GCCGGACGGCCTTTGGAAAGCGCTATGTCTGGTGGATCAAGGACGCGCTCGACCTGGGCCGGATGGAGGTTGCGGCCGAAATTTTCCGAGGCTTCCACGATTTTTCCTCCTTCGCCGACAAGCGGATCGACAAGCATGTCTCCACGGAGGTGAAGATCGACCGGACGGAGGTCGTCGCCTCGGGGGAGCTGATCCTCTTTCGGATTGTCGGCTCCCACTTCCTCTGGAAGATGGTCCGCCGGCTTGCGGGCATCCTCGTCGAGGCGGGACGTGGGAGCCTCTCCCCTGCCGAGGTGGAGCGGATGCTGACCAACGCCTCGGAGCTTCCCGCACGATGCACGGCGCCCCCGTCGGGGCTCTTCCTTGCCCAGGTCCTCTACGATGGGGACCGCCTGGGGCCGCTTTCTCTTCCGTCGCTTCCCCTGCTGCTGCAGCACAAAATTGCTTGCGGAGACAGATTCTCCTGTGCTACATAATCTGCAAAATTCCACCGGAATGACCATCTTCTCACGGCTTATGTTCCTCTTCCCGGCGACGGCCGACAAGCATGGCGCCGGGTCGAGGCGAACCATTCCGGTTTTCTTTTTTCCGTAGTCGTCAAAACTTGGGAGGTGCAACATGGCTAATGGTTATGCCGGGCGTTTCCTGCATGTGGACCTGACGGACGGTCGCTGTTCTCCTTTCACGGTGGAAGATGATCGCTTAAGGAAGTTCATCGGGGGGAGCTCCCTCGGGGCGAAGCTCTTCCTCGACGGCTACCCGCTGGACGCCGACCCCCTCGCCCCCGAAAGCCCGCTGATGGTGATGACGGGGCCGATGGTGGGGAGCGGTTTCCCCGGGACCTCCCGTTTTGCGGTCTGCGCAAAGTCTCCGCTCACCGGGATCTGGGGGGAGTCGGCCTGCGGCGGGACCTTCGGACCGGAGCTGAAGAAGGCGGGATACGATGGGATCGTGATCACCGGCCGCGCGGAGAAACCGGTCGTTCTTTCCATCTTGGAGGGTGAAGCGAAACTGACCGATGCCTCCGGCCTCTGGGGGAAGGACGTCTACGAGACCACGGATCTTCTCAAGGAGGCGGACAAGGGGGCAAAAGCGCTCGTCATCGGTCCCGCCGGAGAGAACCTTGTCCGGTTTGCCGCGATCGGGAACGACAAGGGCCACTTTGTCGGCCGGACGGGCCTTGGGGCCGTCATGGGGGCGAAACGGCTCAAGGCGATCTCGGTCCGCGGGTCCGGAAAAATGACCAAGGCCGATGAAACCCGCTTCCGCGAGATCCAGAAGGCGGCCATCGAGGAGATCAAGGATTCGGCGCTGGCCGGTTCCCTCCACGCGATGGGCTCCGACGCGAACATGGACATCGGCATGATCAACGGGGACGTACCGGTCAAGAACTGGTCCGTCGGCGAGGATTTCGACCTCTCCTCGGCGTTGAGCGGTCCGACGCTTTCCGAAACCTACCTCACCCGCGCCCATGCGTGCACCCACTGCCCGGTCGCCTGCAAGCGGGTCGTTAAGGTTCCCGACGGTCCGTTTCAAACGGAGGAGGGGCCGGGGCCGGAGTACGAGACCTGCGCCACCTTCGGGACGATGATCATGAACCGGGATCTCGCGGGGGTGATCAAGGCGAACGAGATCTGCAACCGCCTTGGAATGGACACGATCAGTTGCGGGGCGGCGATCGCCTGGGCGATGGAGCTGTTTGAAAAGGGGACCCTGACCGTGAAGGAGACGGATGGCCTCGACCTCGCCTGGGGAAACATGGAGAGCGTGCTTGCGCTTCTTCCACGGATCGCCCGGCGGGAAGGTTTCGGCGATCTGCTCGCGCAGGGGAGCCTTGCGGCCGCCCGGAAGATCGGCGGCAATGCCGTGGACGCGGTCGTCCACGTCAAGGGGCTCGATCTCCCGATGCACGACCCGCGGGGTTTCCACGGGATGGGGCTTGCCTACATGATGTCGAACCGGGGGGCCTGCCACCTCCAGCACGCCGTCCTCGCGACGGAACAGGGGATGGCCTCCTGGCCGCAGCTCTTCCCGATGAAGGACGACTACAAAGGGACGACGAGCGAGGGGAAGGCCGAGCTTGTCTTCCACTCGGAGAACTACGGCATCCTCGGCAATTCGCTTTCGATCTGCCATTACCTTACCGACTGCCTGAAGCCGGAGACGATCCGGGACGCCTTCAACGCGATCACCGGCTTCGGCCTCGACTTCGACGGGCTGATGGCCTGCGGCGCCCGGGACTGGACGCTGAAGCGGGGGATCAACAACCTGCTCGGTGTGACCCAAAAGGACGACGTGCTGCCGAAGCGGATCATGACGCCGCTCAAAGAGGGCGCCGGCGCCGGTTCGGTCCCCGACGTCGAGAAGCTGAAGCGCGAGTATTACGCGCTCCGCGGGCTCGATGAACGGGGCTTCCCGCGGGAGGAAAAACTCCGGGAGCTGGGTCTCGACGATCTCCTGGAGAGGCTCTATTAATTAGGGACAGAGCCCTATTATTTCCGGGAAATAATAGGGCTCTGTCCCTAATTAACGGAAGGAGGAAAATATGGCGAAATACAATGCGATGACACAGGAGTGGCTCGATGCGTGGAAAGAGAAGATTGCGACGTCGAAGGAGTACCGGGAGATCGCAAAGAACTGGGAGGGGAGCGTCTCGATGATCGTGAACCCCGATCCGGAGAAGGGGATCCCGGAGCCGATCTACCTCTTCACGGACTTCTGGCACGGCGACGTTCTGGAGATCGCCCTATGCGACAAGGCGAAGGCGGAGAGCGCTAAATTCGTCATGTCGGGCGACTACGCCCGCTGGAAGCAGGTGGCGAAGAAGGAGGTCGATTCTACCAAGGCCCTGATGCAGGGGAAGCTGAAGCTGAAGGGCGACCTGACCTATATCGTCCGGAACATCAAGACCGTGAACAAGGTGATCGATCTGCTCTGTGAAATCGAGGCCATCTGGCCGGACGAGGCTTGATCAAAAGGAGGCATCCATGGCGTACGATCGGGATTTGTCGTTTGTCTATTTCGGTCCGACGAAGATCGTCTTCGGTGCCGGGACGGCGCGCGACGTCGATATGGAGATGGCCGGTCTCGGCTGCCGCCGGGCGCTGGTCGTGACCGATCCGGGGGTGATGAAGGCGGGGTTGGTCGATGGGGTTCTGAAGGCGCTCGGGGATCGGTGCGCCGGCGTCTGGAGTGAAGTGCCCCAGGACACGGGCGTGGGGATCGTGAACCGCGCGGCCGCCTTCGCCCGGGAGAAGGGGGCGGACTGCGTCGTCAGCGTGGGGGGCGGCAGCGTGATCGACACGGGGAAGGGGATCTGCATCCTGCTGACGGAGGGGGGCGGCCTCGAGAACTTCGAGGGAATTCAGCTCCTCACCCGGCCGCAGACGCCGCACATCGTCATCCCGACGACGGCCGGGACGGGGAGCGAGGTGACCAGCATGGCGGTCATCCTCGACGAGCGGAAGGGGCAGAAGATCCTGATCGTCGAGTATTTCAACACCCCGCGGATCGCAATCCTCGATCCGAAGATGACGGAGAAGCTCCCGCCGCTGCTGACGGTCTCGACCGGGATGGACGCGATGACCCACGCCGTGGAGGCGTTGCAGTCGGTTCAGCGAGAACCGATCGCGGACGGGCTGGCGATGCAGGCGATCCGCCTGCTTCATCGTGATCTTCCGGTCTGCGCTGAAAACGGCGCGGACCTCGCAGCCCGCGGGCAGACCCAGCTCGCCGCGACAATGGCCGGCTGGGCCTTCGGGAACGCGATGGTCGGTCTGGTCCATGCGATGGCCCACTCCCTCGGGGCGATTGCCCGCGTGCCGCATGGAATTGCCAATGGGATACTCCTCCCGCACGTCATGGCGTTCAATCTCGACGACGCGGCGGAGAGCTACGCGATGGTTGCCGAGGCCCTCGGGGTCCGCGAAAGGGGGATGGATGAACGCGGGGCCGCGGGGGCGGCCGTCGTGGAGATGGGCGCCTTCCTCCGGCGGATCGGCCATCCGCTCCGTCTTTCGGAAACGGGTGCGAAAGAGGAAGACTTGGTCAAGGCGGCGGCGCTCAGCCTCTCCGACGGGGCGATCGTCAACAACCCGCGGCTTGTCCTAAGTGAGGAGGAGGTTCTCGCCGTCTACCGGGCGGCGTTCTGAACAAGGGCGATCATGGAAGAGGGATTCATCGAAAACCGGGCGACCTCGGTTCCGTTTGCCGGAATCCTTGCGGATCTGCTGACGGCGAACCTGACGCAGCGTCCGGAGAAGCGGGCGGTCTATGATAACATGTGCGGGAGCGTCGCCATCGAGCTTGTCGACATCGAAGCGGCGGTGACCCTGGTTTTTGCGGCGGGAACGCTCCGGATCGAGGAGGGGATCGCCGGGCGTCCGGAAATCGTCATCCGGACGGCCTCCGATCGGGTGATGGACTTGAACGCCCTCCGGATCGTCGGAGGGCTCCCCTGGTATTTTGACGAGGCGGGCCGGCGTGTCTTAAGTCATCTCGTTTCCGGGAGGCTGAAAATAGAGGGGCTTTTCTCCCATCCGGTCCTGCTTACACAGTTGACAAAGATCATGTCCGTCATATAAGAAGGGGCCGCTGACAGAATGGGTGAATTGAGACCTTTGAATTTCTGCCCTTCCTGTCATTGCGAGGAGCGGAGCGACAAAGCAATCCGACGCAGTCGTTGCGAGGGCTTCCGCCCGAAGCAATCTCATCAATGCAGTAACTTATGTGGTAAAAAGGGGACACAACACTTATTTCCAAGGGAAATAAGTGTTGTGTCCCCTTTTTACCTTAGCAGATTCAGGATTTCCGGGCCGAAGCGGTTTGCACCCTCGGCAGAGAGAAGGCTGGGGCCCGCGATCTTCTGAAGGGATGCGTTCTCCAGCCGCGCCAGACCGATGAGTTGTCGATCGGAGAGGAGCATGAAACAGGCGCGGTTGATCTCCTCCGCCTTCTCGAACCGCCAGCGGTACAGCAGGCGGAGCCGCTCCTTCTGCCCGGCGGTCAATTGCGCGTATCCGGCGATCTTCCGGTGCGACGACCGGTCGAGGACCCTCGGCTGCCAGACAACCGCGGTCATTCCGACGAAGAGGCGCTTTGCCTCCTTTTCCAGCCCCTTTTCATGCAGTTCCGCGTCCAGTTTCCGGTAAAGGTCGGTCAGGTGGGCCGTGTCGAGGGCGGCATAGTCTAACTGTTCCTCGGAGAGAGGCCGGATATCCCACCGGGAGCGCTGCATCTTCTTCTCCAGCGTGACGCCGAGGTGAGTCTCGAGCAGCGTGGAGAGGGAGAGCAGCCGGAATCCGAGAAGCGACGCGGCGCGGTGCGTGTCGAAGATGTTCCGGAAGGCGAAGGCGTAGTCCCGCTTCAGGATCCGGATGTCGTTGTCGCCGGCGTGGAAGATCTTGAGGATTTCCGGATCGATCAGGACGTCGCCGAGAAAGGAGAGGTCCAGACCTGCCGCCAGCGGATCGATCAGCCAGGTCTTCTCCTCCGTCTGGATCTGGAGGAGGCATAGCTTCTCCCGAAAATAGCGAAAAGAGTCGTACTCTGTATCGAGTGCAATGACCGGCGCGGCGCGGATCATCTTTTCGGCCTTTACGAGTTTTGCGGGCGTATCGACGAACGTCCAGCGGTTTTTCATCGGATCCTTCTTCCTTCTCTCTGGGCGGGAACATACTTCGATCAAGCCGGATTTTCAACCTTTAATCGCGGCTATTCCGGTTTCGATCTCTTCTGCGGCAGCCGCATCCGGGCAGACCCGGTTGCGCCTCCTTTCAGACAGACGGCGTCCGGATAGCGCCGCGGAGGAGTACTGGCAGGGGCTGGAATGGTTCACACGCCTGATCGGGGGTAACCTCGCCGTCTCCGCGAAAGAAGAGCCGGACCGCCTCCTCCTGACGGCCTGGAGCCGATCGGCGGGAATAACCGCCCGCGCACGCAAATCAACCCTGACATTCTTACAAAATCCACATGTGGAAATACTGGACGGCCTTTTTACGTTCGTGTATAATCCCGTCCGTTCCTTCTTAAAGTCAATAAATTGTCAACCTCGATGAAATGCTTGACTTCAAAAGGCAATCAGTGATGCTCTATCCCTCCATAAGTGTGATATGGTGTAAATGTTGACGGCCGATGAAAAGAGGGCTTGCGAAAACGTGATGGATGATATTGACCGCACCAGGGGGGGATTCCCTAATAGCGATAAGATCCGGAGCATCCTGGATGCCAGCCTCTTTGAAACCGATTTCTTTTGCAGAAAAAGCCGATCCCTCCTTGGGCAACTGGGCCTCCCACAGGGCGAGGATCTCATGTTGCTCGCCCGGCACAAATCCAGAGTCAAATATGGCTACGTCATTGCTTCCGATACCCTGTCCCACCTCCTGGATCTGGCCGGACAAAGAGAAAAGCAATCGCTCCGGCGCCTTGTTGAATCCCCATTTTTTCTTGTCAAGGCATCCTGGTTGTACGAACACGCTCCGTACTTCTTCTTTTTCGACAAAGGGAAAGCGGCGGACCTCGATGACTTCATCACCCGATTTGCGGATGAATACGAGGCCCAGCTTTTGGAAAACAGGATATCGATAGAAGGGTGGGAGAAAATCCGGAATCCGCAGCGCGTAATGGGGGTCACTTTCTGGGAAAACCAGATATTTGATCCTGTCGCCCTTGTAGACAAAGTGAGACAAGAAAAGATCGAGGGGCTTGAACTCAGCGTCGATTTTCATCCCTTTAATTACAAGAAGCTGCTGCCGGAGGAGTTTTCCGCTGAAAAAAGGGCGCTGATCAAGGAGGCATGCCGTAAGGCCGGCCTCAAGCTCGACATTCACTCTCCCATCGTCGGACCTTATGCCCCGTCTCCCGATCCCAAAAGGGGGCAGCAACTTTTTTTTGACCCGTTGAAATGTTTCGCAATCCAGTGCGAGACTATCCAGTTGGCTTGCGATATCGGAGCGGGGTCTGTGGTCTTCCACCTCATCGATAACGCAAGGGCAAAGGAAATGGCCGCGCTGGTCATGAAGGCCGAAGGCACACCGGTCAGAGTGACCGTCGAAAACTACTGCCAGATCGATGGCGTCCAAACCTCTGATGTGTTTGCCGCCTGTCTCGACGAGATCATCGGTATCCTCCCCGAAGGCGTGAAAAGGAACAATTTCGGGGTCACTCTGGATGTGGGTCACCTGAACATAGAGGGAGAGGATCCTCTGGTGGGTGCTGAGAGAATCGGACTCTGGTGCCTTGCGAACGGGGTCCGTTTGCGCCTTCATGCCACGGACAATTACGGGAAACTGCTCTTCAGCCCCCCGGCCTATAGTGCCGATGTGCACGGCAATGTTTCAGGCAGGGGAATAAACAGCGCACTGATCATCACACTGTTGAGGAGCCTGGGGCATGAGTTCGATGCCGTGGCCGAGCAGATTCAGCCCCTTTCCGACAAGGACATTGCCCTGATCCATAAGGCCCAAACCGTACCCATCGATGAGCCCTACGAGAGCATCGTTTCAAAGGGAAGAGATCGACTGGCCGATTTAGGATTCGAGCCCCTCATCCCCCCCTCCATCAGCAGCAAGAATGCATACAGGTTCCTGGCGGGTCTGTCCGGCGTTCCCGCTCTCAAGGAATACCTTGTGTTCAGAAGAATCCAGGATCAGAAATACCTGTCTGTGGATGAGGCCAAGAAGATCTCTCAGGATTTCATGAAAATGCCCCTCAAGTTCCGAAATAACCTGACAGAATATATCGACGAAATGCTCCTGCCCATTAAGAGCGAGCACGGCGTGCTGCAGAAAAGTGAGCTTGATCTTATTTGCCAGAACATCAGCGGCGCCCTGTTTGGAACACTCAACAACGAGCACCTGAATCATATTTTTTCCGATACAAAACGCTATCATAAAGGAGAGACGATCTGTGAGCAGAACGGCGTCGGGCAGGAGATGTATTATATCAAGGACGGGGAGGCGGCTGTTTTCCTCAGCGGCAACAAACTGGCCACGCTGAAGCCCGGGGAGATATTCGGGGAGATCAGCCTGTTTTACAACGTGGAGAGAACGGCCACGATCAAGGCTGCCGCAGACCTCACGGAGGTTGGTGTATTGACCCGCAGAGGGTTTGAAACCCTCCTTCTGGGCAACCAGCCTTATAGCCACGACTTGATCTTCAGACTTTACAGTATTCTTCCCGAAAGACTGAGAAACCTGAATGAAAAATACAGAACGGCGATCAATGCCCTTTCGCTCATCACGGAGGGGCGCAATGTGAAAATGGGGAGAGGCAAAGGCTTGGATGCCGCCTTAAGACCCAAGGGGGATTTCTTTCCGACGATCACCGGCGAGGAAGCCCGAATCGTATTCAAGGAAACGAAGACCTTTGATGCAGACCAGATCGTTTTTGCCGAGGGAGACTACGGTGATGGGGCCTACCTTCTTCTGGAAGGAAAAGCGAAGGCCGTCACCTCGTCGGATGGCGATGAGAAGATTGTCCTCGGTGAATTTGACAGCGGCGAGATTTTCGGCGAAATGGCTTTGATCGACAATAAGCCGAGGTCCGCCAGCATCGTGACCATTACGCCATGCAAATTCGCTTTCATTGAAAAGGGGGCGTTCAGCATGCACATAGAAGCCCGGTCCAACTTATCCTTCCGTCTGATGGCTTTTATTTGTCTGTCCCTTTTTAAGCGCATTGTCACTCTCGACAAGGAATATGCGGACCTGAAGAAACAGCTTGGTAGAGATCACCAGCAATGAACGCGAACCTGATTCGGGCTCTTGTGTGGAACGTGGGGGTGAGATTTCCCCGCGCCACCCGACTCATCACCTCAATTGGATGCCGGCGATAAGAGCAGGATGTATCTGACGGATCGATAGCGAAACGGCAGGGAGCGTGACGGGGGATCGAAGAGATGACCGGAAAGGAAGGAGAACCGAACAATCCGGGAAAGGTCGTTTTTCAGGTACGGGACCTCACGAAAATATATGTGATGGGGGAGGTTGAAGTTCATGCGCTGCGGGGGGTGAATCTGGAACTCTACTCCGGCGAGCTGGTCGTGCTTCTCGGACCCTCGGGAAGCGGGAAATCGACGTTGCTGAACATCCTCGGCGGCCTGGACACGGCTACCGGTGGCGATGTCACCTACCGGGGCAAAGCCCTGACGAATGCCGATGAGCGGGAGCTGACCGCGTATCGCCGTTTCCATGTCGGGTTTGTTTTTCAGTTTTACAACCTGATCCCCAGTCTGACCGCACGGGAGAACGTGGCGGTCGTGACGGAGATTGCAAAAAATCCGATGAAGCCGGAAGAGGCCCTGAAGCTTGTCGGATTGACCGAGCGCCTCGACCATTTTCCCGCCCAGCTCTCCGGCGGCGAACAGCAGCGCGTGGCGATCGCCCGCGCCATTTCGAAAAATCCGGAAGTGCTTCTCTGCGACGAACCCACGGGGGCCCTCGATTCCAAAACGGGGATCGTGGTCCTCGAAGCGCTCGATCGGATCAATCGCGAATTGGGGACGGCAACGGCGATCATCACCCACAACGCGGACATCGCCGGAATGGCCGACCGCGTCATTCACCTGAGCAACGGCAGAATTACCGAGATCAACGCAAACGCGGTGAAGAAATCACCGGGCGAACTTCAGTGGTGAGCGGATGAAGGCCCTCAACCGAAAGCTCGGGCGGGATCTCTTCATAGAGAAAGCAACGGCGGAGAATCTTCGACCACCCTGTATTTGAAGCTACCCTTCATCCCTCCCTATTCCCAGCTCTCTCCTCAACGGACCGAGGTCGATGAAGGGCTCGCCGGCCTTCTTCTTCCTGGCTTCTCCGTTTTCCATATCCTTGATGAGATCGATGACTTTCTCCCGGCCCGCTTTTGTCGCTGCGGCCTCACGGGGGGTCTTGCCGCCGAGGGCCGGAATCTCTTGATCGGGCCAGGCGGACATGTACTTCTGCATCACCGAGACCAGCATGGCCCGGGCCTGCTCATTCTTTAAGGGCTTTGCCGCTTCGCCTTTTCCTTCACGCCGTTCCATGGCTACATGGATGTCTTCGAACTCGTCGATGCGGTGTCGGACCGACTCCCCCAACAGATCGAGAAGTCTTTCCTTGCCCCTTTCGAGCCGTTCCCGGGACATGCATTCGAGGATCAACCTGTCGGGATGGAGGTTGACCGTGCCGAGGACCGTAAATGTCATCTTCCCGGAGGGATGGACGATGCTGGAGGTGGCGATCATTCCCTTTTCGTCTGACTCGGCGCCCATCTCCCACTCCTTTGAGGGGCCCCTTTTCAGCCACGAGAAGCTCACACCCCCGGAAGGGATCTCTTCCTCGTCGGCGAAATCGTACTCCCCGGAAAGGAGCTTCCGGGCGCGCCCGCAATCGGACACCGCGAAGTGGGCCTTCGAAGTGATGATTCTGTGCCTCTCTTCGGTGAGCAGAACGGGCGGCTCTTCAACCACCTCATCGAAGAAACGCCCTATCAGGAAGGCGTTCTCCTTCAGGAAGGCGGGCCAGCCCGCCCGTCCCGTGTCGGCCTCGAACGACCGGCGCGCGTTGTCCAGGTATGCCTTCAGGGCGTCGAACCTCTTTCGCGGCATCGTCTGCCCGTTTCCCCCAAACCTGCACTTGCCGTCCATCCTGTAGACCCTCACCTGAACGAAGTCCCACTTGACCGCCTCATAGGACCCGGAGACCTCCTCCACGTCCATCGTTTCGCCGGTAAAGAGATCCCGGATCGTCAGGCCCTCCCCTTCCCGGACAGCCTGCACCTCGTAGACGGACAAGTAGCTCTTCATGAGGGATTCGGCGAGGCGTCTCTCATCCGCGGACAGCGTGCTCAGCCGCCGGTCGCAGAAGCCTTCCAGGATCGTTTTGCCGTTTGCCGTGCGGTAGTCGTTGATTAACCAGTCGTGGAATTGGCCTTTGTCACTGGATGCCCTCTCGGGAAGCACGATGGGCTCCCGGGTTTCGGTGTTCCAGAATATGCCCGTAGCCCTCAGGAAGTCCTCGCGGGATATCTCCCGTTCGGCGTAGCGGGCAAGGCCTTCCCGAAGGCGCCGGAAAACCGGGTCGGGCGTGGGCGGTTTGCGGGTCTCCGGTTCGGCCGGTGTGGTTCCCTGCCCGGCCTTGAGGAGGCAGCACTTCTTGTATTTCTTTCCGCTTCCGCAGGGGCACGGGTGGTTCCGGCCGACTTTCAGCTGCGCGGGAACCGGCGCCTCCCCTCCGGGGCGCAGGTCACCCGGATGGGGAAGCCCCCTTCCGAGCCGTTCCGCCACCATCATGAGCCTGTCGAGGAGGCCTTCCTTGAATTGATCGAGATCGGTCCTGACCCGGTGGTAGTGTCCCCTGTCCATGATCTCCGCGGCCTTGCTGTAATGGGAAAAGGCGGTTTCAAGATCGCCCTTGTCAAGGGCGTATTCACCGAGGCTGGTGTAGCCCTCCACCGCCAGGGGATCGTTCCTGATCGCCCGCTCGTAAAAGGGGACAGAATCCTCTCTCCGCTTGATCTGCCGGAGGGCATTGGCGAACCCGATGAGAAGTTCGGGGCTATCCGGGTTCTTTCTCAGCTTCGTCTCATACTTGTCGAGCAGATCCTGAAGAGGGATCTCCTTCCCAAAGGCCGAGATCGACTTCATGGGGACGACCGTCATTTCATCCCGATCCATTTTGGCGGTTTCGGGATCAAGCGTGAGCAGCGCCAACCGGGCGGTGACCGCGACCATTCCCGCTTTGGTGATCTCATA
>JAHIMW010000244.1 GCA_018896355.1 Pseudomonadota bacterium
GATAACGATGAAACCGGGAAATCTTGAAAGCGATCTCAAAAAGCTTCTGTTTGGAAGAAAGGCGCTCTCATGGTATCAACGGGAAGAAAAGGAGATCATCGCCCGGACCGACTTGATACTGAAACATAACCCACAGGCAGTAGGTCCCACCATGCAGGATGGGGGGGTCCGGATTGGTTGCCTGCACGATATGCTCAATATCGTCAGTTCCAAGCAGAGGGCTCAAATATTAGATTTCTCGATCAGCAGAACCAAATATTCCCAAAGATTGTTTGGATAATTGGAGTCGAGGTCGGGTAGAAATGAGGGGGTAACATCCCTGATTACGGATTGAAATCAAGCATTTTCTTCAAGGGCGACGTTTTGCTGACTACAGGAAGCTACAAACACCCTGATAACCCCCAAACCCTCCTTTCAAAATCTGCATGTTTCAACCAAGCATACTCAAAAACCCAGAAAAATCGGATGGATTGTTTTTATCGGTTTGCAAACCAGACCACATAGTCCCTGACGGGCCAGAAATTCCTATCCCCCTGGAAGTGACTTCAAGATCGCAAAATGGGACATATCCCTTCTTTTTAGCTTCCTTCCCCTGGACGATGACACCGTGGAAGTCATCTTCCTCCGATTCAATGCCCAGGCAGGGTGGCCTCGTTCACCCACCGTCTGTCGAATCGCTCGCAGAGGCGCCACGACCTACCTTTCCTCCGATCTTTCAAATATCTCCAGCTTGAAATGGAATCCTTCGTAGGTCATCAGCATCCTTCCGACCTCGTGCCATGAAAGTTCCTTGCCGTCGATGACCAGACAGGGAATCTGGCCATTCGTATTGTCGTCCCAAGTGATGCGTCCGCGCAAGGTATCTCCGTTCGTGATCTGGTAACGGGTCAGATCGCCGGGTTCGATGTGCCTTCGTTGCAGTTCACGCCGCAGCCGTTCAACAAGCTTCGCAAACAATGCGAACAGATCATCCTCCGCATCGCCGCTTATCGAGAATTCGTAGCCTTTAGGTTCATCATTTTGAATCTCCAAAGCCTCAATGGTCACATGATCCCCGAGAAGACGGGTCTGGAAATGGAAGGAGGACGCGATTCATTGCAATGGGTTTCTCCATTTGACCCCTGGAAAGCGCGAGAAATCGGTATCGGTGGAGATCAACTCACAGCCGTGTTCACTGGCCAGGGCGGCCAGGTGCGCGTCGGTCACAAGGTTCGCGGCGGCCTGGCCCTCGACCAGCATCTTTTGAAAGACGATCCAGTGCCGGTCGGTCGGGTTAACGATGCGCGTGCAAGGTTGATCCAACCAGCTTTGCACACGTGAGAGCGCCTGATCGAGAGACAGGGGACGCTCAAAGACGTGCGGATTCGTGCCGATGCGGATGAAGGCGCCCAGGACGGTCCAGCAAAGACACACCGGCGAGGCGTCAGACAACTGCGCATCCCACCATTGGCGCGCCATCGCATGGCGGGGACTCTGTTGGTCTTCGGCATACAGGAGGATGTTGGCATCCACAAGGATCACCGGTGATCCTCCCCCTCGATCTGCGACAGGAGTGCCTGGATGTTGTCCAGATTCTTCCCGGCTTTCAGCCCCATCTTGTGAGGGCGGGTGCGATAGGATCGGGTTCGCGAGGCATTCTCAACGGTCTGCAACCCGGTACGCAACGCTTCATTCACCACGTGGCGAAAAGGCGCACGGAGTTTTGCCGCAACAGCTTTCGCCTTGTCCAGAACATCGTCGTCTATGGTCAGTGTCGTTCTCATGGTGTCATCATAGCATCATACAACGTGATGTCAAGGCATCAATATTTATTGAAGGGCTACTTTATAACCTTATTTCTGTTAAAAAGAAAAGCTTGACATACAAAACCGCTTTTCATATCCTCAACCTGTGGAAAAGCAAGGTCTTAGCCGTTCAGTTGTCCATTATAAATAGGGGCAGCACCCTATTACTTCCGGAACTAATAGGGCGCTGCCTTTATTTATTTCCAAGGAGAAAAACATGATCGTCCATTTTGTCGGCGCGGGCCCGGGAGGGCAGTTAAGCAATGGCTGGAGGGCATAACCATTCACCGCGCCCGGCGAGCGTATCACCGTATCTGCTGCTGACACTGACCGCGCTGTTCTGGGCGGGGAACGCAGTGTTGGCGCGCGCTCTGCATAATCTGATGCCGCCGGCAACAATGGCGTTCTGGCGCTGGGTACTGGCCTTGCTGCTGCTTTTCCCGTTTGTCATGCGGCCGATGTATGAGCAGCGCGCGCTGCTGCGCGCCAACTGGGCACGCCTGGCGCTGCTCGGCGTGCTGGGTGTGGGCTGTTACAACACTTTTCTGTACGCGGCGCTGCAGACAACGACCGCAACCAACGGCGTGCTGATCAGTTCAATGACGCCGCTGCTGATCGTGCTCATCGGGCGGGCGCTGTTCGGCGTCCGAATGACACACCGACAGCAGGTCGGTATCATGCTGTCGCTGGCGGGTGTCGTCGCAATTGTCAGCCGCGGCGATATGTCGGTGCTGATGCAGCTCGATTTCAACCGCGGGGATCTCTTGCTGGTTGGCTGCTCATCGACGTGGGCGCTTTATACGGTGCTGCTGCGGTGGCGGCCCGCCGGCATCGGCACCATGGCGTTTTTTGGCGCCGCAGTCGTCGGCGGCATCGTGCTGCTGATGCTGCCGCTCTATCTGGCCGAACTGGCAAGCGGTCGCGTCGCCGTATGGAATGCAGCAACCGGCGCAGGAATGGTTTATTTCGCGGTGTTTCCGTCTATTCTTGCCTATCTGTTCTGGAACCGCGGGGTACAGCAAGTCGGCGCCAATCGCGCC
>JAHIMW010000190.1 GCA_018896355.1 Pseudomonadota bacterium
GATCACGGACGAGGGCGCCCTCACGAAGACGGTCGCCGCGATCCTGGAGAAGAACCCCGAACAGGTTGCCCAGTACCGCGCCGGAAAGGAGAAGGTGTTCGGCTTCTTCGTCGGCCAGGCGATGAAGGCGACCCAAGGGAAGGCGAACCCCCAACTCATCAACGACCTCCTGAAGAAGATGCTCGCGGGGTAATCCGGAGGCACCTCAGGGTGCTTCACGGGGGCGGGGCTGTCCTGCCCCCGTATTATGCAAGTCAAGGGTGGAATGGCTTCCAGGATGGAAAAGGACATTCGGACCGTTTTTTGGGAAAACGACACCGTCGTGATGATCGATCAGCGGGAGCTGCCGCTTGCGGAGCGGTATGTGACCTGCACGGATTATCGCGAGGTCGTCGCGGCGATCAAGGACCTGACCATCCGCGGCGCCCCGGCGATCGGCGTCGCCGCGGCTATGGGAATCGCCCTCGGCGTTCGGCGCCTTCCCGACGACTCCCCCGCGGCGATACGGAACTCCTTCAACGAAATCTGCAAGCAATTCGCAGCCACGCGTCCGACCGCCCGGAACCTCTTCTGGGCGATGGAACGGATGCGCCGCTGTTTCGACGAAACCCTGGCCCATGTCCCGGGACGGAATGGGGAATCCCGAATCCCGACGGCGGACTCTCTCTCCATTTCGAGACAATCCTCCTCCGGCTCGAAAAGACGAGCCGAAAAAACGCTATCACTTTTTCCGGACGTTGGCGGCCATGCCTTGATGGATGGGGCTCCGGTCGGGCAGGAAACGGCAGGATCACTGCGGCCGATCCGGGAGGCCCTGATCGCCGAGGCAATCCGGATCGGTGAGGAGGATATCGCGATCAACCGGCGTCTCGGCGAAAACGGGCGCGACCTGATCCCCGACGGCGCACGGATTCTCACCCACTGCAACGCCGGCGCGCTGGCCACCGCCGGTTACGGGACCGCCTTGGGCATCATCCGCGCGGCTTGGGAGGAGGGTAAAAAACTCCATGTTTACGTGGATGAAACCCGGCCCGTGCTGCAGGGGGCGAGGCTGACCGCTTGGGAACTGATGCGCGACGCGATTCCCTGTACGCTGATTGCGGACAACATGGCAGGCTTCCTGATGCAGCGCCGAGAGGTCGATCTCGTCATCGTCGGCGCGGACCGGATCGCCGCCAACGGCGATACGGCAAACAAGATCGGAACGTACGCGCTTGCCGTTCTCGCCCGCGCGCACGGGATACCCCTCTACATCGCCGCACCCCTCTCGACGATCGATCCGGCACTCGCCGACGGCAAGCTGATCCCGATCGAGGAGCGCGACTCCGCCGAACTGACCCATTGCGGCGGCGTCCGGATCGCCCCGGAGGAGATTTCCGTCTGGAATCCCGCCTTCGATGTGACGCCCCATGATCTGATTACGGCCTTCGTTACCGAGGCGGGCGTGATCCGTCCGCCCTTTGCGGAGGGGATCCGGAACTCCTGGTCATCGCCGGCCTGAATCAATACCCTTTTTCCCGATCCACTTCGTGCAGAAACGGATCGCCCGCAAGATACCTTCGAAGGTTTTCACAGAAGACATCAACGGCGCGCAATTCGTAATCCGGTATGTCTCCGGAAATGTGGGGGCTGAAGAGCACGTTGGGCATTGTGTAGAACGGGCTTTCCGGTGGCAGGGGCTCCCGGGTGAACACATCGAGCCCGGCGCCGGCAATCCACTTTTCCTCCAGCGCGCGAATCAAGGCCCCCTCATCCACGATGGCGCCCCGCGCTACGTTGATCAAAAAGGCCGTCGGTTTCATACCCCGCAGCTCCTTCTCCCCGATCATGCCTTCCGTCTCTTTCGTGAGCGGAAGCGCCAGCACGAGAAAGTCGCTTTCGGCCAACAGTTCCGGGAGTCTCTCCCGCGGATAGACGCGGTCCACGTCCGGGATAGGGGATGCCGCTCCACCCGACCTTCGGATTCCGATCACCTTCATGCCGAAAGCTTTGCAGAGACGGGCGATCTCCTTTCCGACGGCCCCCAATCCCAGGACCCCCACGGTCCGATCCCGCAGAAGCCCCGGTCGGTAACGCCGCCATTCCCTTCCCTGTTTCATCCGCATGCAGGCGGGGGCGTCTTTCACGAACATCAGCATCATCTCCAGAACCACCTCCCCCATTGCGGCGCCGTGGAGACCGCTGGCGTTTGCAACCCGGATCCCGCTTTTCAGAATCTCTTCCGGCAATCGGTCGATGCCTGCCGTCATGACCTGTATCCATTTCAAGCGGTCGGTTCGCGCCGGAAGATTCTTCGGAAACTGGTGGATCCAGCCAAAAATGACCTCCGCCCGTTGAAGGAGACGATTCAAATGCCCTTCGTTGGCGAAATCGCCTTTTTTTTCCGCGACAACCCAATGAGCGACCGGGTCAACCCGGATCCGATCGCTGACCGCTTTTATCTTCTCCGCAAGCGGTTCGTCGATGGGGCTCGTTATAACAACGGTGAGGATTTCCTGAGACATATCGATTTTCTCCCTGTTTATAAGGCATGAAGTATATAGGGAGGCTGTCCTTGCATGTCAAGCCAATTCGGCAACGGGTGAGAAGGACGGTTTGATATGGCGGCAGGTGTGGCGGAAACCCGTTGACATGGCGGGCCGTTCTTCGTATTGTTCCCCCGCATGAAATCAAGCTGCATCTGCGCGGGGCGCAGAAAAGAGAGAACCTCATGAACAGAGGAATCTGGTATGCCGTCGGAGCCTATGCAACATGGGGATTGTTTCCCGTTTACTGGAAATGGCTTCAGCTTGTTCCGGCATTGCAACTGCTCAACCACCGGATTGTCTGGTCATTTCTGACGCTATTGATCATTATTCTGTGCTTGCACCGGCGGAAAACGTTCCAGGTGGTCGCACTGACTCCGCGTCTCCTCGGCGCCGGCCTCATCGCGGCCGTGCTGATCAGCATCAACTGGCTTACGTATATCTGGGCGGTCAATGCCGGTTTTATCATCGAAACCAGCCTGGGATATTTCATCAACCCCCTGCTGAGTGTTCTGATGGGCGTCCTTTTTTTCCGGGAACGGCTGCGCCGATGGCAGTGGGTCCCCCTTGGGCTGGCGGCGTCCGGCGTCCTCTACCTGACTTTTGCCTACGGTTCCCCGCCGTGGATTGCTCTGACCCTGGCATTCTCCTTTGCGATCTACGGGATCATCAAAAAAACCGCTGCGCTCGGTTCTTTTTACGGCCTGACCCTGGAGACCGGCATCCTGCTTCTGCCGGCGACTCTGTATCTGCTTCATGCCGAGATGGCCGGTCAGGGTGCGTTTCTCCATACCGGAACGCCTCTGGATATTCTCCTCGTCGGTTCGGGATTGGTGACCACCATCCCTCTATTGATGTTTGCCTCGGCGGCACGGCGCATTCCGCTTTCGCTGTTAGGCATTCTGCAATACATCGCCCCAACGCTGCAATTTCTGCTGGGTGTGCTTGTCTACCGGGAACCGTTCACGCACGCACAGCTCATTGGTTATGGTCTTGTCTGGACGGCATTGATTCTTTTCGGAATGGAAAGTTGGATCGCCTATCGCAGGCAATCCGCAACGACAGCGGCGGATTAGACCATAAAATCCACCGTTTATTTGAATGTCACCAGGCAATCCCTTGACCTTTTTTTTATCCTCCTTCAGGTTGGATTGTCGGAAGTCAATCGGTGCGAGACGCTCTTTTTCGTTTCACCCCTTTGTCGAGCAGTAATTGTTCCAGAACCTCGTAAGGTTGAGCGCCTGCCACGGCCTCACCATCGACCACAAAGGTGGGAACGGACGATATCCCCAGTTGATAAGCCAAGTCAGCAAAATAAAGCTGCACTCCTCGCTTATTTCTGTCCGATAAATCACCTGTTTGATTTAAGGTCGCCAGAATCCGTACTGTCTTGAGAAATGTTCATCAGAAAAAGGGTTTTAAGGCTTTCGCAAACAGTATCGTTCAGCGTTCCTTTTTCCTTCGCAATCTCTACAGTGTAGAGCCCCAATATCTTGTAAAGGGGAAGAAGGTGCGGGGTTTTGGATCCGATTTCCAGGAGATGATTTTCAATCGTTTGAATATCGCCTCTTGCGATAGGGCCGGTCAGGGCATCATGGACGCCCATTTTTTCTATGTTTGAGAGGGTGCCATCAATGAGGGGTTTTAAGCCTCTGAAAGCGTCGTCCGCCGGTACTCCGGCCTGGCGGATCAGATTAAGAGAGAGATCGAGGAGCGTTACGAGGTAATTTGACGCAACTACAGCGGAAGCATGGTAAAGAATTTTGGCTTCCGTCTGTATGGTGACGCAGCCTGAGCCGAGATCTGCAGCAACCAGACTTGCGGTATCCGTTGCTTTTTTATCGCCTTCTACGGATGTTACTATGCCTGAAAAGGGGTTATGAGAATATTCCGTTGAGGCAAAGCTTTGCAGAGGGTGCAGGGAGCCTATGCTCGCCCCGCAGTTTTTTGCCGAAAGAAGGATGGCTGATGTAAGCGCTGCGCTGCAATGGAGTACGACTGAACCGGAGTTGAAGCCGTTTTTCACCGCGATGCTGTCACAGGCCTCTTTTATTGTGCCGTCGGGTGTTGTTATGAAGACAATCTCCGCCTTACGCGTAACTTCCCATGCGATATCTGAGAAATTGACGGAGCCTGTCAGGTCCGCAACTCTTTTTGCCGAAGAGAGGCTTTTGCTGGCAAAGCCAGACGGAATGTAGCCTGCTTCCGCAAGGTATTTTGCAAGGGCGGTGCCCACCCTGCCGCATCCGACTATTGCAAATGAGGGTTTCATGGATTTATTCCTTTTATTGACATAGCGAGAGGTGATATTTACGACCAGGCGCTGATACGCTTACAATAGTTCTGATTCTCATGCAAGAATGAAAAGATAAAAATTGAATGCTTGATAAGGCATTACTTTCGAGGGATCGAAGTATGGGGGGCTGTTTTTGCTTGTCAAGGGATAGTTTGGCGAATTAGATACTGTTTACCGCTTGAAATGTTGGATACCCTTCAAAATTAACAGATGCCACCTTTCAGAAAGGTGTAAAGCATGGTGACGCCACCTCCTATAATTCCTGTCGATCAGTTAGGGCTTGGCTGATTGCGTCACTTCCGGACAGGCATCGGGATGAATTTCCCCTCCGCGAGTTCGAAGACGGTGTCGGCAATTCGCTGCACCTGATCCTGGTAGTGGGAGACGATCAGGAGGGTGCAGGAGCCTTTCAGGTTCACCAGCAGCTCTTCGATCACCGCGCCGGATTTTGAATCGAGGGACGATGTCGGTTCATCCAGCAGCAGGATCTCCGGCTCCAGGATCAGCGCCCGGGCGATGCAGAGACGCTGCTGCTGCCCCCCCGAGAGGAGCAGCGCATCTTCATTCAGGCGGTCTTTCACTTCGTCCCACAGGTACGCCCGCTTCAGCGCCTGTTCGACCCTGTCGGCCATCGCGCTCTTCTGCCGGAGACCGGCCAGTTTCAACGGGAAGGAAACATTTCGGGAAATGCTCATCGGCAGCGGGTTGGGCGTCTGAAACACCATGCCCACCGAGCGCCGCAACGTCGTCGGCGGATAGTCACGGTCATGGATCTCCTGAAACTGCCCCTGGAACTTAATCTCTACCCGCCCCTGCAGCTTCGCCCCGGGGATGGTCTCCCAGAGGCGATTGAGCGTCATCAGAAACGTCGATTTCCCGATGCCCGAAGGACCGATGATCGCGGTAATCGTGTTTTCCGCAATCCGGAGGTTGACGTCGCGCAGGACAAAGCGGTCCCCGTAGCGGAAGAAAAGATGTTCGATTTTGATTTTAATCGGATCATTCATAATGGAATTCAGGCGCGGTACAGCGCCTGATAGGTCACCCCTTTCCGGATCATAGACGCGATGAAAAACAACAGGGCGCAGATCAGCAGCAAGATGATCGAAGCGCCATACCCGCTCAACAGCTCCTGCTGATTGGCGTATTGCGAAGAGATGTAATAGATATAAAACGGCAGCGCCTCGTATTGGGCGAAGAGCGACTTCGGGACGCCGGCAAAGGCCACCGCACCGGTCAGCAAGATCACCGCGGTATCTTCGGCGCAGCGCCCGGTCGCCAGGATGACGCCGCTGAAAATGCCCGATAGCGATTTGGGGATCAGCACGTAAACAATATTCTGCAATTTCGTTGCGCCCAGGGCTACGGCTATGAGCTTCGTCGCCGCGGGCAGGTTCTCCAGCGCAAACTGGGTCGAGCGGATGATATAGGGCAGCACCAGAACGGCCAGCGAAAGGCTGGAGATGAAAAGCGAGGGGTAGATGCTGGAGAAATGCTTGTGCAGAAAGATCGCCAGCGCGAATCCAAACAGGCCGATGACGATGGATGGCACGCCCGCCAGGATGTCGAAAAAAAACCCGAGGACCGTTTTAACCCCACCCCGGGCATACTCGGCCATGTAAATCCCGCTGGCGATGCCCACCGGAATCGCAAAGCCCACCGACAGCGTGACCACCGCGACCGTTCCGACCATGGCCGGGAACAATCCGGCGAAGACATGCTTCCTCAACAGCAGCGCGTCGACAGGAGAGGTATCGCCGAAGATCAGAGTCAGGTTGACGGTTCCCATACCCTTATACAGCAGGTAGCCGATGATGGCTGTGATGGCCGCGAGCAATGCCAAGCCGCAGATCCAGCAGAATACGATCAGGGTTCTTTCCATCCACCGGCTCATCTCTCTTTTCTCCCGAAAATGGCGCCGATCGACCGGATCAGCACGACCACCGCGGCGGAGAACAGATAGAGGGTGAGGCCACAGGCAAAGATCGATTTAAACTCCGGGCTGTCGTAATCGGAGGCAATCACCAGCGCGATATGGGCCGTGAGCGTTCGGGCGGACTCCAGGATCGAGCTTGGAGTCTGCACGGCGTTTCCGGCGATCATCAGTGCAATCAACGTATCGCCCAGTGCGCGGCCGAAGGCAAGCACGATCCCGCTCAGAACGCTCCTCCAGGCGTTCGGGAGGATGACGAAGATGAATTGTTGCGCCTCGTTGCCCCCTAGGGCGGCGACCGCATCCAGATACGATCTCGGCACCCGGTCGAAGCCGTCGACGAAAAAAAGGATCAGCGTCGGTGAGATCAGGACGGCCAGCATCAGCGAAGCCGTGAGGACGCACATGCCTGAGCCGCCCTGAAAAATCTCCCGAACCATAGGCACCAGCAGAAAAATTCCGACAAATCCGTAAACAACCGTGGGAATGCCGGTCATCAACTGCACCACTTTGCGCAGGAAACCGCCGAATCTTCGCGGGGCGAAGACGCTGATCAGCGCTGAGCAGCCGAAACTGAGCGGAAGCGCAAAAGCCATGCCCAGCAGAGAGATATACACGGTCCCCATCAGCATCGGACGGATGCCATAAAGACCCTCGCGCGGCGACCAGGGATCTGCAAGCAGACCAAACCATTGGCCTCCCTGGAGCAAGGGAAGGCCGAAGATCAATAAAAACGCAAAAATCAGCACCGTGATGAAGGCGCTGATCAACGCGGATACGGTCAAAATCCGTTCCGCGAGTTTCTCCAGCCATTTTGCCATTATTTTACCGGGATAAAACCGTTATCGGCGGCGATTTTCCGGCCTTCCGCCGTGAACAGGAAGTCAATGAATTTCTTCGTCAATCCCTTCGGCTCCTTTCGGGTATTGCTGAAGAGTCCGCGGGAAACCGCATATTTCCGCTCGCTCACATTCGTCATGGTCGGGGAGATTCCATCCAAGGCCACCGGCGCAACCGTTTGATCGATATGTCCGACGGATACATAGCCGATGCCATACGGATCGCCCGCAACGGCGGATTTCATGGCGCCGTTGGAAACGACGACGTTCGCTTTGGGTGCGATCTCTTTCCGGTCCAACGCCATTTGCCAGAAGACTTCCCGCGTACCGCTGGCCTCGTCTCTGGTGTAGAGGTTGATTCCTTTGTCCACCCCTCCCAGCGCCTTCCAGTTCACGATTTTGCCGGCGAAGATCTCCTGCAATGTTGACTTGCTCATGCCTCTGACCGGATTCTGAGGATTGACGACCACCCCCACGCCATCGATCGCCCACTCAAACATTTTCAGATCGTACCTGGCAATCTCCCCATCGGTGGGTTTGCGGCCGGAATTGCCGATATCCACGAGCCCTTCGCCGACCTGTTTGATGCCCACTCCCGAACCGCCGCCGGCGATCGTAATCTGGATGGCGGGATTCACGGCCATGATCTGCATGGCCGCCTCTTTCATCACCGGGATGTGCGCCGTTCCGCCGGCGATTCTGATGGTTCCTGTCTCGCCCTTGAATGCGTCCAGCGGGTCTGCGTGTACGTTTGCCGTCATTGCGAAGGCGGCAATGATCGCCGCCGTCCCCATCCATAAGATTTTTGTTTTCATGGTTTCTCCTTCAAATTGATCGGATCTCTGCAATTCAACCATTTCGTTGAAAGCAGATCGAATACAGGCAGCATTCATCTATCGAATCAGGGTTATGGATCGATTTCGGAACCTCCTTTCGCCTCCCCGCCTGCTTCCAGGGGCGAAACGAAAGGCC
>JAHIMW010000235.1 GCA_018896355.1 Pseudomonadota bacterium
ATCGCCCCGGCGTGGCCCATTCTCCGCCCCGGCGGGGCGCTCCGTCCGGCGATGAAGGAGACCACGGGCTTGGTCACCTGCGTCCGGATGAAATCCGCCGCCTCCTCTTCCGCCGTTCCCCCGATCTCTCCGATCAGGACGATCGCCTCCGTCTGCGGGTCGCGCTCGAACCGTTCCAGGATATCGATGAAGCCGGACCCCACGATCGGATCCCCGCCGATCCCGACGGAGGTGCTCTGCCCGATCCCCAGGCCGGTCAACTGCCAGATCATCTCGTAGGTGAGGGTCCCGCTGCGCGAGACGACGCCGACGTTCCCCTGTTTGTGGATGAAGTTGGGCATGAAGCCGACCTTTCCTGCGCCGGGGGTCGTGATCCCCGGACAGTTGGGCCCGATCATCCGCGCACCCGAACCCTTCAGAGCCTGTTTTACCCGGATCATCTCCGCGACCGGAATTCCCTCCGTCATGCAGACGATCAGACCGATCCCCGCCTCGATCGCCTCAAAGATCGCATCCGGTGTGAACGCCGCCGGCGTGTAAATTCCCGACACATTGGCCTGCTGCCTTTTGACGGCGTCGCCGACGCGGTCATAGACGGGAATGCCGTCCAGCGCCGTCCCCCCCTTGCCGGGCGTGACACCGGCCACGACCCTCGTGCCCAGCCTCACCGACTCGCGGGTATGAAAGCTCCCCTCCGAGCCCGTGATCCCCTGAACGACGACGCGCGATTGTTCATCCAGCAATATGGCCATCGGGATTTCTCCTCTTTGTTTCCTTCCGGTTATATGAAAATGCCCCCTCTTCCTGTATCCCTCCCCCTCGACGGGGGAGGGAGGGGTGGGGGTGATTGATCCTTCGTTGTGCCCGCGCCGGGCATGGGGGTTATTTCGTCATGGAGACGGCCTTCTCTGCCGCCTCGTAGAGTCCGTCGGCCACCGTGAACCGGAGCCCCGATTCCTGCAGCATCCGCCGCCCCTCCTCCACATTGGTTCCCTGGAGCCGGACCACCATCGGCAGCCTCATCTCGATGTTCTTTGCCGCCTGGATCAGCCCGGCGGAGACGCGGTCGCACCGGAGGATCCCGCCGAAGATGTTGACGAGGATGCACTTCACGTTCGGGTCGGAGGTCAGGATGCGGAACGCCTTCTCGATCTGCTCCGCCGATGCGCCGCCCCCCACGTCGAGGAAGTTCGCGGGCTCTCCCCCCGCCATCTTGATCATGTCCATCGTCGTCATCGCCAGCCCCGCGCCGTTGACCATGCAGCCGACGTTTCCGTCTAACTTGATGTAGTTCACGGCGGCATTCTTGGCGGCGACCTCCAACGGCTCCTCCTCGTCCGGGTCCCGCAGTTCCCGGATCTCGGGATGGCGGTACAGCCCGTCATCGTCGAAATTGATCTTCGTGTCGAGGGCCAGCAGCCGGCCCTCTTCCGTGATCGCCAGCGGGTTGATCTCCAGAAGCGAGCAGTCCTTCTCCAGGAACAGCCGGTACAGGTTCCGGACGATCTCCGCGAACGGTTTTTGCTGCTCCGCATTCAGCCCCAGCGCGGCGGAGAGCTTGCGCGCCTGAAACGGACTGAACCCCACGGCGGGATGGACCGCGCATTTGACGATCTTCTCCGGGGCCGTCGCTGCCACCTGCTCGATGTCCATGCCGCCCGCCTCCGAGGCCATGAACACCACGCACTCCTTTCCCCGCGAACGGTCGACGACCAGGCTCAGGTAGAGTTCCTTCCGGACGGCGGATGCCTCTTCCACCAGAACCTTGCGCACCTTTTTCCCCTCCGGGCCCGTCTGATGGGTTACGAGCTGCATTCCGAGGATCGCCCGTGCGGCCGCACAGGCCTCGTCCGGCGTGGCCGCCGGTTTGACGCCGCCGCCTTTACCCCGTCCGCCTGCGTGGATCTGCGCCTTGACGACGGTTTTCCCGTCGAGCGCTTCGGCCGCCTCGCGCGCCTCGTCCGGAGTCGAGGCCGCACTTCCGCGGGGCGCCGGGATCCCATATTCCGCTAGGAGCTGCTTTGCCTGATACTCATGGATTTTCATCGGTGACCTCCAGAAGGCCGGTTTGAGACCTTGAATTTCTGCCCTTCCTGTCATTGCGAGGAGCGGAGCGACGAAGCAATCCGACGCAGTCGTTGCGAGGGCTTCCGCCCGAAGCAATCTCATCAATGCAGTAACTTATGGGATTGCTTCGTCGGTCTTTGGCCTCCAATGACAAATGGCGCGTTTTTCGAAGGTCTCGGTTCATGTTTAGAAAGGTGTATCCATCTTGACGGCCTCGTAAAAGTCGAAATTTACCTTTCTTGTCATTCCGGACCCCGATCCGGGATTTGCCGGTATGACGGTTTGGGGGACTTTTTGCGGGTTCATCACTATTGGTTTGCGAAGCAGATTCAGTTGCCGAGTCCTTCGGTCAGTTTCAGCCCGAGATCGAGGGCCTGCCGGTTCATGTCGAGAAAGCTTTTGGGGATCTGCGTTTCGAGCACCTTGATGATGGACTCGGGCCTGACCAGCTTCGTCAGACCGATTACGGCGCCGAGCATGCAGATGTTGAAAACGATCGGCCGGCCGATCTTCTCCATCACGGTGTCGTACATCGGCAGTTCCACCTGCCGCGCATCCACTTTCTTTCCCAGCTTGACGTAACGGCTGTCGGTAATAAAAAGACCGCCCGGACGGAGGATGGAAAAATAATTGGCATAGGCCTGTTGCGTCAGACAGACCAGAACATTGGGCTGGAGAACCTTCGGAAAGTGGATCGGCGACTCGGCGATGATGACGTCGGAGCGGGTTGCGCCGCCCCGCGCCTCCGGACCGTAAGACTGGGATTGAACGGCCACAAGATTTTCATGCAACACGGCAGCCTCGGCCAGAATGATCGCCGCTGTGATCACCCCCTGGCCTCCCGAACCGGAAAACACCATCCTGCATCGTTCCATGGTCACGTCCCCTTCATCGCTTTCTCGTAAATAATTTGCAAAAGCCTTTAATTTAGGACGGCTTCGTAAAAAGCCCGCAGGCAAGGCGCGCGAACCCTGAGGAGTGAGGCGTACTTTAGCGTACGCTGCAACGACGAAGGGTGAAGTGCAACGCAGCCTCCGGGCTTTTTACGAAGCCGTCTTCATCGCCCGCTCAATGAGCTTCCGATACTCGGCACAGTACTCCGGCATCTCCTTCTTCACGAAAACCCCCCGTTCGATCAGTGACGGGTTCTCCTGTTTCGCCTTGGAACCGAGAGGCGTGGTCGTGGTCTTCAGCTTCTCCATCATGTCCACCGCGCTCCCCTCCTTGTTCTTTCTGCCGAAGTAGGTCGGACAGGGCGACATCACCTCGACGACCGAAAATCCCTTGTGGCGGATCGCCTCCTCCAGCACGTCGGCCAGTTGCACAACGTGATAGGCGGTGGCCCGCGCCACAAAGGTGGCCCCTGCCGCCATCGCCATGTTGACCACGTCGAATTGCTGGTCGATATTCGTGTACGGGGCCGTCGTGGCCATGGTGCCGTATCCCGACAACGGCGAATACTGCCCGCCCGTCATTCCGTAAGTCCGGTTGTTCATCACGATAGCCGTCATGTCGATGTTCCGCCGGCAGGCATGGATAAAGTGGTTCCCCCCGATCGACAGGGCGTCGCCGTCTCCCATCGGCACCAGCAGCGTCAACTCCGGACGGCTCATCTTGACCCCGACCGCAAAGGCGAGCGCCCGGCCGTGTATCGTGTGCAGCGTATGAAAATCCAGGTATCCCGCAATCCGGGACGAACAGCCGATCCCCGACACCATCACGATGTCTTTCTTCTTCAACCCCATATTCTCGATTGCGCGCAGCAGACCGTTCAAAACGATGCCGTGCCCACAGCCCGGACACCAGATATGCGGAAAAAACCTCTCCCGGATATAGTTTCCCACGGCCATGTCAGACTCCTTTACCCTGGATCAGTCTCAGAATGTTGCGGATGTCCACCGGCGTAATCAATACCCCGTCCACCCGGTTGGATAAAAAGACACGTTCCGGTTTTTCCACCGCCTCCCTGACCGACTGCATCACCTGTCCCATGTTCATCTCCACAACGACCACGTAACGGGCGTTTTTCGCCTTCTCCCGCACCAGGGCCGACGGAAACGGCCACAGCGTCTGCAGCTCCAAGAGCCCGATCCGCTCTCCGTACTTGCGACGGTCCGCCACCACATGCAGCGCCGAACGCGCCGATGATCCGTACGAAATCAGCAGAATCTCCGCGTCGTCGACAAAATACTCCCGGTAGCGAGTCACCTCGTTCACATGGTTCTCGATCTTGTCCACCAGGTGCCGCATAAGCTCGTGAACCACCTGTGGCTTTTCCGAGGGGAACCCCCACATGTCGTGGAAGAGGCCCGTCACATTGTAGCGGTGCACCCCCCCGAAGTCCGACATCGGCAAACGGCCGTCCTCGCGGGGCAGATAGGGATGGTAGTCCACCCCCTCCCGCACTGACGTCTTCAGCCGTTCCACCAGCGGGATCTCTCCGGGCTCCGGTATTTGCAAACCTTCCCGCATGTGACCGACCACTTCGTCGAACAGCAGAATCACCGGCGTCCGGTAGGTCTCCGAAAAATTGAAGGCGTCCACCGTGATCGCAAAGACGTCCTGATGGCTCGACGCCGTCAGCGCAATGATCGAATGGTCGCCGTGTGTTCCCCATCTGGCCTGATTCACGTCCCCCTGGCTTACCTTCGTCGGCAGACCCGTCGAGGGACCTCCCCGCTGCACATCGACGATAACGCAGGGGATCTCCGCCATGATCGCGTATCCCAGGGCCTCCTGCATCAGCGAGAAACCCGGTCCGCTCGTTGCCGTCAGCACCTTGCGACCCGTCAAAGAGGCCCCGATGATCGCACAGATAGAGGCAATCTCGTCCTCCATCTGCATGAACATCCCGCCCTTTTGGGGCAGGCGTGCCGACATCAGCTCCGCGATCTCCGTCGAGGGGGTGATCGGATACCCTGCAAAAAAATCCAGCCCGGCGTACAGAGCCGCCTCCACGCAGGCCTCATTCCCCTGGACAAACGTCAATTTGCCGCCCATATCAATCCTGCTCCGTCTGTACTTCGATCGCCAAATCCGGGCACCTCAGCTCGCATAGCTTGCAGCAAATGCAATCCTGCGGCCTTGCCGCCACGACCTTATCCTGATCATCCAGCTCCAAAACCTTCTTGGGGCAAAAATGGACGCAAATTCCGCACCCCTTGCACCAGTCCCGGTTGATCAAATGCGTCTTCAGCTTCAACTTCGCCATATGTTTTTCCGTTCGTTCAAGATCCCCCGAGGGGGTCCTTTCCTGTACCTTTGCCTCGATCCCGGAAATAACCTACTCGGAACAGAGATGGTCGATTTGTAACATGCCGGCATATTTCGCCGAAATATCCTTGTCTTGCATGGCCAATTTGTTCGAGTGATGCGCATATCGTGCAGGTTACTATAGGTTAAGCGGTCCCGGGTGTCAACATGATTCCGCCTCTCCAAATAACTTGAAAATCTCAATCCTTTTCTGCTAAGGAGCGCTATGGATAGAAAGATGAAAAAGATCTTATCCATAAACAACAGCCCCGAGTAACATCTTCAAACCTCCCTTGGGAACTATTATTTATGAGGCAATTGGGAAGAGGAGACGGGAACATGACAAAGGCTTTGGAAGGGATCAAGGTGGTGGAGATCGGGGCTGCGGTCGCAATGCCGATTGCCGGCATGCTCATGGGGAGTTGGGGGGCCGACGTCGTCCATGTGGAAGCGCCGGGCGAGGGCGATATGCAGCGATACTCCAGCCACCGCCTCGGGGCGTGGACGCAGTACAGCGAGATCAATTACCTCTGGGAGCATGTGGACCGGAATAAGAAGAGCATCTGCATCAACCTGGCAAGCCCCGAAGGACAGGAGATCATCCACAAGCTCTGCGCAGAGGCTGATGTGTTTATGAATAATCTGCGGCCCTACGAGATGCAGAAGTTCAATCTGACCTATGAAGCGATATCGGCCCGCAATCCCAAGATCATCTACGCGAATCTCACCGGCTACGGCCTGCAGGGGCCGGAGAAGAACTCGGGCGGCTACGACTCTGTGGCCTTCTGGGCCAGGAGCGGCGTCATGGAGATGATGCACGATCCGGATACGGCGCCGAACATCTCCCGGGGCGCCTACGGCGACAGCGTCACCTCCCTGAGCCTCTTGGCGGGGGTCATGACGGCGCTGTTCGCTCGGGAGCGCACCGGGATCGGCCAGCAGGTGGAGGTATCCCTGTACAACACCGCCGCCTGGGTCCTGGGGTTCGATATCACGGGATGTCTGGTGACCGGAAAGGACGCCCCGCGCCCCCAGCGGAAATCGATGGCCAATCCGATCCGCAACCATTATCCCACCAAGGATAACCGTTGGATCATGCTGGGAATGACCAACGCGCAGACCTACTGGCCGGAATTCTGCAGGGCCATCGACAGGCCGGAGCTGCAGAACGACCCCAAGTTTGTCACTTCGACGCGCGGCAAAAAAACTGTGTAGAACTAATCAATATCATTGCGGATATCTTCAGGAGTAAAACCTACACCGAATGGCTGGCACATCTGCGCAAGTTCAAGCTGGTGTGGTCGCCGGTTGTCACGCCGCTGGAGGTGACCCATGACGAGCAGGCGATCGCCAACGACTTTTTCGGTGAGCTGGAGATCGCCGGCCACGGAAAGATCAAGGTACTCAACAATCCCATCAGGCTGTCGAAAACCCCGGCCGGCATTCAATGCCGGGCGCCGGAACTGGGGGAGCACACAGCGGAACTGATGGCGCGGTTGGGATATCAACCCGAAGAGATCCGGCGTATGAAAGAGGCGGGCATAATCTCTTGAGTTTCCCTCCGTCCGGGAAATCGGCTTAAGGCGCTGATCGTCCACTGTCAGGAACACTTGATCCGCTGGAGCTGCCCCCGGGATATCGAGTTTCGGGAAAACCTCCCCTGCACGCTGGTCGGCAAAATCGCCTTCAATATCCTTGAACAGCAGGAGGTTGCGAGACTGAAGGCCGAAGGGAAATACTGCGGAGAATGATTTCGGGACGGACGGGTTCTTGATGTGAATGATGGTAATCCGCAAGTGAGTTGTCGGTATCGCGGAGGATGCTTGCAGGTAATTTCCAAACATGGTAAAGTTCTTTCAAAATGTTTTCCCTTTAAAACAAGAATAGCGGAAAGGAGTTTCCTATGTTGAACGCCATCAAAGTCAATTTATCCCGGCAAGAGATCATCGGCGCCGTAAAGTCCATGAACAAAAGGGACAGGGATGACTTCCTGGAGGAACTGCTCGCAACAACCTCCCCCGAGTACTTGGAAAGCATCAGGGATGCCCGTGCAGATTATAAAGCCGGTCGCGTTAAAACGCATGATGAGGTATTCGGGCATTGAGTTACCGGCTGGCATATACCCTGAGAGCCGTCAAAGACATTGACAGACTTGATGCCGGTGTCAAAAAACGCATCGGCGCGACCCTCCTTCGCTTCAAAGACAATCCGCTCCAATACGCCGAACGGCTGACCGACCCGGAACTCGGCGGCTACCGTTTCCGCATCGGTGATTATCGCGTGATCTTCGACATAGAAGGCAACGATATTGTCGTGCTTCACGCCGGTCACCGCAAAGAAATTTATAAAAGAAAGTAGGCTCATCCGGTTAGTGTGTGTTTCCGGTAACAAAGCATGGCGGAAATTCGGGGTGGGAAATTCTGGGACATGATACTCAATAATGGATTGACCTGCGGGGAATCTGTATTATGTTTGAATGCATAAGTAATCTTGGTTGAAAGGAAACCTCCTGGTGGTACAGTAGGCTTGTTGATGCAAGCGGCTGGGTCGAGATGGTCTCGCCCAGAAACAGACCAGAAGGAGGTTTCCATGAGAA
>JAHIMW010000191.1 GCA_018896355.1 Pseudomonadota bacterium
ATGCCCGACCCTTTTTCGAAACTCTTCCCCGCCCAGCGTTTCCATGAGGGCCTGGACCCCCTTCTGGAAAAAGACCGACTGATCGAGGACCATGTCGAACCGCTCCTTGGTTATCGGAATAAAATCGAGGCCGAGCAGACTCGAAACCGCTGCCGTCGCGATCCCCGTATCGACTTCTCCTGAAAGCACGACCAGGCCGACCTCGATATGGGTGAACATCTCGTCTTGATAACCGGCGATTCGCGCGGCGGGAATCCCGGCCTTCTCCAGATGGTGATCCAGCAGCAGGCGCGTCCCCGAACCCGGCTGGCGGTTGACGAAACGGACCCCCTCCCGGACGAGATCCGCAAATTCCCGGATGTGTTTGGGATTTCCCGGGGCGATCACAAAACCGAGTTCCCGGAAGAAGAGGTTAACAACCACGGCCTTGACACCCGGAACCAGCCTGTCCAGGTAGGGAATGTTATACTCCCCCGTTTCGGGATCGAGCAGGTGGGACCAGGCGATGTCGGTAAAGCCCTTTTCCAGCGCGATCAGCCCCTCCCGGCTTCCCGTGTTGGCCGAAAAGATGAAGAACTCCGGATGGGCCTTCCGCAGGCAGGTCTGGAGGATGTCAAGGACCGGATCGTTGCTGCCCGAAGCCAGCAGCGCGCCCGGGATCCGCCCACTCTTCTGTCTGGCCTGTTCGAGACCCGATTTGGCGTTCGCCTCGATCCAGCCGTCGATCACCTTCTTCGGGAAAATCCACTTTCCCGTGACGCGCGTCGCCGGCATGCGCCCCGTCTTGATCAGGGCGTAAACCTGCTTTTCGTGGATGCCCAGGTAGCCGGCGACCTCTTTGGTGTTCATCATCTCGTCCGACATGATTCCCTCCTTCAAACGGGCGGCAGCATAAACGATGGAGAAGGAAAATTCAACATAAAAATGACATATGCCAACCAATTATTACTTATTAGTACAAATAGCCCCTTGCCGACGCAACTTTTCCTTAAAGGGACGGCCCACAATCGCCGTAACAAAATCTCCTTGACATGCAATACTTCTTTCCGTATCTTCGGCATTCGCAGAAGCAAGCTCTTCTCCATTATCAATAGCCATATGCACCGACGGTATGGAACAACCATCGAGGGGTTCTCATGCAGGGGTTTTTTCTTGGTCTCAGCAGCGGAGCGGTATGTGCGGCCTATTGCGCGCCCGTCCTGGTTCCTTACTTGCTGGGGGAAGGGAGAAGCGTCCTGCAGAATTTCTCGGCGTTGTTGCAGTTCCTGCTGGGAAGACTTCTGGGATATCTCGCCTTCGCTGTCTTCGCCTGGGGCATCCACGCCTCCCTCCCACAGGACATCGCCCACCGGAATCTGCTCATCGGCGCCGCCTATGTCCTCCTGGCTGGGTTGCTGATCTTCTACAGTTTTTTCAAAGCCGGCCGCGCCTGCCCGTCGGCAGGGGGGCAGGAAATCGACCACCGGCTGTGTGACTCCCGGTCTTCACTTTTTCTGTTATCCATGGGTCTCGCCACCGGGCTGAACTTCTGCCCGCCCTTTCTTCTGGCCGTCGTAACCGCGGCGGATCAGGCGAGTCTCCTGCAGAGCCTCCTGTTTTTCCTCACTTTCTTTCTGGGAACATCCGTCTTCCTCATCCCGGCGCCGTTCCTCGGACTGCTGAGGGGGTTTTCCCCTCTGCATCTCATCGGGAAAATGGCGGCCGGATTGATCGGCGCTTACTATCTCTTTTTAGGAACCACCATGCTGGCAGGAGGCTTGTACCGATGATGAAGGAACATCCCCCACATGCAAAGCCAAGCGAGGTCCGGCAATCGCCGGGGAAATCGTTTCTTTATGCCCTCCCGATGATGCTGCTGACACTCATGATGTTGTCGGGCGGGAAAATCCCCGCCGATCCGCAGCGGCTTTTCGTCCTCGCCGTCACGTATCTCTTCTTCAATGTCCTGTTCTTCCTGATGATCCATACGGGAAAAACCGATCGATACCGGGCGACCGCGTTCATCACCTATGCCATCCTGTTCATCGTCTCCTTCATCTCCCATATGTTCGAGGCGCGGGGAAGCATGTCCCTCTCTCAGGAGAAGATCATCCTGTGCGAAGTGCCGTTCTGCCACCTGGTCATCCCGATGACCCTGATCCCGGCCGCCTTCACCAAGACGATCATCTTTCCGGGATCGATCACCGGAGGGTTTGCGTCGATCGCCAGCATGTTCGTCATCTGGATCGGGGCGTCGCTCTCGATGGGACGCGGCTGGTGCAGCTGGGGATGCTTCTTCGGCGGGCTGGACGATGCCTTCTCCCGCATACTGAAAAAGCCCCTTATCAGAAAGATCGATCCCCGGTGGAACTACCTGCCCTGGGCCGTCCTGTTGGCGGTTGTCCTGACCGCCGCCGCGTTCCTGAGTCCCACCTACTGCGAGTGGCTCTGCCCGTTCAAGACGGTAACGGAATTCCAAGCGGTGACCTCCTTCAAAATCCTCGTGCAGACGATCATCTTCGTCTCCCTCTTTATCGCCCTGGTGATCGTCCTGCCCCTGCTGACGAAGCGCAGAATCCAGTGCAGCCTGTTTTGCCCCTTCGGCGCGATGCAGGGGCTGACGAACCGGATCAACGCATTCGATGTCCGCATCGATCCGGACAGTTGCATAAACTGCAAGCGGTGCATGACGGCGTGCCCCACTTTTTCCGTGACGGAGGAGAGTATCCGGACGGGGCGCCCCCTCATGTCCTGCATGAAATGCGGAACCTGCGTCGATGTCTGTCCCAAAGGCGCGGCCTCGTTTCACGTGCGTGGAACGCCCGTTGCGGTAAACCGGAACATCAAACGGCTGCTCTTCCTGTACGCCGCATTCCTCTTTCTGGCCATATTCTCCGGAGGGACAATCCAGGACGGCTTGTCAAGAATCATCAGGTTGATCACGACGGGAAGCATGATTTGATCGGGAGGATCGGGATGAAACGAGCGAGGAGTATTGCCGGGTATGCATGGGCCGTTGCGTGCGTGGTCGCGGTTTTGGCCACCTTCATCGGGAATGACTATTTCAGTGCCAGGCTCGCCTCCGCAACGGGAGTCACCATCTCACCCAGGTACTCGGGAGGTGAGATCGTCCGGAGCATCGATCACGGCGCATATAGGACGGTGATCCGTCGTCCCGTCTTCGATGGGTTGATTGGTGAACGAAAAGAGGGTTTCATTCAGATAGAATGGCAACCCGTAACGGCGCTCCCGCCGGTGATCGAGGATGAAATCGACTTTACCGGCGACGGGGAGGAGGATTTCTCTTTCCGGCTCGATACCGCCGCCGGCAAAGGCGCGCTCACACCCCGCAACCCGTCTGTCATCGCCGTCGAAACGCTCGTCAAGGTCAACCAGGGATGGGTGGCAAGAATCCGGCTCCGGAAGGTTTCCTGAAGAATCGACGGAGGTTCCGGAAATTGATTGCAATCACCATGAAAATGGAATATTTAAAACGGGAATCGTCAAGATGGCATCGCTATCCGATCCACAGAAGCTGAAAGGGGAAAATATCTCATGAAGATCATCCATTACCGCGATGTTCCCGCCATGGCGCCCATGCCCGGCGTCAGCAAGAGGGTTCCCATCGGTCCGGAGGAAGGGGCCCCGAACTTCATCATGCGCGTCTTCGAAATTTCTCCCGGCCATACAAGCCCGGACCACGCCCACGCATGGGAACACGAGATCTTTGTCCTTGCCGGACAGGGATTCGCGAGAGACAAGGACGGAAAGGAGACCCCGATCGGAGAAGGCACAACCGTTTTCATCCCCGGCGGGGAGAACCACTGTCTGATCAACAGAGGCACGGATGACCTCCGTTTCATCTGCATGATCCCGACGGGGGCGGAAGAACCGTAGCAGATCCGCGCTGCCGCGTGTCTGATAGCATGGAGGGAGGCGCCATGATCGAGAATATCCTCATTCCCACCGACGGCTCCGATTACGGAAAAACGGCCATCGCCTACGGGGTTTATTTCGCCCGTAAGCTGAACGCACAACTGACCGGGCTTCATGTCGTGGATATCCGCCTCATTCGGGGTCCAGTCTTCACCGATATCTCCGGCTCCATCGGCCTCCCCCCGTATCAGGAGTTCCTGCCGGCCATCGAGAGCGGCCTCGACGCCAAAGCCGACGCGATCCTCCAGGATTTCCGCGGGCAGTGCGAGGCGGCGGGGGTGCATCCCGAAACGAAGAAGGTCACCGGGGTGATCGACGAAACGATCATCGAAGAGGGAAGCAGGTGCTGCGACTGGATACTGCTCGCCCAGCGGGGAGAACATTTCCATATCGACGGCGGGGCGATCCTCGGCTCCACGGCACAATCCGTCGTTCGGCGCTCCGGCAAGCCGGTTCTCGTCACACCCGAACATTTCCGTGAGATCAAAAGCATGGCCGTCGCCTACGATGGGAGCGCCCCGGCTCACAAAGCGCTGGAGCTCGCCGCCGAATTGTCGAAGCAGGCCGCATGGCCGCTCTCCGTCGTCATCGTCGCGGCCGATCGGACTTCGGGGGAGGATATCTCGAAAAAGGCGGAGGCGCTCCTGTCCGCCTTCAAGATGGACAGCGCCGCAATAATGCTCACGGGCAAGGAAGGTAAGGCTCTTCTCAATTTCATCCGGGAGGGAACGGTGGAACTTCTCGTCATGGGGGCCTACGGCCACAACCGCCTTCGTGAGCTCCTGGTCGGCTCCACGACCTCCTCGATCATCCGGAAGAGCACGATCCCGGTCCTGCTGACGCGCTGATTTGCCTCATGGATTCCATCCGGAAACAGACGGCCTACCTGAAAACGCTCTTCTTTCTGCTCTTCATCGGCCTCGGAATCAG
>JAHIMW010000192.1 GCA_018896355.1 Pseudomonadota bacterium
CCCCTTTGTCCGTGTCGTTGATATCATCGATCTGACCGGAAGAGATGACCCCTGAAGGTAGCAGGTCATTAACGTCGTCATAGGTCAGGAATCCCTTTCCCTCGTCTGGTGTGGTCAGCTTGCTAAGGTATTGCTTTTTCACGGTGGGAGTATATGAAGAAGGATTTTGTGTGTCAAGAGGACTTCGGAATCAGATACTGCTTGCCATTTGAAGTCATGCATTTTCATCGAGGTTAACAATTTGTTGCTTACAGGAAGGAACCCATGCCCCCAATCAATCGAAAAATTTCCCTCCCAAATCTGTACGTTTCCACCCGAAATCGCCGGACACCGTGCTATTTCTTCCGATAGACGTTCAGGCCGACCTTGGCTTCTTCATGCCCATCAATGGCGACATTTCCTTCTGTCGAAGCAATGATAATGGTCTTCCCTGATGATGACGGGCCAAAGTCTTTCGTCAGATCAACTTTCATGATCAGGATGTTGCCTTCCACCGTCATCTCCACATTTTTCATGATATTCCTCCTCAGGATTCGAATGCGGAAAAGCTTAACACCCCTGGCTCAGGTGTCAATGAAAAACTTCTAGACAGTAGAACGATAGTTCTATAAACGGGAGCCATGAAAGCAAAACGAACCATCCAGTCATGATAGTTTTCTTGCCATGAGCGACATCCTGTTCAGCCTCCATTCCTGGCCCCAGGCCATTGTTCATATCGACGGCGACGCCTTCTTCACGTCCTGCGAGGAAGCCATTCATCCGGAGCTTAAGGGAAAGCCGCTCATCACCGGCGGCGAACGGGGCATTGTTGCCTGCGCCAGTTATCCCGCAAAAAAGATAGGCATCAAACGGGGCGTTCCCCTGCATGAGGCAAAGAGGATTTGCCCAGGTCTGATCGTTCTTCCTTCCGATTATGAGACCTACAGCCTTTTTTACCGGCGCATGTTCAGCGTCATGCGGCGGTTTACCGATCAGGTGGAAGAGTATTCCATTGACGAGGCTTTTGCCGATATTACGGGGATGAGGCGGGCGCTGCACTCCTCTTACGAGACGATTGCGGCAAACATGAAAAAGGAGATTGAAAAGGATTTGGGGCTGACCGTTTCCGTGGGCATGAGTCTTACCAAGGTGCTGGCCAAGGTGGCCTCCAAACACCAGAAGCCGAACGGTCTGACCATTATCCCGGGTCGGACGATTGCCTGTTACCTGCAAGACCTGTCCGTGGATAAGATATGGGGAATCGGACGGGCGACCACCAGTTATCTCAACAAAATGGGGGTCAGAACAGCCCTGGAATTTGCCCGGCTGCCGGAGGCGACAGTCAGAAAGAGGTTCACGAAACCAGGCGTGGAAATATGGAGGGAGCTCCGGGGAGACTCCGTCTATCCCGTGACAACGGAAGAGAAGAGCGTCTATGCGTCCATCAGCAAGATGAAGACCTTCGCCCCGCCGACAAGCGATCGGGAATACCTCTTTGCCCACCTGCTCCGGAACCTGGAATCGGCCTGCATCAAGGCCAGGCGCTACAAGCTGGAACCGAAAAAGATTGTCCCCATCTTGAAAAAACAGAATTTTGACAGCGCCGCCTGTGAAATCAAGCTCAACCGCCCCACCAGTCAACCGCTGGAGCTATCCGATCTCCTTCACGACGCGTTTCACTCTTTATTCAAGGAAAATGAGCTGTACCGTGCCACGGGGATAATTCTCCTCGACCTGGCTCCGGATGCGCAGACTCAATACTCACTATTTGAAGATCCGGTAGTGGCGGAAAAGATCAGACACCTCTATGCAGCCGTCGATGAGATCAGCGGCAAATACGGCAAGCACACCCTGCACCTGGGCGGCTCGCATTTGATCGAAACAGACGGTCAGGGTAAAAGAGGGGCACCGACGGTAAGGGAGGAAACCCGACTTTTCGGCGAAACAAAGCGGCAACACCTGAGCCTGCCGATTCTTCATGTTAAAGTTTAGTTACGGACAGGCAGGAAGCCTTCAGCTATCTTCATTTCCTCCGCAGGATATGGTTTTAAGATAGCCGCCAGTTCCCTTGGGTCCGGCACGCCGGGATCCATCCAGAGGGCTTCTTTATCTTTTGGCACGATGACGGGCATACGGTCATGGATCGGCTTCAACAGGTCGTTTGCATCGGTAGTAATGATCGTGCATGTCTTGACGGGTTTTTTCTCCGGCGACATCCATGTTTCATAGAGCCCGGCAAAGCCGAAAGGCTCTGTCGATCTGAGGGAAAAATGAAATGGCTTCTTTCCTTTTCCCATTTTCTGCCATTCATAGAATCCATCGGCAACAATCAGACACCGGCGCCTCTTGAACGCCTCCCGAAAGCTCGGTTTTTCCGCAATGGTTTCCGCACGTGCATTGAACATTTTGTTTCCGATAGCTGGGTCCTTCGCCCATGACGGAATCAACCCCCAGCGGAAATTGACCAGTTTGTTGATATCCTCATCCCGGATAACCGCTGAAATTTGCTGGCCTGGAGAGATGTTGCCGCCGGGCTTGTATTCGGCGGCGACCTCTCCGATACGGAAGGACTCCACGATTATGGATAAATCGGTCAAGAGGATAAAGCGGCCGCACATGATTTCCTCAGAATGTTACGCCATGGACCTACCCATTGTGTACCAAACCCGCCCGCGTTGCCCAGCCCGGCAAGAAGACGCCGGGACCGGGCTCCGATCAGACCGCCCCCGACCCCAGAGGCACCAATAAACTTGCCCGCAAAGGTCGCCTCGCTTTTCACTGTCTGGTGGATGCAATTGGTTGTGATCTTTTTCTTAATATTTCCACCATACTGAATTCTTATCTACCCAAAGCCTGTATTGTGGAATTGTATGGTATTCGAACCCTGATTTCTTGCGGAGTTTAGCCGTAAAATCTTCTGCCAAATGAAGAATAGAACCTGGCAAAGAAATGGGAATTTTTAATGTTTTTGTTTCTCGAAAAAAACCACCCTCCTGTCTGTACTCGCCATCCTCGTCATACCACTCAGACTCTTCAACCCATGTACTAAATGGTTTAAAGTGATAGGGAATAACGTATGCCCCTTTCTGCCAGTAATAGAGACGATCAAAGTACATTTCATGAAGGAATTTTTCCCATTTTTTTATTCTTTTCGGGTTAATACCCCGAAGCTTGCTTCGTCTCTTTAAATATATGAGCTTTTAATACCCCGAAGCTTGCTGCGGGGATGATTTATTCTTTAGAAAATCTGCAACCTTGACAATTACGATCCCCCTGAATTCTTTGAGCTTCAATAGGTGAGAATCCCCGCTGATGATCGTCTTCGCGCCGCCATCGATAGCAAGGTTCATGAAGAGATTGTCCGATAGCGGAAATGAGCACATTGGTGTCGATGACGATGGGGATCTTCAACGGACTCCTCGGACATCGTGAACAATCTTTTCCACCTGTTTCATCGTCAAAGGTTTGACACCCTTCTTTTTCACGATCCTGTCCATGTTCTGAAAAACATCCTCGCCATCTGCCGTAGGGAAGACGATTACCTCAACCCTGCTGCCCGGTGCAAACGGCAGGGATTTGAGAATCAGGCTTTTATCTGATCCTACTTCTGCATATGTCTTGACGGCTCTCATATCGTGCTCCTGACAAATCAATATTATGGTTAAGCGTAACCTGTTCTATGTGTGGCCCGCCATGTAAACGGAAGCTGATCCATACAATAAAACCATAAATTCCACAACAAATAAGCCCGGTCTTTATCCCGATCTCTTTCTCCGCCATGATCAGGATCAGCAGGATCAACAGGACCATGATAATCTTGGCCGGTAAAAGGGGATGTTAGCGGTGTTGCAATCGCCCGCGGTGCCGCGCTTCTCGCCGCCCTGTCGGGCGATTAACACCCGCTCCTGCTCGCGCAAAACCCCAGGGAATTTGTCATGCGGGAAGAGATCTACAGCCGCCTCTGGCCGGGCGAGATGGATTACGAGGGATCCAACAAGCCC
The DNA here is from genome assembly GCA_018896355.1 of Pseudomonadota bacterium. Classification (GTDB taxonomy): domain Bacteria; phylum Desulfobacterota; class Syntrophia; order Syntrophales; family UBA5619; genus UBA5619. The sequence continues at coordinate 3,981 of JAHIMW010000192.1, forward strand.
TATGAAAGGCAGATTCCAGTTACCGGCAGAAGAAAATTTGCATGTGTCCCGGACCCTCTGTATAATAGCGCCGTCGGTGGGTCTGCCGATGCGTTTGATCAGACGAAGAACCGACCGGCGGCCTGTTGTTGTTCGAGTTGAAAAACATATTATTATGAGGAGGTAGGCGGAACATGGCAAAAGCATTCAAAGGATTGCAGACGGAGAAGAATCTGCTGGCGTCTTTCGCCGGGGAATCCCAGGCGAGGAATCGTTACACCTATTTCGCCAGTGCTGCCAGGAAGGAAGGTTACGTGCAGATCGCCAACATTTTTGCCGAGACGGCGGAAAACGAGAAGGAACACGCCAAGGTGTTCTTCAAGCACCTCCGGGGGGGCGAGGTCGAGATCACCGCCGGATATCCCGCGGGCGTGATCGGGACGACGAAGGAGAATCTGGAGGCCGCCGCGGCCGGCGAGAAGATGGAGTGGACGACCATCTACGCGAACTTCGCCAAGACGGCCAAGGCGGAGGGTTTCCCCGATGCGGCCCGTTCCTTCGAGCAGATCGCCAAGGTGGAGAAATTCCATGAGGCGCGCTATCGAAAGCTGATCGAGAACGTCACGGCGAAGAAGGTCTTCAAGAAGGGCGCGGCGGTGAAGTGGCACTGCATCAACTGCGGCTTCATCTTCGAGGGGACGAAACCCCCGAAGGCCTGCCCGGCCTGCAAGCATCCCCAGTCCTACTTCGAGGTCCTGGCCGAGAACTTCTAACGACACGTCCGCGCCAAAACAACGAACGGGGTCGGGCCGTGTCCGTGATGGACGCCGCCCGACCTCATACCCTCTCCCATTGGTCAGGGAGCTACAGCCCGGTCCAGAGGGCGATCCGGTAGGCCGCCATGCCGCCCAGATAGGAGACGACGAACGTCAGGACGAGGGAGGAGATGAACCAGAGGCGGTCGGCCATCTCCCGTCGCATGATCGCGATCGTAGCCGCGCAGGGTACAAAGAGCATCACGACCGTCAGGAAGGAGAGCGCCGAGGCGTGGCTCATCACGGAGGGGAGTGTCTGGAGCAGCCCCTGTTCGCCGACGCCGTAGAGGACGCCAAGCGTGGCCACCGCGTTTTCCTTGGCCACGAGGCTGGTCAGGAGCGCCGTCATCATCTTCCAATCGAGACCGAGGGGACGGCCGAGCGGTTCTATGAAACGCCCGATTCCGGCGAGGAAGCTGCTCTCCGTCTGCCCGGTGGGAAAGTAAGAGAGCAGCCAGACCAGGACGGAGACCGTCAGGATCACGGTTCCGGCCCTTTGGACGAAGGCGACGGTCCGCGACCGGATGACGTTCAGGATCGTTCGCGGGTCGGGCCGGTGGTAGAGGGGGAGCTCCATGATGAAGGGGGTGGCCTCCTCCTTCGTCAGGAATGCGTGAACGACCATCCCCGTCGCGCCGAGGATGAGGATGTTCAGCGCGACAAGCGACCAGACGATAATGGTCGCATCGGCCGCGAAAATGGCGGCGGTGATGAAGGTCAAGACGGCGAGCCGGGCCGTGCACGGAACAAAGGGGGTCAAGAGAATCGTCAGCAGTCGCGCTCTCTTCGATTCAATGATCCGGACGCCGATGATCGCCGGGACGGTGCATCCGAAACCAAGGCACATCGGGATGAAGCTCTTGCCGTGGAGTCCCACGAGATGCATGAATCGATCCATGACAAAGGCGGCCCGGGCCATGTAACCCACATCCTCGAGGAAGGCCAGCGTGGCGAAGAAGAGCAGCAGGATCGGGAGAAAGGTAAGGACCGATCCCACGCCTCCGATCACCCCGTCGATCAAGAGCCCCCGGAGCCAGTCCGGAGCGGTCGTCAGCAACGGCTCGATGCCGGCGGTGAAGCCGCGGACTAGCCCTTCCAGGAGTTTCTGGAGGGGGAAGCCGACCTGGTAGGTCAGGAAAAAGACGCAGCCGAGGACGGCGAGGAGGACCGGGATGCCGAAAGCAGGTCGGGTCAGCACGTGGTCGATCCGGTCGGTCATGACAACTTGTCCCATCCGGAACCGGGAGACGCAGGCGCGCGTGACCTTCTCGACCCAGTCGTACCGGCCGCAGACGACGGCGTGCAGGGAATCCTCATGGGCGATGAGGAGCGAACGGATCTGCCCCCATACCGGCGCCGGGGCCAGCCCCTCCATCATCGCCGAGATCTCCGGGTCCCCTTCCATGAGTTTGGCGGCGACCCAGGGTGTCGTGTACGGGGGGCGCACCGCATCCCGGATCAGGGTCGTCAGTTCCTCAAAGAGCTTGCGGTGATCCTCCCGGACCCGTGGAAGTTTAGGCCGGGGTTTCGCCTCCCCGCGGGAAACGGAGATGATCCGCTGAACGAGTTCCCGGATCCCGCGGTTTTTTGTCGCGACCATCGGGACGACCGGGAGACCGAGGGCCTTCTCCAGCGCTTCGGCGTCCACCCTGATCCCCTGCGCCTCCGCCACATCCAGCATGTTCAAGGCCACGATCACCGGCGAGCCGAGGAGGAGGATTTCCGCAAGGAGGTAGAGGCTCCGTTCGAGGGCGGCGGCGTTGACCAAAAGGACGATGAGGTCGGGGGCCTCGTGGATGACGAACTCCCGGGCGATCTTCTCCTCCTCCGAAAAGGCCGTCAGGCTGTAGGTGCCGGGGAGATCGACGATCCTCATCTCCACGCCGTCCGCGGCGTGCGCACCCTCCTTTTTTTCGACGGTTTTCCCGGGCCAGTTGCCGACATGCTGCGAAAGCCCCGTCAGGATATTGAACACCGTCGATTTTCCCGCGTTGGGCTGGCCGGCGAGGGCGACGAGGAGCGCCCTGCTCTGCGGGCGCAAAGCCTTCTCTTCACGGGGGAGACGTCTGACGAGGATCTTCGCGGCCTCGCCCGTTCCCAGAGCGACGCGCGTGTCGGCCACCTGGACGATGACCAGCCCGCCGCTTGCGTGGAGAAAGCGTATCGTTGTGTTGAGGACGATCCCCATCCCCGCCAGCCGGCTAATCAGCGCGTGGCCGCCGGCGATCGCATGGATGATTCCCTCTTCGCCGTTCCCGAGGGAGGTGACCGGCGGATATACGTTTGATGTTGTCATGGTCTTTCCGCGATTCGATAGTTGGGTTCTCTTAGCACAAAACCATTTTAAAAAACAGCCCTTCTCATCAACGCTTCGCTGTGTTATGAGAATACCGGATCGGGCCGCCCTGCGCGGGTGCGAAGGCGCCGGATCACATATTGCGGATGACTGCCTAAGGAGGGCATCATGGAAACCGATCACCGTCCGTGGGGATACTACACGGTTCTGGCCGATGAGCCGGACCACAAGGTCAAGCGGATATGCGTTTATCCGGGGAAGCGGCTGAGCCTCCAGCGCCACCGACGCCGGGCGGAGCACTGGTTCCTTGTCCGCGGGGAGGCGGTGGCGACCATCGAAGATCGGGAGATTTCCCTCCGGGCGGGCGAGGCCGTCGACATCCCCCGTGGGGCGTCCCATCGCCTCCGGAACACGGGAGACGAGGAGGCGGTTTTCATCGAGATCCAGACGGGGGACTATTTTGGAGAGGATGATATCGAACGGATTGCGGACGACTACGGCCGCGTCTGAGAACAATCCCGGATGAGGCGCAGGCCGTTGTCGCGGAAGACCGCATCGTAGAAGCTCTGGGAGAGGCCGAATCCGAGGAGGGTGTCGATCTCATCCTCACGGGGGAACAGGATATTCGGAAAGTCCGAACCATAGAGGATCCGCTCCCGGTGCGTCTCCAGAAAATCGTTGCCGAGATCGAACATGGAGCCGAGTTGGGGGAGGAAGGAGAAGGCCGTGTCCATGTAAATCCCGGGATGGTCGGCGAGGAGCTCCCCGAAAGCCCCGTACTCCAGGGACCCCATGTGGGCGACGATCGCCGGGAGGTCCGGATAGCGGGCGAGGAGCCGCCGGAAGGGGGCGACGCCTACGAACGCGTTTCCAACCGGCCCTGTTCCCACATGGAAGAGGAGCCTTTTCCGCTTTGCCATGACCAGCTCATAGAGCGGGAAGAGGCGCTCGTCGTCGGGGTAGAAACGCTGGACGAGGAGTTGCAGCTTGAAGCCGAGGATTCGGGGGTGGTCCAGCAGGTCGGCGGCCATTGCGAGACCGTCCTTGTCGTCGGGATGAAAGGCCGCAAAACAGTAAAGGTCCGGCAACTCCGCCAGAATGTTCCGGTTCCAGTCGTTGAGTCCCCGCGCAATGTCTTTCCGATGGGCGTAATTGGAATAGACAACAGGGCCGACGCCCCGCTCGCGGAGGTAAGCGATGCACCCGCGCCAGTACAACGGATGGAGAACGTTCCACCCGTAGTCCGTGACGAACTGTCGCCGGATCGCGTCGAACAGGCGGTCCGGAAAGAGATGGACGTGGAAGTCCACCAGCGGCTGAGGCAGGCGTTTCGCCTCCGGCGGCATCAGGCCTCTCCGGCTTTCCCCGTCTTCTTCAGCCGCTTGGCCTCTTTCTTTTCCTTCAACGTTTTGGAAGGTTTTTTCTTGGTGTCTTTTTTGACGTCCTTGTCTTTGCCCATGGGTTCTCCTCCCGTGTGATTTGCCGATCTCCGCTGTTCCCATACCCGAACCGGCTGGTTTTCGCAACCAAAATCTTCTTCTGCAGCTCCCTGCCGGCGGCCGTCTTCTCCACAAAAAGCCTTCTCCCGTTCCAGGGATCCCGCCTGGTATGGTACATCAACGTGGAGATCGTCCCGGGGGTTGGGGTGAAGAGCTGGACCTGCTCCGGTTGAAGCGCGAGTTGCCGGACGGCGAAACGGCGGAGCCCCTCCATGTCCGTCTGCGTGCAACCGGGATGGGCGGCGATCAGGTAGTAGGTCAGAAACTGCTCTTTTCCCGCCCCTGCCGTGAGTTTGCAAAAGAGATCGCGGAAGGCGAGCAGCGACGCGATACCCGGTTTCCCCATGCAGCGGAGAACCTTTTCCTCCGAGTGTTCAGGGGCGACCTTCATCTGTCCGGAGACGTGGTGTCGAACGACCTCGCGGAGGTAGGGGATGCCGTGTTTCCTGTCGGCGAGCAGAAGGTCGTACCGGATGCCGGAGGCGACGATCGCCTGTTTGACGCCGGGAACCTCCCGGAGTTTCCTAAGGAGGGCGATCTGGCGGCGGTGATCGGGACGGAGGTTTTCGCAGACAACAGGGTGGAGACAATTTCGGTCGGAGCAGGCGCCAAGGAGAAGCTTCTTCCGGCATTCGAACCCGTACATGTTGGCTGTCGGCCCCCCGACATCGAGGATGCGCCCGTGAAAGCCGGGGAGGGAGGCCAGCAATTTTGCTTCCCGGAGGATCGAGGTCTCGCTCCGCGAGCTGACCTGCCGCCCCTCGTGGACGGCGATAGCGCAGAAATGACACCCCGCATAGCATCCCCGGTGGGTGGCGATCGAAAAGCGGACCGTCTCCAGCGCCCGGATTTCGCCGTCGCGGCGGTGGGAGGGGTGAACCGCCCGAGCGAAGTCCATTCCATGGACATCGTCCATCTCCGCCTCCGTCAGCGGCGGCGCCGGCGGGTTGTGGATGAGCCAGCGGGAGTCCTGCTTCTGGCAGAGCCCCTGCGCCGTCCGGTGATCCTGGTTTCGGTGGAAGTCCAGGAACATCTTTTCAAAAGCCGCCGGGTCTGCCGCCGCCTCTTGCCATGAGGGGAGTTCCTGAAATCCCGGCTTTCGTTCCGCCGCGGCGTAGCAGAGACCCCGCAGGTCCGAGACGTTCCGCCCCTCCCGCAGGCAGGCGGCGATTTCCAGGACTGTATTTTCCGCCATGCCGTAGAGGAGAAAATCGGCCTTTGCGTCGATCAGGACCGAGCGGCGCACCCGGTTCGACCAGACGTCGTAATGGGCGATCCGCCGGAGGCTTGCCTCAATCCCGCCGAGGACGATGGGCGCCGTATGCTTGAAATGACGGCGGATCAGGTTGGTATAGGCGATCACCGCGCGGTCGGGACGGCGGTTGTTGACCCCGCCGGCCGTGAAGTCGTCCTCCCGTCGTCTCTTCCCGGAGGCGGTGCGGTTCGCGACCATGGAATCGATGCAGCCGCCCGTGACGCCCCAGAAGAGCAGCGGCTCGCCGAGTCGCGCGATATCATTTTTCGAGCCCACGTCCGGCTGGGGGATGATCCCGACGCGGTATCCGGCGGCGAGCAGCCGCCGGCCGATCACGGAGACGCCGACAAAGGGGCTGTCAAGGTAGCTGTCTCCGCTGATCAGGATCACATCGAGCCGCGTCCAGCCGAGATCCCGGATCTCCTCAGACGTGGCGGGGATAAACACGAACTCTCCTCCATTTGCACAAACAGGCTATTTTATCCGTTGCAGTTTCCAGGTTGCGATGGATCGCCGTGCCGATGTATTTTGGCTCACAGCGTAATTTCCATATCCTGGTGCAGCGCGAAACACTCCAGCGGCCTGCCGGTCGCGATTCTCCGGCAGTCATCCACCATCCCGTCCACCGCCTCGTCCGTCCGATCCTGGTTGTGGTGGAATAGGCCGAGACGGGCGACGCCGGCGTCGAGGGCAAGGCGCACGGCGTCCGTGTAGACGGAATGGCCCCAGGTCCGGGTCAGAAGATAATCTTCGGGGAGGTATTCGGCATCGTGAACCAGAAGGTCCGCCTTTTTTGCGAAGGCTCGGTAATCCTCATATTTCAGGCCGCCCGGGTGCCGGTAGGTCAGTTCGTTGTCGGTCAGAAAGACGAAGGATCTCCCCTCTTCCTCGAAACGGTATCCCCGCCCCTGATTCGGGTGGCTGATCGGAATGGGGGTGACGGTCATGCCGCCGATTTGAAAGGTCTCCTGACAGGTTTCCTGATAGCGGATGTCCGCCTCGATGTCCCCAAAATTTACAGGGAAATAGGGGGGGCTCATGACGGACGCGATCATTTCCCGGAAGGAGGTGCGCGTAAAGGGACATCCGGCAAGGTCGATCCGCGTGTCGGTCAGGTAGATGGGCTTGAAAAAAGGGAACCCCATGACGTGATCCCAATGGGTGTGGGTAAAGATCATCGTATAGTCGTGACGGTTCTCGGCCAGGAGATGGTTCCCCAGCCTTCGGATGCCCGATCCGGCGTCGATGATGATGATGTGGTCGTCTTTCGTCCGGATTTCAAAGCAGGTCGTATCTCCCCCGTACCGGTCGTATTCCCTGCCTGAAACCGGAATGGAACCCCTTGCACCCCAGCAGCGGATCAACATATTATCTTCTCCCTTTGCAGTTCAGACAATTAGACGGAAATCCTTTTCCAGAAAAATGGACCGGCAGGCATCGACCACGGCGGGGTCGTAAAGAATCCCTCTCTGAGACAGGATCTCTTCCAGCGCCTTCTCCAGCCCCGGCAAAGGCCGGTAGGCCCGCGGCGAAGCCATCGCCTCCACCACATCCGCTACCGCCAGCACCCGCGCCCCCTGCAGGATCTCTTCTCCCTTCAGACCCAGCGGATATCCCGAACCATCCATCCGTTCATGATGCTGCCAGACGATCCGTGAAACGGGCCACGGAAACTCGCCGTCCTTCAGCATATCGTACCCCGTCTGCGCGTGCGTCTTGATCAACTGGAACTCCGATTCCGACAACTTTCCCGGCTTGCCCAGGATCTCCGCCGGCAACGAGATTTTTCCGATGTCATGGATGAGGGCCGCCATCCGGATCCCATCGATCTCTTCCTCGGAAAGCCCCATCTCTGTCGCGATTGCCCTCGCCAGATCCGCTACCCGTTTCTGGTGGCCTGCCGAGCAGGGATCTTTGACTTCGACCGCCGTGACCAGTGTTGTCAACGTCGCCCCCATCGCCCGCCGCAGGTTGACCAATGTCCGATTCAGGTTTTCCTCCTCCTCGCGGTGGTTGGTCAGCGACCGCTGAAGAGAACCGGTCCGCTGCCGGACGGCCATGGTCACCCGCGTCTGATAGCCTGCCGCAAGGCCGATCAGGAGGGCGGTCAGGAAGGCAAGCGCAAGCGTGAGCCCCCGGAACTGAAGAAGGGGTCTCTCCACGGCCGCGCTCCATCCCCCGGCAGGAAGGGCAGCCAGTTTCCAGGATCCGTCCGGCAGATCCACCTGGAAGGAGATGGGGTCTCCCTCCAACGCAGCTTTTTTTCCAAAGAAGATACGGCCGGAACGGTCCAGCAGCCCGATCTCCAGACCGCTCGGTGGGGAATCCAGACCCGCCTGGGTGAGGATCGGGGGGAGATCCAGGACGAGGGAGATCAGTCCCCACAAGTTTTCCTTCGCATAAACGGCCTGCCGTGCGACGAGTCCCAGCCCTTTGGGGCGCAGCGCATAAGGGCCGCTGATCACGATCCGGCGCGAGCGGACGGCGCGCTGGATGTCGGTGCGGATTCGGGGGCGCGGATCGCGGAGCAGATCATGTCCGGCGAGGCTTTCGCTGCTTCCCGCCGGGAAGAGAAACTGGGTGATCCCATCGGGGGCGATGGAGAGGCTGTGGACGCCGCTCTCCCCGCTGAAAAGGCCCGCCGCATAGGCGGCGAATTCCACCGCAGAAATCTCCTGACCCGCGTCGACGCGTCCGTCCACTAAGGTCTTGAGCGCCTTCAGAATGGCCAGCCGGCCGTTGATTTCCGTGCCGAGGGATCGACCCTGAATGGCCAGGAATTCGCCTATCTGTGCCCGTTTTTCGGTGAGGAGCTTACCCTGGTACCATAGCCCGGTCCACCACCAGAAAGGCAGCAGCAGGATCAGCGCAAGCAGGGCGGCGATCACGGTCCTGCGGAGCGATTTGTTCTTCAACGGTGACTGGATCATGGGCGTCCCGACAATGAAGGAAGGCGTGAAAAGTCCTCTCCGGTCTGTTCAACCGTTAGTTCAATATCCGTTTGTTCCTTTCCTGTCAAGAAATTAATCTTTAGCCCGGTCGACGGATGCCATCGTAAAAATAGAACATTTGTGGATTAAGATCCGGCAGGACGGCATCCTTCCCGTTGGGACGGTTGTGGATGTGATAGCAAAAAAGCGGATTGACATCCGGGGAGGCGATGCATAAATTTTGGCTCCGGGAAGGGGGGGAGTCTCCCGATTTTTTGGTGGCTCTTTTTATCCATGCCCCGGATGGTGTGACAGAGAATAAGGAGAAAGGGATGACAACGATTCAAATCAAGGGGATGTCCTGCCGGCACTGTGTCATGGCCGTAACCAAAGCGCTCA
>JAHIMW010000193.1 GCA_018896355.1 Pseudomonadota bacterium
AGAGAGTTACCTGTTCGGAGGCAACCACCTCGCCCCGATTCTTCTCCCAGTGCGGGGCAAAATAGGTGCGGCGGCAGAGGCCTCCGCCCAGTTCCTCAAGCCATACGTTTTCGATGTTCGCGACGGTCCGGGCAAATAGACGCGAGGTCTCAACCATCTCCGCCGCGACGATCCAGTTCCCGGCGCGGTTGAAGAGGCCGGATCCCGGAAAAATCATCGCCTGCCTTCCCTGGGTCGCCGTGTAGAGATTCTTCTCCTTTTTCACTGCAATATGTCCGAGGTAGCCGCTCAGGATGGAACGGTGGACCGCGCTGTAGAGATCGGCGCCCTCTTTTTTGGTTGAATCCGACTTTGCTGAAAGAAATTTCTGCTCAGTCAGAATCGTCCGCAGCTGGTCATGGACGTCCCGCCATTCCCGAATGCGCCGGTACGAGAGGAAGTGATCCCGGCAGAAGCGGCGGATCCGGTTCTGCGTTTTTTGGGAACCCCCGGCGTCATGGCAGCGCTGCCAGATTCGCAGAAGCGAGACGAAATCCGACGCGGGGTCCTTGAAGAGGGCTTGCATCCGGTCGGCCTCCGCCTCCTTCTCAGCCGGCCTCTCCCGCGGGTCCTGACTGCTGAGCGCCGCGGCGATGATGAGAATCTCCGCCAGACATTCTTCAGTGCTTGCTTCAAGAATCATCCGGGCGATCCTCGGGTCGATCGGAAGCCGGGCCATGATCCGCCCCCGCTCCGTCAGCCGCCAGGGGTCACTCTTTCGCCGCGATTCATCTTCCTCTCGTTCGATCGCCCCCAACTCCAGCAGGATATCGATCCCGTCCCGGATGCTTTTTGGGGCGGGCCTGTCGATGAACGGAAAGGCGTCGATGTCGCCGAGACCGAGGGCAAGCATCCGCAGGATCACACCGGCCAGGTTCGAACGGAGGATCTCCGGCGATGTGTAGAGCGGCCGGCCGAGATAATCCTCCTCCGTGAAGAGGCGGATGCAGATGCCGTTTTCGACACGGCCGCAGCGTCCTTTGCGCTGATCGGCGCTGCTTTGGGAGATTGCCCGGACGGGAAGAGCCGCCGTCCGTGAACGGGGATTGTACTGGGAGATGCGGGCGAGGCCGGTGTCGATCACATACCGGATTCCCGGGATCGTGAGCGAAGTTTCCGCCACGTTTGTTGCGATTATAATCTTCCGGAGGCTCATCGGCCGGAAGACGCGCTCCTGCTCCGACCGGGTGAGGCGGGCAAAGAGCGGCAGGATCGCGGCCTCTTCGCGGAGACGGCCGCTCAGAAGCTCCCGGGTTTCCCGGATGTCCTGCTCCGTCGGCATGAAGATGAGGATATCGCCTTGCTTGCGACGCCCCGTCAACTCCTCGACCGCGCGGACTGCCGCATCGATGTGGTTCATCTCCCCCTTTTCCTCAAGGTCGCGATCGAGCGGGTCATAGCGCACCAGGACGGGATAGAGCCGTCCCGATACCTCGATGATCGGGGCATTGTCGAACGCCCGGGAAAACTTCTCCGTGTCGATCGTCGCAGAGGTGATGACGACGCGCAGATCCCGGCGCCGCGCGAGGATGTTTTTCAGGATGCCGAGGATGAAGTCGATGTTGAGGCTCCTTTCGTGCGCCTCGTCGATGATGATCGTGTCGTAGGTCCGAAGCAGCGGATCGGTCTGCGCCTCCATCAGCAGAATCCCGTCGGTCATGATCTTGAGAAAGGCGTTTCGAGGAGTCCGGTCGTCAAAACGGATCTTGTAGCCGACCGATCGGCCGACCTCCTCAGCCATCTCTTCAGCTATTCTCCGGGCGACGGTCGTTGCAGCGATCCGACGCGGCTGCGTACAACCGATCAGACCGGTGAGACCACGCCCCGCCTCGATGCACATCTTCGGGATCTGCGTCGTCTTCCCGGAGCCCGTTTCCCCGGTGACGACGACCACGGGGTGTTTTCGGACAGCGGCGACGATTTCGTCCTTTTTCAGCAGGATCGGAAGGGAAGGGGGGTAATCGATCCTTGGCAGCCGGGCGCATCGTTCATCCATCCTTTTCTTAAGGCTCTCGGACCGGGACAATTTTCTCTCTCCTTCATTCATGAAGCCGGAATACCTGCATCGCATGTCTTGCGTTTGCGGGATCATACCTGTACCGGTTCCGGATGTCACCTGAAAATTCTGAAGGGTCATTATCCTTGACATGAATTATGGATGGTGGTAGAGGAACCGGGAATTTTGACGATTCATGTCGGGGCGTGGCGCAGTCTGGTAGCGTATCTGAATGGGGTTCAGAGGGCCGGTGGTTCAAATCCACTCGCCCCGACCAATTTAAAATGAAACCGCCGAACAGGCGGTTTTTAAATATATTAACGATCTTCCTCCAATCAAGGTTGTTGACATTCGGAAGTGCAATGAATATAAAGTTAGAGGTTCTATCATGCGAGAGTGGCGGAACTGGTAGACGCACTGGATTTAGGATCCAGCCCGCCTAAGCGGATAGGGGTTCGAATCCCCTCTCTCGCACCAATCCGTCTGTCATCTGAATATAATATCTTGGACAAAGGAGCGTATTGCCGTGAGTGACATCAGTTCCGCTGTTAAAATTGAAGATATCAGTGCCGTCAAGAAGAAACTATCCTTTGATGTCCCGTGGGCGGATGTGAAAAGTGAGTTGGACGCGGTTTACCGCAAGGTGGGAAAAACGGCCAAGATCAAAGGGTTCAGACCGGGCAAGATTCCACGGGAAATCCTGGAGAGGCACTACCGGGAAGATGCCGAGGGAGAGACGATCTCCAATCTGGTGAATCGGTACTACTGGGAGACTTTGCAGCAGAAAGATATTCCGGCGGTGACCCAGCCGGAGATCGAACAGCAAGGGATTGAGGCGGAAAAGGATTTCACCTTTTCGGCTACGGTCGAGGTGGAACCCGCCGTCGAACCGAAGGACTATCTCGGTCTGGAATTGGAGAAAGAAGAACCGGTTGTGACCGATGAGGATCTTGAAGCAAGAATGGCGGAAATCCGTCAGATGTTCGCCACCATGGAAGAGGTGGAGGAAGACCGCGCGATCCGGATGGGCGATTTTGTCACCCTCGATTTCACGGGCGCTGTTGCCGGGGAGCAGATCAAGGAGTTGAAGTCCGAAAGCTACCTGCTGGAAATCGGTTCGAAAACCTTTGTGCCCGGTTTTGAGGAGCAGCTCGTTGGTTTGAGGCAAGGTGAGGCGAAAACCGTTGCCGTCAAATTTCCCGACAATTACAATGCCGCCCATCTGGCGGGGAAAGATGTGGAATTCACGGTCAATATCAAGGGCATCCGGGTGAAGAAGCTGCCGGAAATCGATGAACAGTTTATCAAGAATTTTGAGCGTTACGAATCCCTGGAAGCCCTCAAGGCCGATGTTCTGAAAAACCTGGAAGAGGAGAAGAAGCGGAAGATCGAGCTGGATTTTGAAAAGCAGATCAGCGATAAACTGTTGGAAAAAAATATTTTTGATGTCCCTGACTCCTTTGTCAAGCGGCAGATCTATTATATGATGTCCGACATGCAGCGAAGAATGGTCTCCGGCGGTATGGATCGGAAAAAGGCGGCCGAATTCAGCATGAAACTCCATGATCATTTCCGGGAGGAGGCGTCCAAGATCGTAAAAACCGTTCTTCTGCTGAAGGGCATTGCGGGTAAGGAAGCGCTGACCGCGGGAGAGGACGAGGTGGAAAAGCAGATTCGGGAGATCGCCGCACAGCAGGTCCAGGATTATGAGACGCTGAGGAAATCGCTTGAAAAGGACGGCCTGATCGACAACATCCGGAGTGAGATCCTGAAACGTATGACTTATGCGTTCCTGGAGGCGAAGGCGAAGGTGACAACCGTCAGAACGGAGAAGAAGGGAATTCCGGAGGGGAAAAAATGAACCTGATACCCATGGTGGTTGAACAGGACGGTCGAGGCGAAAGGGCGTTCGACATCTATTCGAGACTCCTGAAGGATCGCATCATCTTCCTCGGGACGGCCATCGATGATGACGTTGCGAACCTTGTCATTGCGCAGATGCTCTATCTGGAATCGGATGATCCCGACAAGGAGATCTTCTTTTATTTAAACACCCCCGGCGGACATGTCAGCTCGGGACTGGCTATTTACGATACGATGCAGTATATCAAGCCTGCGGTCAGTACGTTCTGCATGGGACAGGCGGCGAGCATGGGCGCCCTTCTTCTGGCGGCGGGTCAAAAGGGAAAGCGGTTTGCGCTCCCCCATTCGCGAATCCTGATCCATCAGCCTCTGGGCGGATTCCATGGGCAGGCGACGGACATCGACATCCAGGCGCGCGAGATCCTGAGGTTGAAGGAAGAGCTGAATCTGATCCTGGCCGGACTGACGGGTCAACCGCTGGAAAAGATTGCGTCCGACACCGAACGGGACTATTACATGACCGGCGCCAAGGCCGTGGAATACGGTATTATTGATGAAATCATTGTCAAAAGGGGTTGAGACGGTTTACGAAAGAGGGTTTTTTTATGGCTAAAAAAGGAAGAGATCCGCAGGATGGTCGGGGGTTGCTGTTCTGTTCGTTCTGCGGGAAAGACCAGAACGAGGTGAAAAAGCTTGTCGCCGGTCCCACGGCCTACATCTGCGATGAATGCATTGAGTTGTGCCGCTGCATCGTGGAAGAAGAGTCTGAAAAGGGTGGTACGGAGGACATCCGCAAAGGAATTCCCGAACCGAAGAACATTGCGAGATTTCTGGATCAGTACGTCATCGGACAGGATCACTCGAAAAAAGTTCTGTCCGTAGCCGTTTACAACCACTACCGCCGGTTGTTTTCCCGTGTCGATATGGGCGGGGTCGATATTCAGAAGAGCAATATTCTGCTGATCGGACCGACCGGGTCCGGCAAGACGCTTCTGGCGAAGACCCTGGCCAGGATGTTGAATGTTCCCTTTACCATTGCCGACGCGACGACGCTGACCGAGGCCGGCTACGTAGGAGAGGATGTGGAGAATATCATTCTCAGCCTCCTGCAGAACGCCGATTATGATGTCGAGAAGGCCTCCAAAGGGATCGTCTATATCGATGAAATCGACAAGATTGCCAGAAAATCGGGAAACCCTTCGATCACCCGGGATGTGTCGGGAGAGGGGGTCCAGCAGGCCCTGCTCAAGATCATTGAAGGGACGACGGCCAACATTCCACCCAAGGGGGGAAGAAAACATCCGCAGCAGGAATTTATCCAGGTCGATACCGCCAATATCCTGTTTATCTGCGGCGGGGCGTTCAACGACCTCGACGGTATCATTGCCCGTCGGATCGGCTTCAATGCGATGGGTTTCGGGGCGGAGATCCGCAGCAAGAGGGAGAAAAAGACGGACCAGTTGCTCAGTGAAGTGCAACCCGAAGATCTATTGAAATACGGCTTGATCCCCGAGTTCATCGGCCGTCTGCCGGTGATCGCCACGCTGAACGAACTGACCCAGGAGGATCTGATCCGCATCCTGGGGGAGCCCAAGGATGCCATCGTTCGTCAGTATCAGAAGCTTTTCGAGCTGGAAGGGGTAAAACTGAAATTTACGGAGGGCGCATGTCGGGCCATTGCGAAACTTTCCGTGGAGCGCAAGTCGGGCGCCCGCGGTCTGCGCGCGATTCTGGAAAATACCATGCTCGATATCATGTACGAGCTTCCGTCGACCACGGATGTGAAGGAATGTGTTATCAGCGAGGAAGTCGTGATGAACAAGGAAAAACCGATCCTCCTTTTTGAAAAGAAGTCTGAAACCGCTTAATTTGAAATCAAGCAGGAAGAAGAGATAATGTTCAATAAAATAGAGAACAGGGAAATGAATGCGGGGATGATGGATATTCCCCTTCTGCCCCTTCGGGACGTGGTGGTCTTTCCCCACATGATCGTTCCTCTTTTTGTGGGAAGGGAAAGATCGATCGCCGCACTGGAAGCCGCAATGAAGGAGGAAAAAGGGATCTTCATGGTGGCGCAGAAAAGCGCCCAGAAGGATGATCCTAGTGAGGAAGAGATCTATCGCATCGGAACGATCGGGATCATCATTCAGTTGCTGCGTCTGCCCGATGGTACGGTCAAGGTGCTGGTCGAAGGGAAGAAACGGGGCATCATCCGCGAATATCTTCCCTGCGAAGACTATTTCCTGATTTGCGCCGAAGAGTTAGAGGAGACCGGCAAGACGGAAACCGTCCGGATCGAGGCCCTGATGAGAAGCATCCGGGAATCGTTTGAAACCTACGCCAAGATGACCAAGAAGGTGCATCTGGAGATGGTCGGCACCATCGCTTCCATCGAGGAGCCCTCAAAGCTGGCCGATGTCGTCATTTCCCAGATTAACGCCAAGTTAGAGGACAAGCAGAGAATTATCGAAATCTTCCATGTCCCGGAACGGATGGAGGCGATCTATGAACTGATGCTTTCGGAGATCGAGATCCTTCAGGTCGAGGAGAAGATCAAGAGACGGGTCAAGAAGCAGATGGAAAAGACCCAGAAGGACTACTACCTCAACGAACAGATGCGGGCGATCCAGAAGGAGATGGGGGAGAAGGGGGAGAAGGACGATTTTCGCAACGAAATCGTAGAATTGGAAAAAAGGCTGAAACAGAAGAAGCTTTCCGAAGAGGCGCACAAGAAGGTCAAACAGGAAATCAAAAAGATGCAGATGATGGCCCCGATGTCCGCCGAGGCAACGGTGGTCCGGAATTATATCGACTGGTTGCTCGATATGCCGTGGTCCGAAAAAACGGAAAACAAGCATACGCTGAAGGAATCGGAAGCCATTCTTGAAGAGGACCATTATGGTCTCAAGCAGGTCAAGGAGAGGATCATCGAATATCTGGCCGTTCAGACCCTCGTCAAGAAGAACAAGGGTTCGATCCTCTGTCTCGTCGGTCCGCCGGGCGTCGGGAAGACCTCTATCGCGAAGTCCGTGGCTCGTGCAACCAATCGAAAATTCGTTCGGCTTAGCCTGGGTGGCGTCCGGGATGAAGCGGAGATCCGGGGCCACCGGCGGACCTACATCGGCGCGATGCCGGGGAAGATCATCCAACTGCTCAAGAAGGCCGGAACGAACAACCCTGTTTTCTGTCTGGACGAAGTGGACAAGCTGAGTTCCGATTTCCGGGGGGATCCCTCGTCCGCGCTGCTGGAGGTGCTCGATCCGGAGCAGAACATTGCCTTTAACGACAACTATCTGGAGGTCGATTATGACCTCTCCGATATCATGTTCATCACCACGGCCAATGTCTTGCAGACCATCCCCGCGCCGCTTCAGGACCGGATGGAGGTGATCCGCCTGGCCGGATATACGGAGCCGGAAAAGCTCAATATCGCCAAGCTGTTCCTTGTACCCAAGGTGATGGAGGCGAACGGGCTGAAGAACAACGACGTGGCTTTTACGGACGGGGCGCTGCTCACGATCATCCGTCAATACACCCGGGAAGCGGGGGTCCGGAATCTGGAGCGGGAAATCGCGTCGATATGCCGGAAGCTCGCCCGGAAGATCGTAAGCAACGGCGCGAAAGGATGCATCCGAATCTCCTCCAAGTCGGTTCAGGGGCATCTGGGCGTGCCGAAATTCCGTCATGGTGAAACCGAAGGACGGGATGAAATCGGTCTGACAATCGGTCTTGCCTGGACCGAGGTCGGCGGGGAGTTGCTGGTCATCGAGACCTCTATCATGAAGGGGACCGGCAAGATGACCCTGACCGGAAAGTTAGGCGACGTCATGCAGGAGTCGGCGCAGGCGGCGCTGACGTACGTGCGCGCCCGGGCGGAAAAATTCGGACTGCCGGAAGGTTTCTACAAGGAGACGGACATCCACGTCCATGTGCCGGAAGGGGCGATCCCGAAGGACGGGCCCTCCGCCGGCATTGCGATGGCAACCTCCATCGCCTCCGCGTTCATCCGCCGGAAGGTCAGGGGGGATCTGGCCATGACGGGCGAGATCACGCTGCGGGGCCGGGTGCTGCCGATCGGAGGATTGAAGGAGAAGCTGCTGGCCGCGCATAGGGGGAATATCCGGACCGTGATCATCCCCAAGGACAACGAAAAGGATCTGGCGGAGGTTCCTGCCAATGTGCTGAAGAACCTTGAAATCATTCTCGTGGAGAATGTCGATGAGGTCCTGAAGGCGGCGCTGCTGCCGGCAGAGGGAGAGGGTGAGAGGGTGGAACCGATCGGGAAGGCGATGGCGCCGGCCGCCGGTTCCGCGGGCAGGATACCCCTTCCGTTACAGGCCTCGTTGCATGAACGGTAAAGGTTGAACTTAATCCTTGACAACGTGAGGGATCGCTGTTAGATACCGCGCAAAAGAGGGGTAATGCGGGCGGGTAGCTCAGCTGGGAGAGCGCCACGCTTACACCGTGGATGTCACAGGTTCAAGTCCTGTTCCGCCTACCATGGAAATAACGAAATCCTGAAGATGCCCCGGTTTGGACCAGGGGGAGCCTAGAAATCGGGTTTCAACAGCGGATAAATTGCATACGGGGTCGTAGTTAAGCTGGTTATAACGCCGGCCTGTCACGCCGGAGGCCGAGGGTTCGAGTCCCTTCGACCCCGCCATAATGAAAACAGGGGGTTAGGAAGATTTTCCGCCCCCTGTTTCTTGTTCTCAGAAACGATTTCCAACCCTATTTCCAACCCACAGGTTACTTCTAATTTTACACTACCCGTCCCCCCGTTAGGTGTTACCCCTCGGCAAGCCTCTTAAATCCTCATCCATTGCCAATTTTTTTTCAAAGGGCGTCCCGCAATTCCTTGGCAATATCTTTGGCGGCCAGAATCG
>JAHIMW010000194.1 GCA_018896355.1 Pseudomonadota bacterium
AAGCGGGCCCCATCGTGGTCGTCCTCTCCGACAACCACATGGGGCGGGGGGATGACGTCCTGGGAGACGTCCTGATCCGGGCCTTCATCCACACCCTTGCGCAACTCAAACCGTTGCCGGCGACGATCATCTGTTACAACGCCGGGGTCAAGCTCGCCGTGAAGGATTCGGCGGTTCTCGATGACTTGCAGCAATTGGCGCAGGCCGGGGTGGACATCCTGGTCTGCGGCACATGCGTGAACTATTTCGGGCTTGGCGATCAGATCGCGGCAGGACGTATTTCCAATATGTACGACATCCTCGAAACGATGGCGGGCGCCGCCCGGTTGGTGCGTCCGTGATAGAAGCGCCGCCGTACGCCGTATTTCTGTTTCCCTCGGTCAGCCATGTCCTGAAGGCGGAAAAGATCCTCAAGGCCCGGGGAACGCCCCATAAGTTGATTCCCGTCCCCCGTCATATCAGTACGGACTGCGGGGTCTGCCTCCGTGTTGCGGTGGAGCAGCAGGGGCTTGCGGCAGAGGCGCTGCAGGGCCTGGTGACCTGGGAAAGAATGGTTCTTCTATAAACCGGGGGAAAAGGATGGAACCCGATCCGGGAAAAAATCAGCTCATCTATTTCGATAACGCCGCTACCTCCTGGCCCAAGCCTGCGGGGATGATGGGGGCGATGGGCTATTACAACGAGATGATCGGCGGCAGTCCCGGCCGCTCCGGTCACCGGCGCTCGCTCGATGCGGGGCGGATAATCCTGGAAACCCGCGAGGTCCTGGCGGAGCTTTTCGGAATCGATGATTCCCTTCGAATCGCCTTCACCAAGAATGCCACGGAGGCGCTGAATATCGCCCTGCTGGGTATCCTCCATTCGGGCGATCATGTCATTACCTCCAGTATGGAACACAATTCCGTCATGCGGCCATTGCGCTTTTTAGAGACACAGGGGGTACAAATATCGGTTGTTTCCTGCTCCGGCGACGGCAGGCTGAGCCCCGAGGATGTCCACGCCGCGATTCGGCCGCAGACCCGCCTGCTGGTCGTTACCCACGCCTCGAATGTGACGGGAACCATCCAACCCATTGCCGAACTGGGACACATCGTCCGGGACCATGGATTTCTGTTCTGTGTGGACGCCGCCCAGACAGCAGGGGCATTGCCCATCCATGTTGACGAAATGGCAATCGACCTCCTTGCTTTTTCAGGCCACAAGTCCCTCTTCGGACCCCAGGGGACAGGGGGGCTTTATATCCGAGAGGGGATAGAAAGGCATCTCCGGCCCTTGATGATGGGCGGCACGGGGAGCCGCTCGGAGTTTGAAGTGCAACCGGATTTCATGCCCGACAAATACGAGTCGGGAACCCCCAACACCATCGGGCTCGCCGGCCTTGGCGCCGGGGTTCGTTTTGTCCTCACCGAAGGGGTGGAAGCCATCCGCAGCAAAGAGGAAGGGTTGACAGAGAGATTCCTGAAGGGGCTTGCTTCCCTGAAAGGCATTGCCGTTTATGGACCTCCCGACGCCGCGAGCCGAACAGCCGCAGTCTCTTTTAACATCGCCGGTGTTTCTCCTTCCGAGGCGGCCCTGGAACTCGATGAACGCTTTGGTATCCTCTGCCGGCCGGGACTGCATTGCGCCCCCGCCGCGCACCGGACGATCGGGACCTTCTCCCAGGGAACGATTCGCTTCGGATTCGGTTATTTTAACAAAGATGAGGAAATTTCCTTTGCCCTGGAGGCGATCCGATCTCTGGCCGCGGGAGATTGATATCCACAGATAGAGGGACAGAAAGACAGACATGGCGGCATCCCAGGAGACTATTTTCTTGCAATAATACAATAGAAGCCCGGCTCATCAATAAACACATCAATGCCCAAGTCTGCTGTCTGCAGCAAGGCACGCATCGCCGCCTCGTCAGGCAGGTGGTCGTGCATGACGGCATGGCATGATCCGTGGTGTTTGTTTATCCCTTCCGACGAGTCGAAATGCGACACGGCGAAAATCCCACGCGGTTTCAGGATGCGTGAAAGGGTCGTCATGGCTTTTTCCTTGTCATGAAAATGCGGAAAGCACGAGAAACAGATAACCACGTCGCAGGAGGCGTCATCCAGCGGTGCATTCTCAGCGTCCGCGAGGATGAATCGAATGTTGTCCCCCTCATGCAGGCTCCGATTGGTTTCTATCATCTTATCCGCGAAGTCCAGCTCGTAGAGAATCCCGGTTGAAGTGATACGTTCGAGAATGGATGGAACCAGTACCCCCGATCCGCATCCGGCGTCCAATACGTGGTCTCCCGGTTTCAACGGCAGGAGTGAAAACAGGCGATCTAAGTCCTTTTCATGCTTATCGTGGCGCCCGGTTGCGGGATCTTTGTACCACATATCACGCCAGCTTTCTGCATGGTCGTTGAAGAAATTCTTTCGTGTGCGATAGATTTCATCGGGCGTCATTTTCATGGAACGTGTCCCTTCCCTTGAGTTTTGCCGAGCGGCGTTTTGGTGAAAAAACGTATGCGGCGGCAAAGATGGCTGTCGCCATGAGAACCACCGACGCGCCGGACGGAAGATCAAAAATATAAGACACGACAAGACCGGAAACGCAGGCGCCGATCCCCGAGGCCGTGGAAATGAGAAAAAAGTGTTTCAAATTGTACGTCAACTGGAGCGCTGTGGCTCCGGGTTGCACGAGTAAGGCGAAGATGAGCAGACCACCCACCGTCGCAAGGTTTGAGGACACGACGGCCCCGGTTAGAAACAGAAGCGTGTAATAAATCATCCGCTCGGGCACGCCGCTCGCTGCGGCAAGCCGTCTGTTAAACATCACGGAGCGAATCTCCTTGAAAAATAAAAATACGAACAGGACAAGGACCGATGTGATCAGCGCTAATACCCAAACGTCCGACATGGACAGCGACAGCAGGCTTCCCCACATCAGGTTGAGGGCGCCGGCCTTTGTCCTCGTGAGAATTCCCATGCCGAGAAACGCAAGTCCCATAAGAAATGAAAACATGATGCCGAGCATGTTCTCGGGGGACATGTCCGTGCGATCCGAAAGCGGGCCGAGGACTCCCGCCACCAGCAGACACAGGATAAATCCGCTTAAAAAAGGATTGAAGTCAAGCAGCAACCCCAATACAGCGCCTGCAAAAGCGGCGTGGGACATCGAGACGCCTATCAGCGGCATTTTCATCAGGACCACAAATACGGACAGCAGCGAGCAGCTCGCGCCGCACAGCACGCAGGCAATGGCGGCGCGTTGGATGGGCGGGTACGTGAGCGCTTCGAGCAAATGTTCAGCCATAGGAAACGAATCTCCTGCCGTTGCGCTCAAAAGTCTCCAGCGGGTACTGGAACAACCTGCTCAACGTATCACCCGACAAGGCGGTGTCGATGTCTCCGTCAAAGACTTTTTTCCCATGATCCAGCAAGACGGCGCGTCGCATTGCGGAGGGAAGCATATTGAAATCGTGCGTGACGAAAAGAAACGTCAAGGCTTCCTGTTTGTGAATTTCATCTATAAGGTTCAAGACTTCCTTCTGGACAGCGATGTCCAGATTTGCGGTCGGTTCATCCATGAGAAGGATATCCGGCTGTTGGAGAATCGCCCGCGCCAGCGACACTTTCTGCCGCTCGCCGCCGGAAAGCTGGCCCAGCGGCCTTTCCGCAAGATGGGCTAAACGCATCATTTCCATGAGTCGCATCGCATTTTCTCTCTCCTGTCTGCCGGGCGAGCGGAACAGTCCGAGCCGGCCGATTGCGCCAGTCATCACGGCCTCCGCAACCAGAATCGGGAACGCCGGATCGATTTGGAATAACTGCGGAACGTAACCGACACGAAGCCTGGTTTCACGACATCGCCTCCACGATTCCCTTCGTCCGAAAAGACCGAGCGTCCCCTCGAATCTTTCAAATCCGGCTATGACATTCAGAAGCGTGGTTTTTCCGGCGCCGTTGGGACCAATAATCCCGACAAACTCGTTGCGCGACACGCTAAGGCTGATACCGTCCAATAGCAACCCCTTTGCCTTTCGGACGGTGATACCGTTCAGTTTTATAATGGGCTCGTTCATTATGCGTCACAACTTTAAGAAGCAATCCGGTTTCATTTTCGCATCACTGCCGCCGCGACGGCTTCAACATTCTCTCCGAGTGTGGCAAGATACCCTTTTTCCGATGGAAAATTCGTCAGGACAACGTGCGGCACCCCCAGCGTTTCGGCGATTCCTTTTCCTGTGTCGGGTCCGGATTGAAGATTGTCCACAACGGCTGTTGCCTGTTGTTCCCTTCCGATTTTCGAAAGGCGCACGACTTCCCTGGCAGACATCGCTTCCGGTCTGCCGTATTCTCCAACAACTCGGAAACCCATCCATTCGAGCGGCTCTTTCTGCATGGAGGAGGCGATTATCGCTTTTCCAAAGATTCCCAGCCGCCTGATCTTTTCAATGAGAGAATTCGCCCCCGCATTCACCCTGTGGATCGCCTCTTCCTTCCGCCTTATTATTTCGGCCTTATCTTCCGGGAAATGTCTGGAAAGCCCATCGGCGATGACACCCAGCCCATATATATATGAGTCCGGAGCCATCCAGTTGCGATCCCCCGCATCCACAAGAAGTTGCGCTCTACCGCCCAGGCCGGCTTTGTCCATGAAAGGCATTCCCCTGAATGAAACGGTAAGATCGGCTTTTTGCGTTTTCTCGATGTCTGCGAGTTTCACATCATAGTGGCCGGGACACTGCCCTGGGGGCAGTATCGCTTCGATGGAATAGCGGTGCGGCGGCAAAAGCGAGGCGATCATTCCGGACAGGATCGTGTCCGATGTCACAATGCCGCGTACGATTTTCGCATTTCCTTCTTGGGGCGTGCTCGAATAGGCCGTAGAAACCCCCAGCAACGCTATTGCCACGATCGCAAGAAACAACTTCACTTTTGTCCACATTTGCCGAACCTCCTGAAAAATGCGCGGCGTTTCTCTTGAATGCCAACCCTCAATCCAACCTGCAAACAACAAGCTTACCAGAGCTTCATGCTGAATCCGGCAAAAACAGTTGTTCCAGGCATGCTGTACCCCTTTGCGTATTCATAATCATGATTAAAAATGTTGTTTACCGCTAAAAAGATCTCCGAATCGCTCAGTCGCAACGGCCTGTAATCGAAACGATAGCTCAACCGGGCGTTAAACAGCGTGATGTCATCCAGCTTGTCTTTACGGGTAAGCTGACTGTAATTAAAAGTGCCGCTACGACGGGTAGTGCCTTGATACAGGTCTCTGAGGTGTTGCATATCCATGAAGAAACGGAAATGATCCAGAAATTTCCAGTTGACTCCGGCCTGAAACTGAAAACCGGGGGTGTAAGGCAGATGGTCACGTTCGATGCCGTCATTGCCGGTGGCTTCGGCTTTCAACCAGGTGGCGCCGGCGAAGCACTCAAGGTTTTTCACAGGGGTTGCTGTGCCTGTGAGCTCCAGTCCGCGAATCTCATATTCGCCGATAGGATCGTTAAATTGGGTTGGGATGGGGCCAAACATATACGCCTGGAAACGGTCTTTGCCCTTGTCATAGAAAGCGGTCGCTCCTAAGGTGGCTATTTTCGGCCAGGTGTGGGTTAAGCCTACTTCATAGTGGTCCACCACTTCCGGCTTTATCTTTTCCCAGTACTGACTGGGATTGCTCACCGGCGAACCGGTGACCACCATGTTCATCACCGCTACCGGAGATGGATAGGTGACACCCCGGGAGTAATTGATGTTGAGGTCGGTATGGTCGTAGCCCATCACCAGACCTGCCTGGACCGCGGACTTATCCTGGAACTCGTTGTGTTTGAAATAACGGAAACCTGCCGAGGGGATGATGTGGAAACCTTCAGATCGACCGGCCATCTGACTTATGGCCACATAGGGAGAAAAGAGCTTTGTTTCGGGAAAATCCCAGACTCTCTCTGCTCGTCCGCCATTGATTCCTGCAACCGCGAGCCCACTGTATGTCCGTTGGGTATTTTTCAGTTCGGTCATATCCATGTCCGCTCCGACCAAAATTTCTCCACCCGGCCAAAAAAGGAGTTTTTCTTTGGCCCGTATTCCATAAAGCGAAATCTCCTGCCGGGACCAGAGTCCTTCGGTGCCGCCGGCGTACCGCTTACCGTTTGTCAATTCCTGCAACAGGTCAAAATCGGTATCATTCCCATAGGCCTTCAGATAACCGCTAAATTTTTCGTATTGGTGGTTCAGTGTCAATGTCGTAAGAAAAGTTTCGGTATCGTAGCGTTCCGCTCCGGGCCAGCTCACTCCGTTTGTTGCCGTGGGCGTGGTGTCCGGCATGGAAGCCAAAGTTTGACTGCTTACATAGTTGGCCAAAAACCTGATGTTCCATTCTTTGTTGATTTGATAGCCGGTATTGGCATAGTAGTTTTGCTGCTGAGCGCGGGAATGGTCCTGATGACCGTCTGTGGACGCCCAGCTCTGGGAAACATAGGAATCAAACGCCCCCTTTTTAACACCACCGGAAAGACTCTGGCTGAATGTGGCGTAACTGCCCCCGCTGAAATCCAACAAAACCTCTTGACCCTCTGCCTTTAAATACTTGGGCAGGACATTCACCGACGCATACCCGCTGCCGAACTGAGACGGCTGCGGGCTCTTGAAAACCTCTATCCCCCCGATCGTGGAGATGGCGATGCCGTCGCCCAACACCTGGCCGAATAATGCCCCATAGCGGGGAACTCCGTCAAACTGAATCGCAAAATCAGAGCTGGGGTGGCTGGCGCCCCGGCCACGAATATAAAGGCTGTGGCTGGTCTGGCTCCCCATGAGATTCTTGCTCTGAAACATGACCCCCGGCACATTGCGCAGGGTGGACTGGAAGTCGTAAGCATTCTGTTGTTTGATCTGTTCTTCGGTCACCAGATTGTACTGGGTGCCATAACGGGTATTAATGGGAGTAACGGGATTGCTGTCCGGGGCGCCTATGACGGTGATTTCTTCCAATACCGCTTTCTGGTCCTTCTTTTCTCCCTCCTTGTCCCCTTTCTTCGGCTCTTCCGCCCATGCCGACATGGCCACAAAAAAAATGCAAAAAAGAAGACTGGTGGTGATTCTTGCAGCGTTTTTCATTGAACATTCCTCCTTCTTTTCTTTCACCACCTCCTTGTGTTACAATAAGTAAAGGGAAGGCGGTGTCATGCACATCGCTTTCTTTCATCGGGGGGGCAGGGTTTTTCCCGCCAAGGTTGGCCCTGTCCCTCCGATACTTGCCGCTTCCTACCGGCACTTCATCACAGAGATGTTCCCATCACCTCCCCTCTGCTACTTTTGTGGAATGGGCCACATTCATGTCCCGTCACCCTTTGAAACCTGGAGCCTGTATGTTATGGGGAGACGAACAACGACCCTGTAGAACACCTTTTGGGAAATCACCGTTCTTGCGACCCCCTCTATCGCATTGTCGTCAAGAAGCCGGTAGCCAGAGCTCTTCTCTACCTTAATCTGGCTTGTAGTCCCGTTTTCCAGCACCATGAAGGAGAGAAGCGTCTTTCCCTCAAACCCCATCTTCCTCGCTCTCTCCGGGTATCCAATATTC
Source organism: Pseudomonadota bacterium (assembly GCA_018896355.1). Lineage (GTDB taxonomy): Bacteria > Desulfobacterota > Syntrophia > Syntrophales > UBA5619 > UBA5619. The sequence continues at coordinate 7,561 of JAHIMW010000194.1, forward strand.
TTCATGACCGCATGACGGATATAGTTGTAGTCCTTGCCTTCTTCAAGCATGGTCTCGCCGCCTTTACCTATATTCCTACCGCCGCCTTCCGCGCCCTCTGTCCCTCCGGCAGAACCTCCGTGCGCCTGAAGGGATCTCCCCGACCCGGAAGAACCCGCGTAGGTTGCCGGCGTGCCGTGTGCGACCATTTTACCTTGGGCATCCGACGCAGTGACGCCGGAAGAGCCCGCATAGGTTGCCGGTGTGCCATGTACGACCATTTCGCCTTGGGCATCCGACGTAGTGACGACGGTCAGCACAGGAGACGGCTCGACCTGCTCTTTCATCAGGTCCGGGGACGACGCAGTGGCGATGGTCGACACAGGAAGCGGTTCGACCTGCACTTTCGCTGGAACGGTTTCCGGATTCTGCTTAACAAACCGATATGGCTCGACTATCCTCTTGGGCGTCGTCTCATGTTTAAGTATCCGTGCTTTTTTCTCAATTATCTCCTTTTCGACTTTCGGTGGAGACTCCTTTGCAGGATCCTTCATGAGCGAGAAATCCATCTCCACCACCTTGACCGGGCTGTTCTGCACGGCAAACGAAGCAGCCGCCAGGAGCAGTATGACGCATGAGTGCACCAGGATAGAGATGGCGGCTCCCAAGTAGTTTTCTCTCATTGACCCATCCATTCGGTCTGGAGGCTTACCTTTCTGAAGCCTGCCGTCTTGATGAGATCAAGGACCTCGACAAATCCCTGGAGGGGAATATCCTTGTCGGCCCTGATAACAAAGGGCGTCTGTCTCGGTATGGCGGTAATACAGGCCTTGAGATCTGGGAGAGTGACGGCCTTGCCCTGGAAAAGGATAGCACCCTGCTTATCAATCACCACAACCTGCGTCACCGTAGCCGCTTCATGTTTTCCCGCTACCTTCGGCAGATCCACGGGTATGATGCCCGTTACTGCAAAGGTGCTTGTGGTGAGCACTATGGTGAGGAGCACAAGCATCACGTCGATAAAAGGGATCATGTTGATATAATCGAATTCCTTTTCATTCATGACGGTCATCCCACTCCAAAAGAATTACTTTGACCCGCCGCAAAAGGGTGTTGTAAAAAACGATGGATGGTATGGCAACCACCAGACCTATGGCGGTCGCCTTGAGGGCGAGGGCGAGCCCCACCATGATACGTGTTGCATTCACATACCCTTCGACGCCTATCGTGTAGAAGGTCAACATGATGCCGAGCACGGTCCCGAGAAGGCCAATGTAGGGCGCGTTGCTCCCTATGGAGGCGATTACTCCCAGCCTTCGTGTAATCGCTATCTCCAGGGTGCGCCTGCTCCCTTCGTAACCACCGGGATCGACCCTCCTGAGGAAAACCCACCGCTCCACAAAAATTGCCAGGGAAATGATAGACAGGAGAATCAGCAGTCCGATGATGCCATAATCTACCAAGTAACTCAGCCATGCCATCACAACCCCCCCGTCGCGGTCTGAACCGCGCTCGTGTAATAAGAAGGGCGCAGCCGCAAAGGCTGCTCCTTCGTTTCTCCATTCTTCACTATCGCATGCTATGAATTCAATATTCGTAACACGTCCGGGTAAAAAAATAATACGCCTACCCGATTTCCCGTCCCGTACTGGACATACTCAGGGTTGCGTGACGGACCCCCTTGATGGACCTGAGCGCATCGGCCAGCCTCTGAACCTCTTCCGCATTACCCCGGGCAGCCACGATCTCCAGACAGTTATGGTGATCGAGATGGATGTGCTGGGTAGAGATAATCGCCTCCTGGAAGTCGTGCTGGGTGTCCATCACACGAATCAAAACATCACGCTTGTGATGATCGTAAATGAGAGTGATCGTACCGACCACATCGCTGCCACTCTGCCATTCCTGCTGGACCAGTTCCTTGCGGATCAGGTCCCGCAGGGCCTCCGAGCGGTTGGTGTACTGTTTTGCCCGGATCAGGACATCAAACCTGTCCAGGAGGGTTTTCTCCAGGGAAACCCCGAAACGAACCAGTTCAGACATCTTCAGATCACCGTATCACGTTTTTTGGTTTCATAACACATCCGCAGGGTCTGTCAAGAACTTTTTTATATCGTCAGCCTTCCTCTTTTGCCGCTGCGGGAGATTCCCTCCTCGGGGGAGGAACATCAACGATGTCATCTTAATTCCGCTTCATCAGGTGCTGGACCGCCTTGTCCAGCCCGTCCAGCGTCAGTTCGAACATCGGAAAGATCTTCCCGATCACCTCGATGGTCCAGGTATAGTGCCAGCTCGACTCCGCCTGCGGGTTCAGCCAGACAGCGTGGTGGAAGGTCCGGGCAAGAAATTTCAGCCGATCTTCGCTGCTCCGGCCCTCCGTCTCACCGACGTAGATGGAGCCGTTCGCCCACATGAGCTCATTGGGAGCCATCGCCGCGTCCCCCACGATGATGAGCCTGGTATCGGGATCCCGGCGCGTGAACTCCTCGACGGCCTCCGGTCGGAGGTGGCGCTGGGGGTCCAGCCAGACGCGGCTGTAGACCGTGTTGTGGAAATAGTAGATCTTGAGGTCCTTGAACTGGGAACGGGCGTAGTTGAACAACGTCTGGACGATTTCGATGTAGGGGTCCATCGACCAGCCGCCGTTGTCGATCATTAGGATCACCTTGAGGCGGTCGGACAGGCGGCGGTCGAAAACGATCGAGATCTCACCGCCGTTCCGCATCGTCTCGCGGATCGTCTTCTCCACGTTTACGACGTCCCTCGGGCCGTGCGGGATCATCCGCCGGAGCCGTTTCAAGGCCTCGCCCATCTGGAGCTCCGTCAGGGGCCCCTCCTGGCTGTAGTCCCGGTAGCGCCGCTCCATCGCCACCTTGACCGCGGATTTGCTTCGGGAGGCGCCCCCCACGCGCATCCCGCCGGGATGGCGGCCCGAATGGCCGACGGGAGAGGTCCCCCCCGTGCCGATCCAGCGGTTCCCGCCGTGATGGGCCTCCTTCTGCTCCTTCAGCCGGTCGAGGAAGTAGCGGATCAGTTCCTCCGGCGTATATTGGGCGAGCTTTTTTTCGTCAAGACCGAGGGCCTCCGCCAACTCCTTCGGCCGCTTCAGCCACTCTTCGAGCAGCGCCTTCGCGATGTCGGTCAGATCGACATCGGTGATCTCCTCGAGCGTCGCTCCCCGAAAATAGTGTGAAAAAACCTGATCGTAGGTGTCGAAGTACCGTTCGCTCTTGACGAGTATGGAACGTGCCGCCGTGTAGAAGTCGTCCACGGACCCGATCAGGCCGAGCGCGAGGGCCTTCTGAAGGCGGAGAAAGGAGGTCGGGGTGACGGGGACCCCCTTTTCCCGGAGCATGTAGAAAAATCGGACGAACACGGCATGCCCTCAACAATAGCGAGGGGTGAAGAGTCAGGCGTGAGGCGTGAAAGACTCCTTACCCTTTACCCTTACCCCTTACCCCTTACTGGTTTACCTGCGGGCTCGTCCCGCCTGCTGAATCGCGAGGTTCATATCGACGCTCTTTTTGAAGAGCACCCCGAGGTAGGGGATTTCGCCGTTTTCGACCGCTTTCAGGTCGAAATCGGGATCGGCCTTAAGCGCGCGGACCCAGTTGATCAGCTCCCGGGTGGCCGGTTTCTTCTCGATCCCGCGGAACTCCCGGAGGCGGTAGAAGGTGTGAAGGCATGCCTTCGCCAACTCCTCGGAAAGGTCCGGGAAATGGACACTCAGGATCATCCGCATCATCTCCGGATCGGGGAAGGCGATATGGTGGAAATTGCACCGGCCGAGAAAAGGGTCGGAGAGGTCCTTTTTCGCGTTGGAGGTGATGATAATCACCGGGCGGTTCCGTGCGGTGACCGTCTTGTCGATCTCCATGATATCAAATTGCATCTGGTCGAGGACGTCGAGCATGTCGTCCTGAAAATCGGTGTCCGCCTTGTCGATCTCGTCGATCAGAAGCACCGTCCGGCAGTCGGAGACGAACGCCTGGCCGATCTTCCCCATCCGGATGTACTCCGAGATGTTGCTCACGTCCCGCTTGGAATCCCCGAAGCGGCTGTCGTTCAAGCGGGTGAGGGTGTCGTACTGGTAGAGGGCGTCCAGGAGCTTCATGCTGGACTTGACGTTCAACACGATGAGCGGCATCGCGAGGCTCTGGGCGATCGCATGGGCAAGCATGGTCTTCCCGGTGCCCGGTTCTCCCTTGAGCAGCAGCGGCATCTCCAGGGCCATCGATACATTCACGATCTTTGCCAGTTCATCGTCGAGGACGTACTGAGAGGCGCCTTGGAATCGATAAGGTTCGCCGACTGGGTTCATCCGTTCCTCCTTTATGGACTTTGCCTTTTCCCTTATCGAAAATCCCGGAAAATTTCCACTGCTATTTGCGGAGCCGCCGCACCTAAGCACCGGATAGACGTCCCGGAATCCCGCGTTTGGACCTTTTCCAGATGCCTCGCAGGCGGTTTTGTGGTACAGAGGGATCCAGAGCATCATCATTGACGGAGACGAGAAAATGGTAGGGGTTGCCCCCCTGTTTTAGATAGGAGGCGGTTTGATCTTTCTGCCGGAAGACCGTGAAATCTGCAAGGCGTTGCTGGAGAAGGCGCGGGAGCGCGGAGATACCGCAAGATCGGTCGGCGACCTGATCGTTGAGGTCGGGCTCCACTTCCTCGGCGCCCCCTACGAGGCCGAAACGCTGGAGAAAAAAGGCCCCGAGGGGCTCGTCGTCAACCTGCGCGCCTTCGACTGCGTCACGTTCGTCGAAAACGCCGTCATCCTGGCGGGCATGATCCGGGCGGGAAAGACCGCCTTTGGGGACTACGCAGCGGCCCTGGAACGGATCCGCTATCGGGGCGGACGCCGGAACGGCTACCCCTCCCGCCTCCACTACTTCACCGACTGGCTCAGGGACAACGGGCGCAAAGGCGTCATCCGGGAGATCACGCGCGACCTCGGCGGCATCCCCTTCCGGAAGGCGTTCCATGAACTGACGGACCATCGGGAGGACCACCCGCCGCTCCGGGGCGCCGCCGCTTTCCGGCGGATGCGGATCGTGGAGGCGGCCTGTTCCCGGCGGACGCTCCATTGTGTCCCGAAGGCCGACTTGCCGGGAATTGAAAAGCGGATCGAAAACGGCGACATCATAGCGGTTACGACGAACGCGGACGGAATCGACGTGAGCCACACCGGGATCGCCGTCCGCGGCCCCCGGGGGCTCCATCTACTGCACGCATCCAGCGCCGCGGGTAAGGTGGTCCTGTCGGATGAAACCCTGTACCGTTATCTGATCTCTCGCCGCGCCCTGACGGGGATCATCGTCGGCCGGGCGATTCCAGCAGACGCAAACGCGTGTGTCCGATCAAAGCGCCTTGCCTTCTAAGGGTCTGTAGCGGAATAACGGTTGCGGTTACAGACCCTAAGCGCCGCCGGATGGAAAGGAGAAGGGATTCGCGGCATCAGAGAAGATCGAGCAGCGCGTCGACCGCAGCGTCGTCGAAAGCGACCTCCCGGAAGATCTCCCGGACGAGGTCCGGTGTCAGTGCGTCGAACTCCTTCTCCCTCGATGTGATGATCATCCCGCCCATATCCACGGCGCCGGGGCTGATGAGGAGTCTCTCCTCCCCTTCCCTGAAATAGGCGTCCGGCCGGAGCTTCAGCCGGGGAAAGAGGATCAGGCGCCACCCTTCCCCGGTGCGGGTGCAAAGAATGTTCAGCAGCGGCTCGCCGTCGGAGGTCGTCGAGCGGCCGAGCGTGCCGATCAGCTCCCCGACCGCCGCCGCAACGTTTCCTTCTTCCCTCCCCTCGATCACCAGAATCCCCCGGGCCAGCCCCGCCGTCCGGCAAATCTCCACGCCATCCCGCCGCCGCGCCCCGGTCCGTTTTCGGGGATCCAGAATCTCTTTTTCCACCGGCATCAGACCGGCGGGGGCCGCCTGGAAATGGAGGTGGTCCGGCGCCGAGGCGCCGGCGCTCGGGCCGTTGTAGAAGAGGGTCATCCGGGGACCGAAGTCCACAGCAAACCTAAGAAATGTTATCATATTTTCCGGGAGCGACTGGGGAAGATGGCGGCGGTGCGCAATCGTCAGATGGCCCGGAAAGATCGGCATCGGATTGCACAGGACGAGATAGTCGTCCCGGTAGAGGATCGCCTGCTGTTCCGGCGGGAGATGGTCGGGGCAGAGGAAACAGGGGCGCCGCCGAATGGTTTCGGGATCGACCCTTGCGCCGCTGCTGACGATCCGCCGCGGATTGAACTGGATTTTGACGCCCCAGCCGTCGCCGCGGATCTCGCGCAACCTGGCCTCCCCCAGGGCCTCATACCCCCCGGCGAGGCCGGGCCAGGTTTTCTTCTGCCGTTCGAGAAGAGCGACCGCCAAGTCGGCAAGGGGAACCGTCTCCCGCGCGCCGTCAAAAACGGCGAAGCATCGCCGCTCCAATCCTTCGACCGTCCCACTATTCGGCGTCATGATGGCCGTTCCCGCAAAATGTTATCATTCCCGTGCCGGCGAGAATCCATAGAATAAAAGTAATTGGAATAAATTGATTTCCGTCTTCAGCCTCATTCCCCGATCACCCTGTAGCCGATCAGATGGGGAACGGTCGTCCCGCCCATCCGGAACGGTTCCTCCCTTACGAACCGGAAGCCGCGCTTTTCGTACCAGCGGCGGGCCGCCTCGTTCTGGACCATCACCCCGACCCAGAGCTCCCCAAGGTTATAGGCCAGGGCCTTCTCCTCCGCGGCCCGAAGAAGCCTTCCGCCGATCCCCTTCCGCTGAAAGTCCGGCAGCAGATAAAGCGAGGCCAGGAAGAGGCGGTTTTCGCTTTTATTAAACTGCGTCCGGGCGAAACCCGCCGCTTCGCCGTCCGCCTCGCCAATGAAGCCGTGGACGAAAGGGCTTTCATGCAGATGAGTCAGGGATTCAATCCGGTAGGTCGCCTCATGGTAGGCGCGGAGATCCTCCTCCGGAACGAAGGCGCTGTAGGCGGCCATCCAGGATTCCCAGAGGATCCACCGCACCGCCGGCAGATCCTCCATCAGCCACGGCCGGATCAGGATCTCCATCCCCTCACCCCGTTCAGTTTTCGTCGCGCACCGATCTCGATCGTTCGGAGCCGGTCCTTGTAGGCGTCGTGGAGGTTCGCCTGCTCAATGGAAAGGGCGGCATCCGTGTTCCCCTCCCAGCGGCGGCAGAGGTAAAGGCTGTCGTAGATCCTGCCGATCCGGTATTCCCGTGACAGGCGGAGCGCCGCCGCATAATCCTCGCCGTAACCGACGTTCGGAAACCCGCTTTGGCGGAGGACCGCCGTATTGAAGGCCCTGGGCGCCCCCAGACCGTTTATGCGCAGCGCGTTGTTTCGCCCGTTTGAGTCGGTCCACTCCCGGTGGTCGATCAGCCCGGGCGGGATCTCCCGCAGATTACCGTCGACAATGGTGTATGCGCCGACGACCAGCGCACAATTCCCCCGTCGCAGCAGATCGATGAGCCGCTTGAGGACATCGTCTCCCTGGTAGAGGTCGTCCGAATCGAGCTGGACGGCGTACCGGCCGCAGGCTTTGGAAAAGATCGCCTCATTCCAGCAGCCGCCGATGGAGAGGTCCAGCCGCTTTGGAACGACGTGCTTCAGCGCGGGGTGGCGGCCTGCAAGCTCCGCGAGGATCGCCGTTGTGCCGTCGGTGGAATGGTTGTCCACGGCGATCACGTTGAACGGAAAATCGGTCCGCTGCGCTAAGGCGCTCTTTACGGCGTCGGCCACGGTCCGGGCCCGGTTCCGGACGGGGATGACAACGCTCGCCTCCACGGGAAAATACTCATTCGAAGGCGAAACGTCTCGAAACACCGGAGCAAGCCATGCCCCGATCCGCCGGAGGTGCGCGGTCGCGGCCGCCTCCATCTCCTGCTGGAACGCCCGGTTCCCCGGATCGACGTAGGCGAACGGCCCCCCGACGCTCCTTCCGGTCCCATCCGCCCCGTCCGGAGCGGCCTCCGCAACAATGGAGAGCCGCTCCGGGAGACGGAAGAGCGCCCGGTCGGTCGAGAGCTTCAGGCGAAGGTCATACCAGCCGGCCCACCGGCAGGGCGGGATCGCCCCATACTTCCGGAGCGCCCGGCGCGCGGCGGCTGTGGAGATCAGCATAACGGGACCGAAATCGAAACCGTCGCGGATGCTCCCGGTCTGGTGGTCATTCACCGGATGTTCAAGGATGTTTCCCCCGCGGATTTCGGCGTAATCCGCATAGACCATTCCCGCACCGGTCGCCTCCGCCGTCTCGACCAGACGTTCCGGGGCACGCGGATCGGGCCGGACATCCCCCGAAGAGAGATAGAGCAGATAGCGCGTGGCGGCCTTGGCGAGAAGGGTGTTCCAGGTTGGGCCGGAAGAGGGATCGGAGACCGCAAGCGCCTCACAGCGCGCCGAAAGCGGAGATCCGCCCCCGGCGTCGAGGACAATAACCTTCCGAATCAGCGGGTTCCGGAGAAGCTCCTCCATGCGCCCTTCGGCCAGCGGACCGGCGCCCCGGGGAATCACGGCGGTAATCATGGATGCCCTCCCAAGAAGCCGGCGCCTTCATAGATGGCTTCGCAAAAAGTCAGGATGCTGCGTTGCGCTTCATCCTTCCCCTGCTTTCGCAGGGGCAGGCTTATTGCGGCGTGTTCCGGGGACATGTGGGGACACCTTGCGGCAAGGTGTCCCCACATGTCCCCGACGCCTCATTCAGGCGTCATACCTTTGGCCGGAGCCGTTCGGGAAGTACGGCCTGGGGCGCCCAATCCGCGGGGAATAGCTGCCCCGGCTTCTCCCCGGCCTTCTCGATGAGCTTCTTCAGACCCGGCCGGGCGAATTCCGGGTGGCCTTCGCGGATTGTGCGCCCGTTGCAGATCGCCTCGGAACGGAGGCGCCGGCCGATCGTCTTCTCCATCTGGCGTCCCAGCCAGAGCACCCGGTCCACATCATACCCGTGTTCGATTCCCATTTCGTCGATCATCACCAGCAGATCCTCCAAGGTGACGAGGCCCACATAACGGGGATCCCTGTAGTAGTATTCCCCCGTTCCGCGTACCGGGCAATCGTCGAGGAAGTTGGCCGGCTGCCCGCCCAAGCCGCCGAGCGTCGCCTCGAAGCGGCAGATACCCGCCTGAAGCGCGGCCAGAACCGAGGCGGGGGCGATCCGTTTCGTCTCGTGGAAATGGGCCAGATGCACCTCCGGGTAGGGAATCGCGTCCAGGATCATCGAGTAGTACCGGTAAACCTGGGCCGGCGAGGCGGAGCCGTCGTGGTCCGCGTGTTCGATGTCAAAGGCGCCGAGTTCCAGGAAGCGCTTGGTGAACTCCACGGCATCCTCCATCCGGGTCGCCCCGGTGATCGGGCTCCCCCAGATGGTGCTCACCGTGCCGTTCATTTTGATCCCGACGTCGGCGGCCTTCCTTATGCACCGCTCCACCTCTTTCCAGTACTGCGAGAGGGTGGTGCCGGAGTTGGCATAGTGATGTTCCGGGTCGGTGGAAACCATCATCAGGATCCGGTCCGGGCCGACGCCCCGCTTGTGGAGTTCGATCGCCGTGTCCACCGCCTTTTCGCGGATGGTTACGGCGGTAAAGGTGATCTCCGCCGGGTTGATCCCCCGGCGCTCGCAGTTCTTCTTGAACCGATCCCCCCGAAAGTAGGTCAGCACCTTCTCGGCGTCACGGAACTGGGGGATGCCTTCGGGATTTCCGAGGTTCGTCACTTCGATCTCCCGGCATCCCGCGAGGATCATCTCCTCGCCGTAAAAGATCTTGGCCGCCGTGGAGACCGTCTTCTCCTCGTGCTGGAATCCGTCGCGGATGGTGATGTCGCCAATGGTCACCTTTTTCGGCATGCGGGGGAAAATCTTCCAGTAGTCGTATTCCGTCATAAACATTTCCTCCTTATGATTTCGCTATGGATCTGTTCTCGCCGACCGGTTCCGGGGCGGCATGTTATGGGGGACAGATTTCAAATCTGTCCCAATATGGAGATCAACAAACGGCGATGGCGTTAGTAAAACTTGTCCCAAATCCCTTGTCAAGAAAAATCTTTGTCGCCAGGAACCCGGGCAGCATCCTGATGCGAAATTTTGCTCCCGGATGCAAACTGAATCTTTTTGAGCCGCGGCATTGGATTTTCCCGCACGCTGTGGTAGAATCACACGAGAGAGCGGGAAAGTGTCTCTTTGGCGGCTTAGTAAAAAGGCCGCAGGCAGGGCGCGCAAATCCTGAAGAATGAGGCGTCGGGGACATGTGGGGACACCTTGCCGCAAGGTGTCCCCAGCCCGGGGGGATCGGAACGTGTCCCCGGAATACGCCGCAATAAGTCTGCCCCTGCTAAAGCAGGGGAAGGGTGAAGCGCAACATTGCTTTAAGACAGGACCCCCATTGTTTGAAGGATGCCATGACCCACCGTTTGAGCGCCGCCATCACCGTCATTGTGTCGCAGGGCGCCCGGATCTTTTTCCCGTTAGTTTTTGCTATCATTTTTCTGTTTTTTCTGTTCGGAACGGTCCAGTCGGCCGCCGCCGACTGGAAGCCGCTTGTCGAACGCCTGACGGCCGACGGTTTCAACCGGCAGACGCTGGAGGCGCTCTTCGATCGTCCGGAGGTCCGTTTCGAGCCGGACGCGATGGCCGAAAAGATCCAGGCCATCCTCCGGTCCCGCGCCGAAAGCCCGGACGACGTCGCCCGGTTGAAAACCACCGTCCGCCAGGGTTACCTGAGCAACCGGGTCATCGCCCGCGCCCACTCCTATATCCTTGATAACAGGGCCGTCCTGGAAGAGGTCCACACCCTCTATGGCGTTCCGAAGGAGATCGTCGTTTCGATTCTGCTGATCGAAACGCACCTTGGTCGGAACACGGGGAACCGCCGCGTCTTCAACCGGCTGGCCAGCATGGCCCTCTGCACCGACCTGGAAACCGTCCGGCCCCATATAAGCGGATCTCTCCTCACGCCGGAGAACGAGGAGTTCGCCCGTCGCCGCTGCCGCGAGAAGGGCGACTGGGCCTACAACGAGTTCAGGGCGCTGCTCCGCCTGGCCGACCTGGACGGCCTCGATGAGCATGGTTTGCAAGTGTTTGTTGCGTTTCTTGGAAATCGGCCCCCGTTGTTCCTTGCCGGCCGATTCCCGTTGTGCGCTGCACAGGCCGCAGTAACTGACTGCC
>JAHIMW010000195.1 GCA_018896355.1 Pseudomonadota bacterium
ACAGGGGAACGGGAGACGGTCCATGAGAACCTCAACGACCACACATCCGAAGGGCTCCGCTATCCGGCCCTCTCGGCCTTCAGCGTCCAGTATCACCCTGAGGCGGCGCCCGGCCCGCACGACGCGGAATATCTTTTCGATGAATTCATTCATCTGATGGAGGAAGGAAAGGGGCGGACGACGTGATACTGATCATCGATTTCGGTTCCCAGTACAACCAGCTTATCGCCCGGCGGGTCCGGGAACACCAGGTCTACTGCCAGATCGAGCCGCCGGGGATCGATATCGAAAAGATCCGGGAGATCCGGCCGGAAGGGATCATCCTTTCCGGCGGCCCCTCCTCGATCTACGAGGCAAACGCACCGCGAGTGGCAAAGGGGATCTTCGATCTCGGCATTCCGATCCTGGGGATCTGTTACGGCCTCCAGTTCATGGTCGACGCGCTGGGAGGCGAGGTGATCCGTTCGGACAAGCGGGAGTACGGTTTCGCCGAATTGACCGTCCGGAAAGAGGGGGGCGGCGTCCTCGCCGGCGTCGAGAAGAAGACGCGCTGCTGGATGAGCCACGGCGACCGGATCGGGTGCCTGCCAAAAGGCTTCCGGATCACCGCCTCGACGGAGAACACCGAGGCGGCGGCCGCCGAGGACGCGAAACGGCGGCTCTATGGACTCCAGTTCCACCCGGAGGTGGTCCACACGACCGAGGGGAAAAGGATGCTGGAGAATTTTCTCTTCGGCGTCTGCCGTTGCGCGAAGAGTTGGACGATGAAATCCTTCGTCCGGGATGCCGTCGCGGAAATCCGGGCTACGGTCGGCGACAAGCGGGTGATCCTCGGCCTTTCCGGAGGGGTCGATTCCTCCGTTGCGGCCGTCCTGCTCCACAAGGCGATCGGCCGCCGGCTCACCTGCGTCTTTGTGGACAACGGATTCCTGCGGTTGGGCGAGGCGGAGAAGGTGAGGACCCTCTTCGGGAAAAATTTCCGGATGGACGTTCGTTTCCCGCGGGCGCGGAAAGCGTTTGTCGACGGCCTCAAAGGGGTGGCGGATCCGGAAAGGAAAAGGAAGATCATCGGCCGGATCTTCATCGAGGTCTTCGACCGAGAGGCCAAGAAGATCAAGGGCGCCGAATTCCTCGCCCAGGGGACGCTCTATCCGGATCTCATCGAATCTCGGTCCGCATTCGGCGGCCCCAGCGCCGTGATCAAATCCCACCACAACGTGGGGGGGCTCCCCAAAAAAATGAAACTGAAGCTTGTAGAGCCGCTGAAGCACCTCTTCAAGGACGAGGTCCGGCTCCTCGGAAAAGAGCTCGGAATGTCCGACGACGTGGTCTGGCGACAGCCCTTTCCGGGACCGGGGCTTGCGGTGCGGATCATCGGCGAGGTGACTGAAAAACGGTTGGTCATCCTTCGGAACGCGGACGCGGTCCTGATGGAGGAGATCCGGGCCGGCAACTATTACCGGAAGCTATGGCAGTCCTTCGCAGTCCTGCTGCCGATCAAGAGCGTCGGGATCATGGGGGACCAGCGGACCTACGAAAACGTCATTGTCATCCGGGCGGTAACGAGCGAAGACGCGATGACGGCGGACTGGGCGAAGCTTCCCCACGACCTGCTGGGGCGCATTTCCAGCCGGATCATCAACGAGGTCCGCGGGGTGAACCGGGTCGTGTACGACATCAGCTCGAAGCCGCCGAGCACGATCGAGTGGGAGTGAGATTGTAATGCCCAAACGGACAGACATTAAAAAGATTCTGATCATCGGCTCCGGGCCGATCATCATCAGCCAGGCGTGCGAGTTCGACTACTCCGGGACCCAGGCGTGCAAGGCCCTCAAGGAAGAGGGCTATGAGGTGATCCTCGTCAATTCCAATCCGGCGACGATCATGACCGACCCCGAAACGGCGGACCGGACCTACGTGGAGCCGATCACGCCGGAGGCGGTGGAGAAGATCATCGCGAAGGAGAGGCCCGACGCGCTGCTGCCGACACTCGGGGGCCAGACGGGCCTGAACACAGGGGTCGCCTTGGCGGAGGCCGGCATCCTGGAGAAATACGGCGTCGAGATGATCGGGGCCTCGCTTCCGGCCATCCACAAGGCGGAGGACCGCCGGCTCTTCCGGGCGGCGATGGAGAAGATCGGCCTCAAGGTTCCCGGAAGCGGCTTCGCCCGGTCGATGGAGGAGGTTTTCGCCGTCGCTTCCGAGATCGGCTTCCCGATCATCATCCGCCCCTCCTTCACGCTGGGGGGCACCGGAAGCGGCGTCGCCTACAACCGGGAGGAGCTGGCGGAGATCGCCAAGGGCGGCATCGACGCCTCGCTGATTCACGAGGTCATGCTCGAGCAGTCGGCCCTCGGCTGGAAAGAGTACGAGCTCGAGGTGATGCGCGATAAGGCCGACAACGTTGTCATCATCTGTTCCATCGAGAACATGGATCCGATGGGGGTCCACACGGGCGAGTCGATCACCGTCGCTCCGGCCCAGACCCTCACCGACGTGGA
>JAHIMW010000196.1 GCA_018896355.1 Pseudomonadota bacterium
CCGTAGCCGTCAAGAAAAGGGGTTCCGCACAATGAAGCCGACCCTGTTTCAGGGTCGGCTAAAGCGCCATGCGTACCAGGTGGCGCCGAATCCGCCGATCGCAAAGACCATGAAGGCCGGTCCCCATGCCGACGCAACGTGATCGCCGAAACGTAAGTAATCGAGCACCAGTCCGAAAGCCACCGGAGAGACGGCGCCGGCGCTGAAGCCGAGAAGGGAACGTATCGCCAGCACCGACCCGAGACGGTTGGGCGCGACGACTTCCGTCATTGCCGCCGAAAGTACCGGAGAATCGCCAATGACCACAAATCCGTAAATCAGCATCAAGCCCACCAGGATCGGCAACGGCACGGCGATCAGCCAGCCGAAGATCATCGAAAAAAGGGCGCCCGCTGCTCCCAGTCCGGTCAGAACGGCCCGGCGCCCCAGAAGATCCGATAAATGGCCCATTGTCGGGGAAGCAACGGCGCCGACGATATGCATCGCGGCCACGCAATAGGCGGCAAGTTCCGCTGACTGGATGGACGCGGCGCCGGAAAAAACAAGGCTCGCCGCAAGAAAGGCGGGGACCCAGGCCCACATGCCGAGCAGCTCCCAGCAATGCCACGAGTAACCCGCCACCAGGGAGCGGACGTTTCGTTCGTTCTTCAGAACCGCCGTCAGCGATATTCCGGTGCTGAGGTCATGAACCACATTCGGCGTCCGTCGGAGCGTGATCCACAAGATCAACGCCCCCACGGAGGGCAGGATACCCGTGCCGAGAAAGGCAAACTGATATCCGCCCAGCGCAATCAGCGCTCCTGACACGGCAAGGGAACTTGCAAAGCCGAGCGAGGTGCTCGCGATAAACCAGCCGACCGCACCACCGCGGCGGGCAACGGGAAATCTCTCGGCCATCAAAACGATGCCGGGGGTATAGACGCCGCCCTGGGTAAGGCCGATCATGGAAAAGAAAAACAGCGTCGTCAGATAGTCGCGCGCAAGGAAACCAAACACGAGGGAGGTCACGGCGCTTGCGACCGCCGACAGGACGAATATCCGGCGGGCGCCGAAGTGGTCTGCGAGCCACGATGCAAGGGCCAGCGACGCCGCGTAACAGATCGAGAACCCCGACGCGATCGAACCGGCCTGCGTTGCCGATATTCCCCATTCGCCCCTGAGGATCGGCAGGCACGCGGCATAAACCATAAAGTTCATATACATGAAGATTCGACCGATGCAGATGGCCATCAACCAACCGTCACGCCATAGTGGTTTCTTCATCCCCGAGACTTATTCCTTTTGGTTGGTTCAAAGCCGTGGGCGACAAGACGCGACGGCTTTGTGATAGCGCTATACTCAAATGTGCGCCTTTTGTCATCAAATTTTTAATTTGAATTCATTCCGCAATGCGCACGGCCCGCTTTGACCTTTGCTGTTTAGGGGATCCTCAGCGGGGGAGGGTCTTGCCGGCGGGGCGATTACTATGGCATGGCGAAGAAGGGCGCATGGTTCGAGGTGAAGAAGGGCGGGTCGCGCCGGAGGATCGCCGCGACAGCGGGGTCCTTTTTAAACTCCCGCTCAAGGAAATGCCTGACCTTCCCCCGGTTCCAACCCCGCGGATGTGAAAACGGCCGGTAGAGCGACAGATCTCCGTCGTAGAACTCTCCGGTATCGAGGCACTCACCGTCCGGTCCCCAGGCCGGGAGATTGAAGATCGCGAGGTTCAAAAATCCGACCTCTTCCGCATGCTCCGCGGTGAAGGCGAGCGTCCGCCGGGCCGCCGCGACCGTCTCCGCGGGCGTTCCGAAAAGAAGGTAGACGTAGGTTGCGATCCCCGCCGCCCTCAGGTTTTTCAGGGCCGCCGCAGCCGTCGGCAGGTCGATCCCCTTGTTGAGGGCGGCCAGGACCGACGGATCGCCCGACTCCAGCCCCAACTTCAGCATGACGCAACCGGAATCCCTTAACTTCAGACAGAAACCGGGATCGGCCAGGCTGGGCGTGATCCGGGCGAAACCGTACCAGGGCGCCTCGGGCGGGTCCGCGGCCAGCGTGTCCAGCAGCACGGGGCTGAGCGCATTGTCGAGAAGGTGGATCAGCGCCGGTCTCGTCTCCGCAACCAGCGCGCGGAGGTCCGCCGTGACCTGCGCGGTCGGAAGCGGCCGATAAGGATTCCCCTCGGCCCGCTCCGGGCAGAAGGAGCAGCGCCGCCACCAGCAGCCGCTGGAAGCGCTGTAGGGAAGGATCGTCCCCGGAGAGAGATAATCGGTCAGCGGAAAGCCGCTGAGGTCCGGCCGGTCCGGGCCGCCGCCGTGTTCCGTTCCGAGGAGTGCAAGGAGCGGAACCTCTCCCGGTCCGGCTATCAGATCGTCCACGAAACCCGCAAAGGGTTTCTTCCAGTCCGGCCGCCGCATCCAGGAGGTGACGAGCCCCCCGCCGAGGACGACCCTGAGCTGCGGCCATTCCCGCCGCAGGAAACCGATCATCGCGAAGGTCGTCAGGGCCTGGCTCAGGTAATTCAGCGAAAAGCCGACGTGCGAAACAGCGGTTTCGGCGAGGATCTCCGGAAGGCGTTCCCGAAACCAGAGATAAAAGGGATTCGTTTCCGGCCCGTCGGCGGCAAGCAGGAGATCGGCGCTCCGGACGGGAGAGAGTCTCCGATCCTCATAATCGGCAAGGCTCACGCGGACGCCGGAAGGCCGGGCCGCTATCGCGAGCAGACGGTTCAGATCCGTCACCGCCCGCCGGTAGCGGTCGGGATTCCGGTAGAGTTCGCGGGAGCGCAGGGCGGCGAGGTTCTCGGCCAGATGCTTCGCAGCCCGCCGCGTCCATGTGTCGATTCCATTCCCGCGGGCGTCGCCGCCGGTAAACCCTCCGGCCATCCCCGGATCAGGGATGACCTCCTCTCCCCTTGCCGGGATTCCGATAGCTTCCCGGCATTGCCGGCGGTTTTCCGCCGGAGGGGCCGCTGCCGAATGTGCGCCGATCCGCCTTCCCTCCTCCATCAGCCAAAGCTGCCCCTCCAGGTTGGCGTCCCAGACCCGGCAGGCGACGCCGTGGCGCCGGAACGCCCCCGCCAACCGCGCCGGCCCTCCCGGCGCCTCGCAGGCCTTCGCCACGGGCGGGTGAACCAGAAGGACGGCGTTTTCTTCCCGGATTATCGGATTCATCCCGTTTCCATTTTCAAACTATTTAGCCCCTCTCCTCCTTCAACTGGCTGATCAGGAAACGATCGAGCTGGTCGGCAAAGGCCTGGCAGTCCTTTTTTCCGAAGGCCGGCGGTCCGCCCGTCATCATGCCGCCGTCCCGCAGTTCGCTCAACAGATCCCGCACGGCCAGACGCTCCTTAACGTTCTCCTCCGTGTAGAGTTTGCCTCTCGGGTTAAGGGCGAAGGCGCCCTTGGAGACGACCCGGTCCGCCAGCGGGATATCGGTTGTAATCACCAGATCGCCCGGTTCTGCCAACTCCACGATGCGGTCATCGGCGATGTCCGGCCCCTCGGGGACGAGAAGGCTCGAAATCAGCGGCGACGGTTCCCGGCGGACGGGCTTGTTGGCCACGAAGACGAGGGGGACGCCCAGGCGCAGGGCGGCCCGGAGCAGGATCTCCTTCGCCGCCCTGGGAAATCCGTCCGCATCGACGTAAATCTTCATGGAGCTCCTCTCTTCGGAAAAACAAAGGCGCCCTTCAGGCGCCCAAAATCTCTTTCACCCGGCCGACGATGCCGCCCTCCAGACGCACCTTGATGCCGTGGGGGTGTTGGGGCGATTTCGTCAGCAGCTCTAGGACGACCCCTTCGGTCAAGGCGCCGCTTCGCTGATCCTCTTTCCGGACCACTCTCACCCGCATGCCGGGAGCAATGTCGGATCGATTGTTACCGTTCATGGGTCCGTCCTCTTCCAATCGGCAGGCGGCATGGTCACTCTCCTTCAAAAACCTCTGCCGATCTTCTGAATTTAAGGAAGAATCTGATATCATAACGATGCAATAACCGCAATAGAAACGACGAAAAATAATCCTTGATCCCGTAGTGGGATCAGTCTATAATGCCGCACATGCGAATCATATCCCGAAAGACCTTGAAAGATTTTTGGGATCGGCATCCTGATGCGCAGCAATCTTTACAGGCCTGGTATGACGACGCCAGACATGCGGAATGGAAGTCCCCCGCGGAGATCAAGAGCACTTATCGCAATGCCAGCTTTATCGCGAACAACCGCGTAGTTTTCAATATCAAGGGGAATCGGTACAGGCTGATCACAGCCATCCAATATCAACACGGCATCGTGTACATCCGTTTCGTCGGCAGCCATAAAGAATATGAAACAATCGATGCCGCAGCGATTTGATCGGAGGAAGGAACCATGGAGATTAAACCCATCAAAACGGAGACGGATTATCAGGCGGCCATGAAAGAGATCGAACGCCTCTTCGCGGCTGTTCCCGACACGCCGGAGGGAGACCGGCTGGAGGTACTGACCACGCTGGTCGAGGCATACGAGGAACAACACTACCGCATCCCGTTGCCCGATCCGATCGAGGCGATCCTGTATCACATGGAAAGCCGGGGCCTTACCCGCTGCGATCTCGAACCGTTCATTGGCAGCCGCGCCCGCGTGTCCGAAGTACTGAACCGCAAGCGGCCCCTGACGATGGCCATGATCCGCAATCTATCCAAAGGGCTGCGCATTTCAGCGGAAGTGCTGATCCAACCCTACCGGGCGATGAAGAGCGCCGCATAGGACGGAAGCGCTATCGTCCATAATCCCTCACTCCTGTTCCTTTCAAAACCTCCAGCAGCCGACTGGCTTGCGGGGTGACTTGCGGGGTATTCATATCAGCCAATTCCCCCACCTCTGAATCGGCCACCTCCAATGCCGCTGGATGCACCGGCAGGCGTACCATGAAGTAGCTATGGTCTTCGTCGAAGTCAAATTCGGCGGGAGGCGAGCCGTTGGCCTGCATGGCGTCAATGATTTTGGGAATCCCGGTGGAAGTTGCCTTGTTGGGGCATGTACCTTTTTCCCTCAAAAAACTGCTTGACAAAAGACGTCGAGACGTCTAATACCGTTAGCCATGGCTAAAGAACAACTCAGAAATGCTCCCGGACAAGTGAGGGATGCAATTGTTCATGTATTATCGTTAACCTCACGCCCTCTTTCTGTCAAGGAAATTGAGAATCGTGTAGGTCAAATGATTGGACCCACGCCAACATCATCGGTTCGTTCGTATCTCCGTCTTAACACGCCAGATTTATTTGTCCGCGAGACTCGCGGAGTCTATACCGTGCAGACTGTGGCGGCCTGGAGCGCTCAGCGGAACCTTTTTGAGACGCAGATTTGGCGAGACCCCGTGAAATTTGGTAAGTCTACGATTTTCCATGCTGACTGCTTCGATTGGATAGAACAACAAGAGGATAACAGATTTCAAGCTGTTGTTACTGACCCACCTTACGGCCTGTACGAGTACTCAGCCGAACAACAGAATAAGCTACGAAATGGGAAGGGTGGCGTTTGGCGAATCCCGCCGTCTTTCGATGGGCACACAAGAAGTCCCCTTCCAAGATTCACCACGTTGAGCGCCCAGCAACTCAAGGACGTGAGAATGTTTTTTTTCAATTGGGCAAGATTACTCATGCCTAAGATAGTCCCCGGTGCACATGTTGTAGTTGCATCCAATCCACTGTTATCATATATAGTTTCTGGGTCGTTATCGGATGCCGGTCTGGAACGACGAGGTGAGATTATTCGCCTTACCATGACTCTGCGAGGGGGTGATCGCCCTAAGGCTGCACACGACGAATTCCCTAATATCAGCGTAATGCCCCGCTCCATGTGGGAGCCGTGGCTCGTTTATCGAAAACCGATTGAAGGCAGGGTACAGGATAACCTGAGGAAGTGGGGTACAGGAGGGTTCCGCAGGCCGTCTTCGGAAAGACCCTTCGGAGATGTGATATCGTCCGCGCCGACAAGGAAGGTGGAAAGGAACTTAGCTCCGCACCCAAGTCTGAAGCCACAGGCTTTCCTCCGGCAGGTTGTTCACGCGGTGCTTCCTATGGGGAAAGGGACAATCCTCGATCCTTTTGCTGGAGCAGGATCGACGTTAGCAGCAGCCGAGGCGGTGGGATATGAAAGTATCGGAATTGAGAAAGACGAGCATTTCTTCAAGATGGCCTGCGACTCCATCCCCAGGCTGAGCCGCCTCGCGCCAAACGTACAGCACTAAAGGCGGTATATCCAGTTTTCCCTGAGTTTCTGAATGCCGTCCTTGTGAAGGGTTGCAGTTCGAGTGCCAAGTTCACTGCGGGGGTTCTTCCGGAAATCCGATATTACTACCTGCCCGAGATAGACTTCCCTGAATGACATGGGGTCTCGGTCAAAAGCAGGCTCTATCTGCGAATCTATGTTATACACAAAGACGCACATCCACTGATCTCTTGCTCCATGGGTGTCAACTGCCCCTCCCGCTTTTCTGGTAGTTTTTATCTCAACACCCTCTGTTCCGGCCTTGACGGCGTTGCCAATGTAGACACCCCGTACAATCAAATCGGGGTGACCGTTAAAATAGCGGTTTTCGGTGAGAACACGTGAATGCTTGGCAAGACTGGCGGAAAGCATGTCCGACAGCACACCTGACATTATTGCGGGACGCAACATATCGTCCAGTCTCTGCAGCCCCTTTCGAGCCAAGTTGGAGTTGACATCATAGAAGAAGTCATAGACATCTTGCATTGCCATCTGGAAATCCTGCGGCCTCAACTGAAAGGGAAAAGCCGCCTCAGGATTGAATTTTTTCAAATCGACTGCGTTTCGAATTATCGCCATTTTGATTTAACTATAATACCCACATAATCGTCAACTGCATATCCGTCATTGCCCCAACATGGAGCGTGAGCGACATGAAGTCTTATTCGTGTCCGGCTACACGCTCGTGTTAGCAACTCCTGCCAGCGCCCCGGATGAGGAGCGCGCCTTAGCGTGTCCGCTCAATCCGGTTGATGGGCCAAGTAGCCGCACTTCGACTCACTTATTTAAGGCGCGCGCTGCTCCTCCGGGACGATGGGCCGCCGCGAGGCGGCCCATCAAGTTATTCTATCGTTTCCAGATAACTCCACATTTTCTATGCCTTTCGTATATCATGTCATTATAAAGCTATTAACGGTAAAAGCAGTTCCCAACTACTGCTTTCAACGCCTTCTCAAATTGTTTCGTCATGCCGGTACAGAATCCCCACAACTTTACTTTTGGATCGGCCATTCACCCCGTTCGGTGAGAACGTCGCGGTAGACCGCCAATGCCTCGTTGACGGCGGGCATGCCGGCATAGGTTGCAACCTGGAAGAAGAGCTCGGTCAGCTTCTTTGGGTCGCAACCCACGTTGAGGGCCGCGTTCACGTGGAGTTTCAGCTCGTCGCCGGAGCGCGTTGCGGCGAGAACCGCGCAGGCGACCATCTGCCGCTCCTGGGGGGTCAGGACGGTGCGGGAGTAGAGGTTTCCCGTGATGAATCGGGAAAAATCGTTGGCCAGCTCCCGGTCGAACGCCTTCCATGTCCGGTAGGGGGGCTCCATTTTGACGCCGCCGCCGAAGAGCCTCTTCGCGGTTTCCTGTGTCTTCAGATCGATCTCGTCTGTCATGATGCACTCCTCATTGATGTTTTCACTTAACCGGAAAGACGCCGCTCCGATGGGCAGCCAATCCATTCACTCAGCCGCACGCGCTCGTGCACGTATGTCGCACAGCCTATCAATCCATTGGGCGTAAGTCTCAGTTTTGCGAATCTCATAGTTATGGCATCATCGCAGAAAACGTATTAATATCACTGGTTGGATTTGGTTTTTTTCTGGGCGTACATCAACTCGTCGGCCGCCGATATCAGTTGGTCCAGAGAGATCGGGGATTCAGGGTTGTAGACGGCCGTGCCCCAACTCAGGGAGAGCTTGTACGGTCGGGATTCTTTTGCATTGTATGTATCGATATGTTGCTGAAGGCGCCGCGAAAAGTCTTCCTGATTCATATCCACGGCATCTATGGAAAGTACGGCGAATTCATCGCCGCCCAAGCGGGCGATGATGTCCGATTCCCGGAACGTCTGCCGGAGAATATGCGTCGTATCGATCAGGGCCTTGTCCCCTTCTTTATGACCCAGCGTATCGTTGATCCATTTCAGGCGATCGCAATCGATGAATGTGAGCTGCAGCGGCCTTTGGGCTCTGTTCGCGGCCTTGAGCTGCTGCTCCGCAAGGGTGATGAAGCCGCGCCGGTTATACAGATCGGTGAGTTGGTCCCGCAGGGACATCTCTCGCATCTCCGCCTCCATCCGCTTGCGTTCGGTGATGTCCTCAACCACGATCATGTTGCACTCGGGTTTTTCCCCCGGCTTCCGGAGAGGCGATACCGTGATGTTGACCCAGACGATCTCCCCGTCCTTCCGGAGGTAGCGCTTCTCCAGGCTGGTGTGGTCGATCTTCCCGGCCAACAGCAGCGCAATTTTCTCCTCATGCAGATGGAGATCCTCCGGATGCGTGATCGCATGGAAGGTGGTGGCCAGCATCTCCTCCTCCGTCCTGCCGACGAGTTCGCAAAGCCGCCTGTTCACTGTAATGAACTGGCCCGTACTCATTTCGATCTCGGCCACTCCCACCGCCGCCTGCTCGACCAGGGCGCGGAACCGCCCCTCGCTCTCCCGCAGTGAATTTTCCGTCCTCTTGAGGCCGGTAAACATCTGCGCGTTGGCGATCGCCCCGGCGATCTGCGTCCCGATCCTCTCCGCCAGCCAGAGATCCTGCTCGGTGTAAGCGTTCGGTTTTTTCGATCGGAAGTGCAGGGCACCGATCACTTCGTCCCGGGAGATCAGGGGAACACCCATAAACGAGCGTATCCCCCCCTGAAAAGTGGATACGAGCTTGGAATATTGTCCCGTTAGTTCATCAACGTTCGTCGGATGGAGCAGCATGCCGGTCCTGGTGCGCTCGATCGCCTCATTCACCGACCCCTGCAGAGGGAGAGAATCCCCCGGTCTTCGCCCGGGGACAGTTAACCCGAAAGAGTAGGCTATAGTAATGGTATTCTGATTATGGTTATTCAAGTCTACGTGAAGCCTGTCAAAGGGGATCAGTTTTCGGGCCTCGGCGGCGAACCGTTCGTACACCTCGTCGATGTCCAGCGTGGATCCGATCAGCCGTCCGATATCGGCGATGACGGCCGTCTCTTCGGCCAGCCGCTCGGCGATCTCCCGGCTCCGGCGCTGCTCCTCCTCCGCCCGCCGCAGATCGGCCAAGGCGCTGTCCAGTTTTTTGATCGGATAGGTGAGGAAGATGAAATAGATCAGGGCGCCGAGAAACGAACTGAATATCCCCAGAAGCACCGTAAAGACGACAGGTGTGCGGATGGAATGTCTGCCTTCGAGCGAACCGACAGGTCGTCCTGAGTCAAAGAGAGCCGCCGAAGCCGAGACAACCGGGCGTCTCGATGCAATATCGGTTTTCGCGACCACTGTTCCCGCCGCAGTGCGAATGACCCTTTCATGCAGTTTCCCCTCGAACGTGGTTTGCGAGATAATCTCCTGCAATCTCTCACTCTCGAACTCCCACATATCCGGCCGGGTCTGGATAATTTTTTCTACGGATTTTGCGACAAAGGCGGTTTCTATCGTCAGAGAATCCCGTATCTCGGATACCGAAAGCATATAGTACCAAAAGGGGATTGCAATGGCAAAAATGCACGCCGCCAGAGCCCCCAGGAGCTTCATGATCCTTGTGGCGGGTGCTTTCGACTGCAGAGGCCGGGAATCCAAAGGCTCTTCACCTCACTTTCCGGTGATTCGCGGCAAAGTCACATGGCCGCATTCAGAGAGGATCTTCCGTCCATCCTTCGATAAAACGAACTTGATAAAGTCCTTCACCGCACCCTTATCCGCATCCCCCTTGTAGACCAGGGACATTGTCACGGTATAGGGATATTTGCCGGCGGAAACATGGACGCCGGCGGCAATATTGGAGAGTATAGGGGCCGTCCCATCGACGGAGAGGGCTTTGATCCTTCGTTTCTCCACTGCCATGAGTGAGCTGCTGGTTGTACCGAATGAACCGGGCGTCTTTTCGATTTGCTCGGCCGCTTCCTGATCCGTCGTACCGACAAAGACGCCGGGAATGGAGTGAGCCTTCTCGGCCGCCGATTTCAAGCGGGGATTAATGCTCGCCAGATAGACCGAAGAACTGTCACGCAGAGGACGAAGGATAAGTCGGATGGGCGTTCCATCGGGCCAGGTCTTGCGCTTTCCTGCATAGATGTCTTCTATTTCTGTGAGAGTCACACCGTTGGTCGGGTTTGACTCCTGTACCGCGAAGATAAAGGGTGTGCGGCCATAAGGCTCCTCGACGATTCCCATGCTCCGCTCCTCCGGCGTGAGGGGACGGGAGGACAACCCGATATCGATCCTCCCTTCCTTTACGGCGTTGATGCCTCCTGTACTGCCGATGCTGAGGAGGAGATCGATGGCGACGTTGGGGTGTTTCTTTTGAAACCCCTCGGCCATCCGTCGCATGGCGCCGATGCCCGACCCAGAACCTGTGATGATCAATTTCCTTTCAGGGCTCGTGGAAGCGGAGCTTTCAACCATGAAGGAGGTGAGAAGAAAGATACTCGAGATAACGATGAAATATCGAAAACAAAGCTTCATACATCCCTCTTCTTTCCCGCCGACCCCCCTGTCGCCATCGGCGTCTTCAATCCGCGACCCGCAGACGTCCTTTCAGATAGGTCCTGAATTCGTTTTAATCGGGGGAGAGGAACGCCGGGTGTCCCGATCGCTCATCGATATCCTTCATGCTTTGGGGAGGT
The DNA here is from genome assembly GCA_018896355.1 of Pseudomonadota bacterium. Classification (GTDB taxonomy): domain Bacteria; phylum Desulfobacterota; class Syntrophia; order Syntrophales; family UBA5619; genus UBA5619. The sequence goes on from JAHIMW010000196.1 coordinate 10,819, forward strand.
CGGGATCGATCCCCAGGAGTTCCCGGATCTCATCGGGGAATTTGGCCGGGTGGGCCGTCTCCAGACAGATGCAGGGGGGAACGCCGCCGAAGCATTGATAAGAACTTCCTTTTTCGCGGTGAGAGTGTATGAAGAAGGATCTTGTGTGTCAAGAGGATTTTGGCCGACGATCATCGAAAAGAGGGTGTCCAGAAACTCATACTTCAATTGGCGGGCGATGACCGCCCCAAGAATCTCCGCCATCGCCGTGGCTGCGGCGGCCAGCACGGCCGAAGAGAGAACCGTTCGGGATACCCACGGTTTGAGATGCCGGGTCGCCGCCTCGGAAATGCAATACCCGGTAACGATCCCCAGATGCGCGGCGTTGTGCTTTAAACAGCCACGGGGATGACGTAGAGAAGGACCGCAAAAAAGTGGAAGGTGCTGCCGGCCAGAACGAAGAGGTGCCACACGGCATGGTGGTACGGCAGCCGGCGCCAGCCGTAGAACGCGAGGCCCAGGGTGTATGCGAGCCCCCCGGCGATCAACAGAGAAAGGCCGGGCGGCGTCAGGGCGGCAAGCAGGGGTTTGATGGCGACGACCACAAGGAATCCCATTCCCACATAGAGGCCGACCGCGGCGACCGGCCACCGGCGGAGCAGCGAAACCTGGAAGATGACCCCGATCAGGGCGATTCCCCAGACGACGCCGAACAGGGACCAGCCCCAGGGGCCGCGGAGATTCACCAGCATGAAGGGGGTATAGGTCCCGGCGATGAGGAGAAAGATCGCCGAATGGTCGATGACCCGAAGGAGTGTCTTTACCCCTGGGAACGGGATGCTGTGGTAGAGGGTGGATGCCGTGTACAGAATGATCAGCGTGGCCCCGAAGATGCTGCAGCCCACGATGTGCCAGGCGTCTCCGAACAGCGTCGCGAAGGCGGTCAGGATTCCGAGCGCCACGATCGCGAGGACGACACCGACCCCGTGGGTGATGCTGTTCGCCAGCTCCTCACGGGGGCTGTACTGGGGCATGGGTATATGTATAGGCATATCTTTGGAGGTCTTTCCCTTTTTTTCTTTCCCCCCCGCCACGGTCTTTTTCCACCAGGGGAAACGGTCTCGCCGTTTCCCCCGGGCATTTCTATCATCCGGTTCGGGAAAATGAAAGCGAAACAAAAAACCACAGGGGTGATCCCCGTGGTTCACATATCGGCGGATCACATACACCATCGCACCCCTGACGGCAACCTTTATTTTGTGGATATCGCTTGAAACCCCGTCCGCAGCGGTCCGGAATATTTATGTTATACGTCTGCAAACGCCCAGGTTTCACCATTCGCAACGACCCTTTATTCTCCGCGCTGCACGGGTGTCCCCCCTGCGGGCGCCCCGTACCTCGCCTCCCTGGCGGTGATGGACGCCATCTTCGCCTCCCTCCAGCACCGCGCCTTCCGGGAGAGAATTGTAAGGAAACGAAGTGGAGATGAAACTGGAGATGAAACGAGCCGATACTTGCTGCGATAAAATCGCCTTGACAAACAAGGTCCGCCTTCGTATTCTCCCCCTGCAGAAAAGCGAGATCTTATCAATAATTATCAATGAATGGAGCATTACAGCGCAATTCCGTGGGCAAGATCCGGAAGGAGGAGCTGATGGGACAGTTGTTGTAAACGTCGGGAAACATGCTTAGAGAGGGAACCATGGGTGAACAGAAGATTGCCGTCGTTACGGGTGGAAGCCGCGGGATCGGTCGGGCCATCGCCGTCGAACTGGCAGCGCACGGGTACCAAATCGTAATCACGTATAAAACCAACGACGAGGCGGCGGCGGAAACGCTGCGGCTGATCCGGGAGGCCGGCGGGAGTGGTGAGGCGGTGAAATTCGACGTCGGCAATGCCGCCGAAGCGGAGGGCGCGATCAACGACCTCCTCGGGCGGCTGGAGCGGATCGACGTGCTGGTGAACAACGCCGGCATGACGGCGGACGGTCTTTTCCTGATGATGCCCCGGAGAGACTGGGACGCGGTGATCGATACGACCCTCCACGGGTTTTACAACATGACCAAGCCGGTCCTGCGCAAGATGCTGCGCCGAAAAAGCGGGGCAATCGTCTCGCTGTCGTCCGTTTCGGCCCTGGTCGGCAACCGGGGACAGGCCAATTACGCCGCAGCGAAAGCCGGTCTCATCGCCGCCAGCCGTGTGCTGGCATCGGAGGTAGCCCGGCTCGGGGTCCGGGTGAACGTCGTTGCGCCGGGACCGATCGATACGGAGATGATCCGGGACACCCCGCTGGAAAACATCAAGCAGATGATCCCAATGGGGCGGATCGGCCGGCCCGAGGAGGTGGCGAAGGTGGTCCGCTTCCTCTGCTCCGACGACGCCTCCTACATCACCGGCCAGGTCATCTCCGTGAACGGGGGGATGTTTTGAACATTATTCGCCGGAGGGAACCGAACCATGAAGGATTTTGTCTGCCGCTGCCTCTTCGTCCTGGAGAAGAGATGTGGCCCCACTTCGAACCGTATATTACGAAGCCGGGGCAGGGGAAGGATCGGGGTTGCCCGTGATTTCATCTTCCGCTACAGCGGCCCGTTTTTCTCCCGGTGGATGATGAGGGCGTTTTCGATCAGCCGGCCGATGATCATCGCGGGGAGCATCCCGACGCAGGCGGCCTGTTCGAAGAAGAACGAGGAAGGCGCCATCCCGGAGGAGGAGTTCGGATCGGTGATGAGGATCCGGCCGTTCTTGAGGTAGAAACCGTCGATCCGGCCATAGGAGCGGAAACCCAGCGCCCGAAAGGCGCGGACCGCCTCATTCTTGATCGCCTCCACGGCGTCCGGCGCGATGTTTTTAGGAGGCGTGAACTTCCGGCAGCGGCCGGGCATGTACTTGTCGTCGTAGGTGAAATAGTCGCTCTGCGGGGTGATCTCCGTGAGCTCCAGCGCATGGGGTTCCCCTGCTTCCTCCAGGATGATGGAGGAGAATTCCAGCCCGTCGAGGGCCTCCTCGACAAGGACTGCCCGGTCCCATTTCAGGGCCTCTTCGATGCCGCGGACGAGGGAGCCCTCGTCCCGGACCAGCGTGACGCCGATGCTCGATCCTTCGCGGGGGGGCTTCGTAAAGATCGGGAATCCGAAACGATCGCGAAGGGTTTTAATGACCCCCTCCCGGTCGTTTCGCCACGCCTCCTCCCGGATGAGGCTGCTCTCGGGAACGCCGATCCCGGCGGCCCGGAGAATCATCTGCTGGATGTGCTTGTCCATGCCGAGCGCCGAGGCGAGGACGCCGGGGCCGGTGTAGGGGATTCCGAGGAGCTCCAGGAGCCCCTGAAGGCAGCCGTCCTCCCCGTACTTTCCGTGGAGGGAGATGAAGGCGAAATCGATCTCTTCCCTGAGCCCCTCATAGGAGATGCGGCGCGCCTCTTTTTCGAGACGTTCGGTGATGTCCGTCGTCGTGTTCTGGGAGATGAGCTGCCAGGAGAGGATCCAGAGCCGTCCCTCTCCATCCATGAAGATCGGGATCGGCTCGAAGGTCTCCCGATCGAGGTTGTCGTGCACGTTCCGGCCGCTGTTGAGGGAAACCTCCCGCTCCGAGGAGATCCCCCCGAGAATCACACCCACACGCAATTTTTTCATATCACTCATGCCTTACAAATCCCAGAGGAACGTCACGCCGCTCGTGGGGAAGATCCATGCCTCGTCGCCGAGCCGCAAGGTGACCGATTTTTCCTTGTCCCGGGTCACCGCCGGATAGGGGTGCTTGCCGGCGAAGAATCCTACATCCTTCACATTTTTTATCCCTGTCCCCCCATAGTGGAAGGAGATTTCCATCCCGCGCGTCGGGTAGACCAGGTAGGCGGAGAAGAGCCGGTTGCTCTTCCTCTGTTTTGTCTCGATCTCGATCTCGACTCGGGCCTGGCGGTTCAGCTTCTTCTTCAGCCCTTCCGAACTGAACCAGACCTCGTAGCCCCGTTCCGTGCTTTCCGACAGAATCAGAGGGATATCTTCCCCATCGATCCGGACGCGGTTCACCCGGAAGTCCCGCTCGGGGACGAGATCCTCCCCCCGGTTGAGGAGCCAGCGGTATTCGCACCGCTTCTCCTCGAAGAAGGAGGCGAGCTGTTCGTTGTCGAGGGCGCAGCCGATCATGAAGTGTGCGTTCCGGATGGCCTTCGTGTATTCGACATGGGTCGTCACCTTGAAGTAGTCCTGGACGGGGACATGATGCCGCATCGTGTCCCCGCGCGAAACGCCTTCATCCGGGGCGAACTCCGTCACCTGAATCCGATAGCGAAAATCGTTCCGGAGTTCGAGCTGGCGGTCCTCCTTGCCGAAGAGGGTCTCGAACATTTCGTAGTAGATGGCGTCTCCCAGCTCCTCGTTGCGCGCCCGCGTCTGAAAGCAGTGGCGGATGATGCTGTCAATCCGGTCGATCGACTTTTCCTCGTCGGGAATAAAGATCCTCCGGAGACTCGGTTCCACCCGGTCGGTTTTCCCCTGCTGCAGAAAGACCCGCGGTGCACGCTTCCCGAGGGCGCAGAGGATCTCATAGCTGATCGAATGGACCTTCGCGGCGATTGAGTCCGCTGTGATCCGCTCGCCGCCCTGTTCGCCCATGAGGACAACCTCGTCACCCAAGGCGCACTCCGGGACCCGGCTGATGTCAAGGGTGCACATGTCCATCGAGATCCGGCCCGCGATGGGGACTATCTTTCCGTGGATCAGCGCCTCCCCCTGGTTGGAGAGCGGCCAGCCGAGGCCGTCGCCGTAGCCGACGGGAATCGTCGCGATCCGGGTCGGCCGCCGGGTGATGAACGTCCGGCCGTAGCCGATGCCGTAATCTTCGGGGAATTCCTTGACGAGGACCACCCGCGTTTTGAAGCTCATGACGGGCTTGAGGGCGGCCTTGCCGCTTGTCGCGGCAGAGGGGTGGATGCCGTAGGAGATAATCCCCGGCCGCACCATGTCCAGGTGGCAATCCGGGTAGTTCAGAATGGCGCCGCTGTTGGAGATGTGGCGGATCGGGATTCGGATGCCGCCGGTCTCCAGCTTATCCAGAAGCTCCCGAAAGGCCTGCCACTGGAGATCATTATAGCAGGAAAGGATCTCGCTTTCGGAGAAGTGGGTGAAGATTCCTTCAAGGCTGAGGTTCGGGAAGGAGGAGACCTCCCGAATGGTCTGGCAGGCCTCGGTCTGGATTGTCCCGCCCCGGCCCATGCCCGTATCGACTTCGATGTGGAGCGGCGCGCGGATGCCCGCCTTATGGGCCTTCTTCTGAAATTCTCGTGCAAACGCGAGATCGGAGACCGAAGGGGTCAGGTTGTATTTGATGATCTGGTCGATCTCCGAACCGGTCGCGGGGGAAAGGATCAGAACGGGCGCCGTGATTCCACTTACGCGAAGCTGCACCCCCTCGTCGGCGTTTGCCACGCCGAGAGCGGAGGCGCCGTTACGGAGGGCGGCGTTGGAGATCTCGATCGCCCCATGGCCGTAGGCGTCCGCTTTGACCACCTGCAGAATCTTCACGTCGGGGCCGACCAGCCGCTTCATCTCCGCCCAGTTCGCGGCGAAGTGGCCGAGATCGACCTCGACCCAGCTTCGATATTTCATGTTCGTCATTTCGTCGTCATCGTGAAGACGCCGTCCCATTCGCCTTCAGGGGGATGTTCCTTGAGGGCCTCACAGCGCTCTATATACAACCGGGCCGGGTAATCTTCGGGCCGGACCTCCAGGACGCTCTGGAAGGCGGCGATCGCCTCGTCCCAGAGGCCCGTGCGGTACTTGTCCAGACCCGCCTCGAAGCGGCTCACGAACTCCTGCCACTGTGCCGCATCCTTCCGGTAGCCGAGGAGCTCGAAGATCCGGACGGGGCGCTTCTTCCCCTTGACCTGTACGGAGTCCAGTTCGCGGCAGAAGAACTCATCATTGATCTCATCGTGGGTGAACTCGCTGATGATGACGTTCGTCTTGTACTCCTTGTTCGTTCCCTCCAGGCGGGAGGCGAGGTTCACGCTGTCTCCCATGACCGTATAGTCGAAACGCATCTGGGAGCCCATGTTTCCGACGACCATGTCACCCGTGTTGATGCCGACGCCGATGTTCACATCCGGCCGGCCCTCCGCCGCCCATTTCTCCCGAAGCCGCCGCAATTCGGACATCATGTCGATGGCCGTCCGGCAGGCCCTGAGCGCATGGTCGGGCTGGTCCAGCGGTGCGCCGAAGACCGCCATGACGGCGTCGCCGATGTACTTGTCGAGCAGGCCGTCGTACTTGAAGACCACGTCCGTCATGGCCGTCAGGTACTCATTGAGGAGATGGACCAGCTCCTCCGGCGTCAGCTTTTCGGCAATCGATGTAAAGCCCCGGATGTCGGAGAACAGCACGGAGAGGTTCTTCTTGTCGCCGCCCAATTTGAGTTTGGACGGATCCTTCAGGATCTCGTTGACGACCGAAGCGGTGAGGTAATACTGGAAGGCGCCGCGGACCTTCTTCTTCTCCCGTTCCTCGGTGACGTACCGGTAAACGGTGATTCCGAGGTAGATCGTGATCATTGTCAGGACCGGATAGATCAGGTTCATCCAGACATTATACCGAACGAAGATCGCCGTGTTCGCCATGACGAAGGCGCTGACCAGCACAAGGCTGAGTCCGATGCCGGCCATGGCCCTGACCCGGGGAATAGCGAACCCCATGATCAGACCGACCACGATGATGAGACAGACGTCGAGGAACTTGGTCCAGCCCGAATGAATCAGGAAATTATTATGGAGGATGTTGTCGATTACGGTCGCGTGAATCTCCACCCCCGGGTAAACGGCGCTGAAGGGGGTGACCCGCAGGTCGTAGATGCCCGTCGCCGTGGCGCCGACGAGGACGATCTTTCCGTTCAGTTTATCTGCGGAGATACGGCCGTTGAGGATATCGGAGACCGCATAATGGGGGAAGGTCTTGGCCGGGCCAAGGTAGTTGACCAGGAGCCTTCCGCTCTCGTCGGTCGGGATCTCTACCTTGTCGAGGCGGATGTTTTCCACGCCGAACTCGGCAACGTTCAGGACCAGCATCGGCCATTCAAGATACTGCACGAGGAGCGAAAGCGACAGGGAGGCGTAGTGGTTGTCCCGGAACTTGATCACGAGGGGTGACCAGCGGATGACGCCGTCGCTGTCCGGAAAGGCATTGAAATAACCGCCGTTTTCTGCCGCCTCAGAAAGCTGGGGAATGTTCGGCTGCGCCGCATAGGCGTGGATCAGCGGGTATTCATCCGCCCCTTTCTTTGCGCGGACCATCTGGAACCGACTGTTGGCAATCGCATTTTCTCCGGCGATGATCTGCTGCTCGGTCAGATGACCCACCTCTTTTTGCGTGATGTGAAAGAAGTAGCCGAGGGTGATGTTCTTGGCTTTTTCGATGGAACGCGCGAGAGCGGCGTCGGTGTCGGCCTCCTTCTGCTTCTGTTCCAACAGGCCGTAAAGCCGGTTGTTCCCGATTCCGACATTCCTGACATCGCGCGCCAGCTCGGCGACCGTCTTCAGGCTGGAGTTATCATCCGGTTCGGCG
>JAHIMW010000197.1 GCA_018896355.1 Pseudomonadota bacterium
ATGGTTGCGGAAAATAGCAAAACCCTTTTATGGTCGGGCGTCCCGGACAGGATCGCGTTTAAATCCTCCTTGAATCCCATGTTCAACATCTCGTCCGCTTCATCCAGCACAAGCCAATTGATGTCGGAAACATTCACTTTTTTTCTGTTCAGCATATCCAGCATTCTGCCGGGCGTGGCCACAATGATCTGGGCGCCTGAAGAAATCTGCCTGATCTGGGTCAAAATATTGGCCCCTCCATAGATCGGGACAATATTCAAACCGTGAATGTGCTTGGCGAAATGGTTTAAATCATCCGTGATCTGCAAACAGAGCTCCCTCGTGGGGGCCAGGATCAGGGCCTGTGTTTTTGAGGAGAATGGATCAACCTTTTGAATAATCGGTATCCCGAACGCCGCCGTCTTTCCTGTTCCCGTATGGGCCAATGCGACCAGGTCCCTTGTCTCATGCAATAGAAAAGGGATAACCTTCTGCTGGACAGGCATCGGTGTTTCCAATCCCATTTCGGTGATCGCCTTTAGAATTCTTTTGTCAATCGATAATTCGTGAAATGTCATTGTTTTATCCTTTAAGCTTTATATCGGCGTAGCAGGGTGCGGTAGCGGAAACTGAGGGATATCCCCCCCGATATTCAGGGGGTGCACAGGACATATCTGTTGACTCACCGGTTTCCGCCTTATACACGCAGTCGGCTGGGAAAGCAATATCAATCAAAACCGGGTGGTGTCTCAGTTTGGATTTGGAAAATTTTCATACAGGTGTGTCCAATGACTTACTCTTTGGTGCGGCCATGAAAATAACAGAATTATCTTGGTTTCAAGAATCTCAGGAGATCGTTAGCGGCACGAGAAATAGCCACCCTGTCGTTGGCGGCTGTATCTCCATCCATAAAACCGCCCATACCGTCTGGCTTGCGGTTACGGTGGTGTGTGTCCTTATTCTGCTTACAGGACTCAATGGCCCTGTCGAAAGCGCGCCGCCTCAAACAACAAAGCCTCTCACGGATCAGAAGGACAGTTATAGTCCAGTCATGAGGAAGGGGAGCCAAGACTCCCCCGTTCTTTATGAAAACCTCCCGCAGAATACCCCGTCCTGTGGACGGGGATGAATGCGGAGCGGGGGTTGGGGGGATGCAATCCCCCCGGATTTAAGTTTTTTAGATGCCCCGCCCTGTGGGCGGGGTAATTCACTTGTGACGCTATCTATATCAAAAAGCAATAAAAAGAGGAGAGAAAAGTGAAAAATAAACTTCAGTCAACCGTCGACGGCGAACTTTCCGGTAGTGGGCCAGATTGGGGTGAGGGAATTTTTATCCCCCTTGAAAAGTAAATATGATTTTTTGTTGCCTACCGTTGTGCGTTTTTGGTATAAGGCATACCCTCGACCATTCACCTGTGGAGGAGAGATCCGATGTTCGGGTCCGGCGTGATGGTCGGGCGGCCATGGTCGATGAGGGCGGCGAGAGGCAAGACGGTTAAGGAAGAGGCGTCCATGAATCAGGACAACCACCACGACATTACCGGCGTCATTCTGGTCGGCGGGAAGAGTCGCCGCATGGGACGGGACAAGGCGTTCCTGCAGATTGCAGGCAAGACCCTCTTCGAACGTGTGCTGGAGATATTCAGGGAGAGCTTCAACCGGCTCCTGCTGGTGGGCGACCGGGCGGAGCGCTTCGCCGGATACGGTCTCCCCGTCTTGCCGGACATCTACCCCGGCAGCGCCCTCGGAGGGCTCTATACCGCGCTCTATCACGCCGAGACGGAGTACATCTTCGTCTCCTCCTGCGATCTCCCTTTCCCCAACCGGGAAATACTCCGTTATCTCTGCTCGCTCCGGGACGGATTCGACGCCGTTGTGCCGAAAACCGCGCACGGGTTCGAACCGCTCTTCGCGCTCTACGCAAAGAGCTGCCTCGGACCGATGAGGGAGCTTCTGGAAAGCGGCAATTTCTGTGCGTACGGTTATTACTCCCAGGTTCGGGTCAGATATGTGAAAGGTGAAGAGCTGGCGCTTCTCGACAGGGACGGAAGATCTTTCGTGAACGTCAATACCCCGGAGGAATTCAATAAAATAAGAAAGGAAGGTTCCCCATGACCGTCAAAGCCGTTTCGATTGTAGCAAAGTCAGGCGCCGGCAAGACGACGCTTCTGGAGAAGGTGATCCCTATATTGAAGGAGAGAGGCTACAGGGTTGGCGTCATCAAGCATGACGCCCACCGTTTCGACATCGACCATCCGGGAAAGGACAGCCACCGCTTGGCTTCTGCCGGGGCCGACACGTTGCTGATCGCATCTCCCGAAAAGCTGGCGCTGGTGAAAAAACATGCGGCATCCCCTCCCATCGCGGAACTCCTGGCGACCTACTTCACCGACGTGGATATTGTCCTGACCGAGGGATTCAAGCATGGTTCTCTGTCGAAAATCGAGCTGCACCGCAAGGAACGCAGCGCCACGCTCATCTGCCGGGGGGCGGAGAACGATCCGACGCTTCAGGCGGTGGCAAGCGATGAACCGCTCGAACTGGACGTGCCGGTACTCGATCTCAACGATGCCGGAGCAATCGCCGACTTCATCGAGGAGAGGTTTCTGAAATGAGTGACCCTGCTTTCAGGCTACAGGTGCGTTCCAAAATCTGGCTGGAGGTCGACGGCGAGCCGGTGTTCGGCCGGGGGCGGGAGGAGTTGCTGCGCCTGATTCAGAACGGAAACTCGATCAACGCCGCGGCAAAGGCGATGGGCATTCCCTACCGCAAGGCCTGGACCTATATCGATGCCATGGAAAAGCGGCTCGGCTTGCCGCTGGTGAACCGGCAAAAGGGAGGGGTCGGCGGGGGTGCATCGTCTCTTACCCCCCAGGCAATGCAAATGCTGGATAAATTCAACGCGCTTCAGCAGGGAATGCAGGGGATTATCGACGACAAGTTCCATGAGCTTTTTTCATTACCATCGTTATGCGATTTTGGCATAGCGTGTGAACCTCGGAACCTGAAACGTCGCACCATGTCGAGGGGCTCGCGGATGCCACTACCTTAACCATTTGAATAACCTACTGAAGGAGGAACTGTTCATGCGTTACGGATTACTGCTGTTGTCGGCTTTGTTGTTGTCGGCCCTGCCCGGTTTTTATGCAACTGCTCATGGCAAAGAGAGTTTGCTGGTCTTTGCCGGCGCCGCCAGCAAGCCCCCAACCGAGGAGGCTGCCAAGGCCTTTGAAAAAAAGACCGGGGTGAAGGTTGATCTGGTTTTTGGCGGATCGGGATTCGTTCTCTCCCAGATGATGCTCGCCAAAAAGGGGGACATCTACTTTCCCGGCTCATCGGATTTCATGGAGATCGCCAAGAAAAAGGGGGCGGTCGTAGCCGAAACCGAGCAAAAGGTGGTCTACCTTGTCCAGGCAATAAACGTGCAGAAAGGAAACCCCAAAGGGATTCTTAACCTCCGCGACCTTGCCCGACCGGGAGTCAGGGTTGCCATCGCCAATCCCGAAGGGGTCTGTGTCGGTCTCTATGCGGTGGAGACCATTGAGAAGGAGTTTTCCGCAGCCGAGAAGGCTGCCTTCAAAAGGAATCTGGTGAACTACACGGAAAGCTGCGAGAAGACCGCCACCGCCATCTCGCTGAAAATGGTGGACGCGGTCATCGGCTGGAGCGTCTTTCAGCACTGGGATCCGGAGCGGATTGAAACCATCCCCCTGAAGAAGAGCGAGATTTCCCGGATCGGATATATCTCGGTTGCCATCTCCTCCTTCAGCAACAACAAGGCGCGAGGCCAGCAGTTTATCGATTTCCTGCTTTCCGAAGAGGGGAAGGCCATCTACGGAAAGTACCATTACTTCATGTCTCCCGAAGAGGCGAGTGCCTGGATCGGCGCAACAAAGCCGGTCGGCGGCGAATATGTTCTGCCGGCGGACTGGAGACCTAAATGAACCTGCGAAGGGTTTCCATACTGTTTGCATTCAGCACGTTCGCGCTGTTTGCCGTGCTGGTTCTGTCGCTCCTTTATTTTTACCGGGGCGGGCTGTTCATGGAGACCCTTCTCTCGGAGAGGACGCTCTTTTCCATCCGCCTCAGCATCTACTCGGCAACCGTGGCGGCGGTTCTCGCCACCGCCATGGCCGTCCCCTCGGCCTATGCGCTGTCGCGCTGCAATTTCCCCGGGAAAGATGCCGTCGATACCATACTGGAACTGCCGATGCTTGTCTCACCCGCCGCCCTCGGGGCAATGCTCCTCATTTTCTTCAACAACCCGTTCGGGAACTGGATCCAGACCCGAGGTGCGCAGTTCGTTTTCGACAGTAACGGGATCATCCTTGCCCAGTTCGTGACGACGCTCGGCGTTGCCACCCGCCTCACCAAGGCAGCAATGGATGAAATCCCCCAGCGCTACGAAGATGTGGCGCGGACCCTCGGCGCATCTCCCGCAGCAGCCTTTTTCAATGTGACCCTGCCGTTATGCAGGCGGGGTCTGGCCGCAGCATTCATCCTTTCCTGGGCAAAGGCGATGGGAGAGTTCGGCGCCACCATTACCCTGGCCGGCACCATGGCGATGAAAACCGAGACCCTTCCCATTGCGATTTTTATGAAGCTGTCCACCGCCGATATCGATGGGACGGTGGTGCTGATCCTCATCATGACGGCCATCGGCATCGGCACCCTGTACACGGTCAGGCTGATCGGCCGAAAGGGGCTGCATGCTTGAGTTAAGGAACATTGCGGCGAAAGTCGGGACGTTCGCCCTTAGCGACATCTCCCTAACTGTAAACGAGGGGAGCTGTCATGTCATCGTCGGCGCCACCGGCAGCGGTAAGACGCTCCTGCTGGAGTCGATCCTCGGCTTGAGAAAACTTTCCCGGGGGAGCATCCTGCTCGGCGGCCGGGAGATCACGAACCAGCCGCTGGAGAAACGGAATATCTCTTATGTCCCGCAGGATCTGGCGCTCTTTCCCCATCTGACGGTGGAGGACAACATCCTCTACGGCTTGCGGATGAAAGGGATCAAGGATCGGGAGCATACCCGGATGGTGGAGATGCTCATGGAAACCGTCGGCATCAAAGATCTGGCTCGCCGCTCCATCGGGAACCTGAGCGGAGGTGAGCGGCAGCGGGTTGCCCTGGTCAGGGCGATAGCCGCAGGCAACAATCATCTGTTGCTGGACGAACCATTCTCGGCACTGCACCAGGGGCTGCGGCGGGAACTCTGGTATCTGCTGAAGGAGCTGCAGAAAAGCCGCGACCTGACCGTGCTGATGGTGACCCACGATATTGAGGAGGCGTTTTTCCTCGGCGACCGGGTCTCGGTCATGATCTACGGCGCCATACGCCAGAGCGGCGCGGCGAGGGATGTCTACGAGAAGCCGGCGGACACGGCGGTGGCCCGATTTTTCGGCATCAGAAATATTTTCGCCGGCCGGGTGAAGGTGCTGTCCGAATCGGCGCTGCATGTTGCCTGCGATTCGTTGGGCGCGGAACTGACCATCCCGATGGGAGCTGTGCTCCACCGGCCCGCCGAACCTGGCGCCCCGTGCACGGTCGGGATCCGGGCTGAAAATGTCATGGTGCTCAAGACCGATCGCCCAAGCTACAAACAGGAGAACCTGTTGACCGGAATCTTGACCGAGATACTGCTCAAGGGGGCCACCCATACCTTGCTGTTCCGGCCTGCGGGGACGGCAACCGTGGTGGAGATTGAAGTGCCCGATTATGCCCTGAAAAAATTGCAGTTGAACGTCGGAGACGGAATCTCGATTTTTTTCAAAGGAGAAAGTCTGTTTTTACTCGGAGATACAAGGGGGAAGGGAGATCAACATGGTGACGATCGAGGAAGCGCAACGGACCATTCTGGAATACATCACTCCGCTGGAAACGGAGAAGGTTTCCGTGTTTCAGGGGCTAAACAGGGTAACGCCGGAGGACCACATCGCCCCGTGGGATATTCCGGCGGCCGACCATCTTCAAGTCAATGGGGCGCCGACGGCTTTTCCGGCTAATGGTCAAGGCGCTACTCCAGAAACAAGGCGCAAACAAAGGGGAACGCCCCCATCTGGTCCGGGGGATTGTCTCGGTGCATAACGACCGCTATCACGTATCAACCACCGGCAATCAGAGTTCCGGGCGACTCTCGTCGATGATTCAGGGAAACGGCTTGATACGCCTGGCGCCTGAGGCGTTGCATGCCGCCGGGGACGAAGTGGACGTCCTTCTGCTGGACCGGGGATTTGAGATGGGGGAATATTTGCATATCCTTTTTAAAGCGGGAAACCGGCAAAAAATAACCGGCTCCCGAAGAGAGGGAACCGGTCGGCGACGTTTCGAATTCAACAGGATTGAGCTACAAAAACTTTTCGATATCGGCGAGTTTCAGACCGAACGCGTCGGCCACACCTTTGAATGTGACTTGGCCTTTGATCACGTTGGCGCCCTTTTTGATCTCCGGGTTTTCTTTCATCGCCCTCTTCCAGCCCTTGTTTGCGATCTCGGCCGCATAGGGGAGGGTGGCGTTCGTCAAGGCCAGCGTGGAGGTTTTAGCGACGGCGCCCGGCATGTTTCCCACGCAGTAGTGGATGATGCCGTCGATCGTGTAGATCGGATCCTTGTGTGTCGTCGCCTTGGAGGTTTCGAAACAGCCGCCCTGGTCGATGGCCACGTCCACCAGGACCGATCCTTTTTTCATGAGTTTCAGCATGTCGCGAGTGACGAGCTTCGGCGCCTTTGCGCCGGGGATCAGCACGGAGCCGATCACCGCGTCCGCCTCCCGGATCAGCCTGCGGATGGTCTCCGGCGAGGAGATCAGCAGGAAACAGTTCTTCGGCATGACGTCGGAGAGATAGCGGAGCCGCGACAAACAGGAGTCGACGACATAGACCCTGGCGCCCAGGCCGCAGGCCATCTTTGCGGCGTGTGTGCCGACGGTTCCCGCGCCGATCACCAGGACCGTCGCCGGTTCTACGCCCGGGACGCCGCCGAGAAGAACGCCCTCTCCGCCGTACTCCATCTCGAGGTACTTGGCGGCCTCCTGGATCGCCATCCGGCCCGCGACCTCGCTCATCGGGATGAGCAGCGGGAGCGATCCGTCCGCCTTCTGGATCGTCTCGTAGGCGATGGCGATGGATTTGGTTTCGATCATCGCCCTCGTCAGCGCCTCATTCGCGGCCAGATGGAAATAGGTGAAGACGATCTGATCCTTGCGGATCCATTTGTACTCGGAAGGCATCGGTTCTTTCACATGCATGACCATGTCGGAACGTTCGTAGATCTCCCTTGCGGTCCTGACGATCTCGGCGCCGGCGGCGACGTAGGCCTTGTCCTCGAAACCGCTGCCCGAACCCGCGCCTTTTTCAACGAGGAGCGTGTGGCCGTACCCCCTCATGACCTCGACGCCGGCCGGCGTCATCGAAACGCGGTTCTCCTCAACCTTGATCTCTTTCAAAATCCCTGTAATCATCTCATCCTCCTTGTCTTTATCGGTGGATTCAATAGAAAAATTCAATGAAATCATTTCCATAGTGGTCAGGAAAGCAATTTATACCTTCCGCAATATAAGTCAAACGAATAATAATCATATAATTGATAACATCCGGTTATTGATAAGGCGGACGGGACGGCGTTTCCGAAGACGGCAGGTTGCGGTCGGAAGGGTGAGAGAGGCGACGGAGAGGGCAAAAGCAGTGCAGGTCAGATCACTTCGGCGAACAGGTCATAGTCGTCGGCGGCGGTAATCCGGCAGGCGACGATCTGTCCCGCCTCCGGATCTCCTCCCCGAAGATGGGTCACCCCGTCGATCTCGGGGGCCTGGCGGCGACACCTTCCGATGCGGGTGAACCCGTCCAGTTCGCCCGGCCCCTCTACGAGGATCTCATGCCGTGTACCGATCAGGGCGCTGTTGACCTCCCGGGAGATCAACGCCTGTTCCTCCATCACGAGGCCGCGGCGCCGTTCCTTTTCCCTTTCGGAGATGCGCGAAGGCAGAGCCGCGGCCTCCGTCCCCTCCTCCCGGGAGTAGGGAAAAACCCCGAGATGGTCAAAGCGGATCTCCCGGACGAAAGAGAGGAGCTTCTCGAACCGGCGGCGGGTCTCCCCCGGAAAGCCGACGATCAGCGAGGTCCGCAGGGCGACATCGGGAATGACCTCACGGGCGTGCGCGATGACCTTGCGGATCAGCGCGTTGTCCCCCCGCCGGTGCATCGCGGTGAGGATCGCGTCGTCGCTGTGCTGGATGGGGATATCCAGGTAGCGGCAGATCTTCTCTTCCCCCGCAATGGTCCGGAGCAGCTCCTCCGTCAGACGGGCGGGGTAGGTGTAGAGGAGGCGGATCCAGGAAAGCCCGTCGACTTGGGCCAGTTCCCGGAGGAGCTGTCTCAGGGTCGGTTTGCCTTTCCGGTCGAGGCCGTAGGCTGTCGTATCCTGGGCCGTGACGATCAGTTCGCGGACCCCCCTTGCGGCCAGATCTTCCGCCTCGGTGAGGATGTCGTCGATGGTTCGGCTCCGGGCCTTGCCTCGAATGGAGGGGATCACGCAGTAGGAGCATCGGTTGGAACAGCCATCGGCGATCTTGATGTAGGCGCTGTAAGCCGGGGATGAGATCAGCCGTTTGTGGCCGGCGTTCATCAGGAAGGTCGGTCGGCCGATGACGGAGCGTCTCCGACGGTTGGTTTTGGGGAGGGTCCGCAGTTGGTCCAGATGTCGGCCGATATGGGGCGTTTCAGCCGTGCCGAGGAAGAGATCGACCTCCGGCAGCGCCTCCTCCAGTTCCTTCCCGTAGCGCTGCGGGAGACAGCCGGTGACGACCAGGTGCGAGCAGGGGCCCTTTCCCCCCGTCTTCCAGGCAGCCGCCCGGAGGATCTCTGCGATCGCCTCCTCCCGGGCGGGGAGGATAAAGGCGCAGGTGTTGATCAGGATGACGGAGGCCTCCTCCGGCCGGTCCGTCAGCAGATAGCCTGATTCGGCAAGGATGGCCCCCATGACCTCGGAATCGACCTGATTTTTGGGACAGCCGAGGCTGACGATGTGGACATTTTTTGCAACCATTTGAGGATATTCTTTCTGCCCATGAAGCCCGGGCAGTCGTCTATGCAAGGCTTTTTTATATCAATGAGGGATCTTCCGCGCAAGAACCTTCCTCGGTTTGGCGCCGTCCGCGGGGCCGACAACGCCCTCCGCCTCCATACGTTCGATGATCCGGGCCGCCCGGTTGTAACCGATCTTCATGTACCGCTGCACGAGCGAGATCGAAGCCTGTCCCAGATCGGTTACGAGCTCGACTGCCTCGTCGTATTTCTCGTCAAAATCCCCGTCCGGTTTTTCCCCCTCGATTGCCCCAGGTCCGAACTCCGCGATCGACTCATCGTAGGCGGGTTTCCCCTGCTTCTTCACGAAATCGACGATCCGTTCGATCTCCCGATCCGAGACGTATGGGCCGTGGATCCGTGTCAGCCGGGAGCTGCCGGGGGGGATGAAGAGCATGTCCCCGTCCCCGAGGAGCTTGTCCGCGCCTAACTGGTCGAGGATGGTCCGCGAGTCCACCTTGGAGGAGACTTTGAACGAAATCCGGGTGGGGAAGTTTGCCTTTATGATCCCCGTGATCACGTCCACGGATGGGCGCTGGGTCGCCAGGATCAGGTGGATCCCGGCGGCCCTGGCCATCTGGGCGAGGCGGGTCAGCGATTCCTCCACATTCCGCTGGGCGACCATCATCAGATCCGCGAGCTCGTCGATGATGACGACGATGTAGGGGAGTCGATCGGGAAGCGGTTCGTTCTTCCGGAATGCCTTTTCTGCCGCTTTTCTCACCGGGCTCGCACCCGGAACGGTCTCCATCGGTTCTTCCGCCTCTTCACAGCCGGCTTCTCCGGTTTCGGGGGCCGGTACGGGCGCCTTTCCGGCGCGCAACTGGTTGTACGCCTCGATGCTCTTCACCCCCATTTCACTGATGATCCGGTAGCGGCGCTCCATCTCCTCGACAGCCCAGCGGAGGACAAGGGAGGCCTTCTTCGGATCGACGACAACCGGATGGAGGAGGTGGGGTATCCCTTCATAGCCCGACAGTTCCAGCCGCTTGGGGTCGATCATGATGAATTTGACCTCATCCGGCGGCGCCTTGAAGAGGATGCTGCAGATCATCGCATTCAGGGATACGCTCTTGCCGGAGCCGGTCGTCCCGGCGATCAGCAGGTGGGGCATGCGGATCAGGTCGGTGATCACGGGGGCGCCCACGATGTCTTCGCCAAGGGCGATGGGGAGACGATAGGGGGATTCCCGGAAGGCGGCATGGTCGAGAACGTCCCGCAGACTGACCGGCTCCCGTTCCTGGTTGGGGATTTCGATGCCGATCGCCCCTCTGCCCGGGATAGGGGCGATGATCCGGATGCTCGGGGCGCGCAGCGCCAGCGCCAGGTCATCGGAGAGATTCGTGATCTTGTTGATCTTGACGCCCGGGGCGGGTTCGAGCTCATACATCGTGATCACCGGGCCGGGTTTTACCTCCACCACCTTCCCGTCGACGCCGAAATCGGAGAGCTTTTTCTCGAGGATGCGGGAGTTGGCGATCAAGGTTTCCCGTTTGATCCTCGTATCCTTCCTCTCCCGATGGTCAAGGAGGGTCAGCGGCGGCAGCTTGAACTTTCCGTTCAACCGGATTGCAAAATCGAAATGGGTCTGCTCCGCCTTTGCCAACTTTTCCTTGATGGTCTCCCGCTTCGTCTCCTCGATGATCGGAACGGTCGCCGCAGCAGGTCTGCCGACGGTGGGCGCTTTGCGTTTCCTTCCGAACCTCTCCCGGCAGCGGTCAAGCAAGGATCCTGCCGTTCGTGCGGTTACCCCGGCGGCGGAAGCCGATCTTTCGGCAAAGGAGACAACGGAAAAATCGAACAGGATCATCAGCGCGACAATCAAAATCAGGCCGAGCACGATCAGGGACCCGGCCAGACGCAGGTAGGCGTCGAGAAAACTCGCCGTTACCGTTCCCAACAACCCGCCCGCTTGCAGCGGAATGCCGTAGATCTCGATATCCCCAATCAAGAGCGCAATCATCCCGGAGGTGGCAAAGACCAACCCTATCGTCCCTGCCACAGCGGCGGCGCCGACGCGGAACTGGGCGGCGCGGAAATACCGGAGGGCGGTGACCAGCAGCAGGACCGGCAGCCAGAGAATGCCGATCCCCAGCAGGCGGAGCAAGGTGTCCGCGGTGTATGATCCCACTGCGCCTGTCCAGTTGTGGAGCGGTGCGTCCTCCGGTACGTAATTGGTGAAGGAGGGATCCAGCGGGTGATAGGAAAAAAGGGAAAGCAGCAGAAACAGGGCGACGGCAAAGCAGATAAGCCCGGCGATTTCCGCGGCCCGTTTCTGGGAAGGTGATTTCTCATTCATTTTTCACACGAACGGTTCTTGGTCTTGTTATCCCATCCCCCGGATGGTCAGGGTGGCGGCCCCGACAAACCAGCAGTAGTATGCAAAAAAGCGGAGGCCGGTTTTGTTGATGATCGCAAAGAGGAGTTTCAGGGAGAGAAACCCCGTTACGGCCGCCGCGAGGAAGCCGGCGCCCATGGCGGGCAGGTCGCCCGCGGGAAGCCGCAGCAGGTCGGCCGATTTAAGGATGACGGCGCCGCTGATCGCCGGAATGGAGAGCAGAAAGGAAAACGTCGCCGATGTCTTCCGCTCCAGTCCCCGGAAGATCCCGAAAGTGATCGTGGAACCCGAACGGGAGATCCCCGGGATCAGGGCGGCGGCCTGAACGAGACCGAGGACGATTCCGTCCGTCAGGTTCATCTCCCCCTTCCGTCTTTGGTTCGTTTTCACCCGGTCCGACAGGAAGAGCAACATCCCCGTGATCAATAGCATGAAGGCCGTCGTCTCCACCGATTCGAAAAGGCGTTCGATCCGGTCCTTGAAGAGAATACCGATCGCGCCCGTCAGGAACGTGGCGATCGCGAGCCACAAGACCATCCTGCGGTTGGCGGCTTTCTCGCCGGTATCGGTCCCCGGAGCGTGGTCTGTCGGCCCTTTCCCGGGCAACAGCGAGGCGAGGAGGTCCCCGATCTCGCGTCTCAGGAAGAAGACCACGGCCAGCAGCGTCCCGAGATGGAGGAAGACATCAAAGGTGACATCCGGCTGATGAAATCCCGGGAGCAGTGCGGGAACGATGACCAGATGGGCTGAACTGCTGACCGGCAACGGTTCCGTAAGCCCCTGAACGATACCCAGAATGACGGCTTCCATCAGGGTCAATCGGTCACCTTTCCACGGTAGGTTGAGGGAGGCGTCCCGTCGGAGGCGCTGCCGCTTTCAAAGTTACGGATAATGATGCCGCGGATCCGCTCAATGAGCTCGCCCCTCGTTTCAATCGTGTATCCGGACACATCCTGCGGCCGGTCGATGATCATCGTGATTCGTCCCGGTTTCACCTTCAGGGTCCGCTTCGGCATGATTTTATCGGCGCCGATGATCGAGATTGGTACAATGGGGACGCCCGCCTGGATGGCGAGGTGGAAAAGGCCCTGCTTGAACGGTTTGACCGTCCCGTCCTTGCTCCTTGTCCCCTCGGGGAAGGTGACCACCGATTTTCCCTCCCGGATCTTCCGCGCCGCCTCCTCCAGACTTTTCATCGCCCTCTCGTGATGCTGCCGGTCGATCTCGATGTATCCCGCATTTTTCATCGCCCTGCCGAAGATCGGGATCTTGAAAAGTTCCTTCTTGGCGATCCAGCGGAACTGTCCGGGGATGTGGGCCAAGACGATCAGGATGTCGAAATCGCTCTGATGGTTGGCCATGAAGATCTGCGGCCGGTTCATCAGGACATTTTCGCGGCCGATCACATCCACGCGGATGTCGGTGAGCCAGAGAAGCATCTTCGCCCACAGGTTGGCGATCTTGTGGGCCTTGTTCTCACCGGGGGAGATGAGCGGGAAGAGATAAGCGCACGCCGACATGAAGGCGGTGACGGCGACGGCAAGCATGACCAGCAGTGCGGAACGAACCATGATCAGCTCCTGTCCTGGCGGATGGATCTCCCGGGTTGAACCCCCGATGGCGCAGATGTTTCTACTCGAATATCCCCCCGAAGTCAATAAGGAATGTTTGGCCTGTCGGCGGACGGTTCGGAGAAAAGGGTTGACAAACGCCGCCCGTAAGAATAGATAAGCGGCCATGAAATATGACCTTTTCTCCCCGGATCGGATGGCGGGATCCCTATGAAGCGGATCATGAGCAACCGACGGGCATTGGCGATCATTGAAAACTTTCCCCGGTCCAGGGTCCTGGTTGTCGGGGATATCATGGCGGACCACTTTATCTGGGGGAAGGTCTCCCGGATCTCCCCCGAGGCGCCCGTTCCCGTGGTCGAGGTGAAGAGGGATAACTTCATGCCGGGCGGCTGCGCCAATGTGCAAAACAACATTTTTGCGATGGGGGGCCGGGTTCATCTGGCCGGGGTGGTCGGCTCCGACGAAACGGGAAGACGGCTGCAGACCGAGTTCCGCAGTCGGGGCGTGGATACGGAGGGCATCGTCATCGAGACGGGGCGTCCCACAACGCTCAAGACGAGGATCGTGGCGCACGGTCAGCAGGTGGTCCGGTTCGACCGGGAGGAGCGCAAACCGATCCAGGCGAAAAGCATCCGGAAGATCCTATCCTACATCGAATCGTTGCGGGATGATCTGGGCGCTCTGGTGATCTCGGATTACAGCAAAGGGGTGGTGACCCGTCCCCTTCTCGACGGGATCCGGAAGGTGATCGCCGGCCGTCCGATCCTCACCTGCGTGGATCCGAAGCAGCGGGATTTTTCGGTGTATCAGGGTTTCGACATCATCACCCCCAACCATTACGAGGCCGGTCACGCAGCGGGCGAAGAGATGCAAAACGGCCAGGATCATATCCGTGTCGGCACGAAGCTGCTTCAGCAGTACGATTTCAGGGCCCTGCTGATGACCCGGGGAGAAGAGGGAATGAGCCTCTTCGAGAAGGACGGCCGGATAAGACACACGGTGTTTCCGACGCAAGCAAGGGAGGTTTTTGATGTGACCGGCGCCGGGGATACGGTCATCGGCGTTCTGGCCCTTTCCCTGGCGGCGGGGGCCTCTTTCCGTGAGGCGGCATATCTGGCCAACTATGCCGCAGGGATCGTGGTGGGAAAGGCGGGTACGGCGACCGTAACCCGGGAGGAGCTGAGAGGGGCCCTATGAGTGATCCGCAACCGCCGGATGCCGTCAAGCTGATGGCCAGCCTCTTTTCCGGGGATGACCGACTGCTCGGCGATGCGGTTCGGATCCTGTCGGAAAGGTATGGAAGGGCGGATTTCATCAGCGCCCCGGCGCCTTTTGCCTATACCTACTATTACACGAAGGAATTCGGAGGCTCCCTGATCCGCCGGTTTGTCGCCTTTGAGCGGCTTATCCGGCCGGAGTCGCTGTCGGACGTCAAGGTCTGGACGAACGCTCTGGAGAAGAGGTTGTCGGCGGAGGGGCAAAGACGGGTAAACATCGATCCCGGCTATCTGGCCATGGCCCATCTGATCCTGGCCACCGGAAAGGGGTATGCCCATCGGCCCTATCTCCGGGATGGGATCTACGCCGATCTGACCCTGATCTACCGGGACAAATCGTTTCATTCCCTTCCCTGGACCTATCCGGATTACGCCGGCGAGGAGGCGATAGGTATGTTGACCCGTATCCGGGGAAAGTACCTGATGCAGCTCAAGGGGAACGCGGCGGGGGAGGCTTACGATTCCGAAGGGGAATTATTTATGAGGCATTTCGATGATTAAGAGTATGACCGGTTATGGCAAGGCGGAGGCCGTCCTCGCGGACCGAAAGTTTATGATCGAGATGAAGTCCGTCAACCATCGCTTTCTGGAGATCTCGCTGCGCCTGCCGGGGATGCTTCTGCCGCTCGAGGGTGAGATCAAGAGGAGGATAGGGGAGCAGTTCTCCCGGGGGCGGATCGAGGCGACCCTCCGCGTTGACGGCAACGGGAGCGCGGAGAGCGCCGGCCGTTTCACGCTGAACCTGCCGCTGGTTCGCAATTACCATGCCCTCCTCGGGCAGTTGAAGGAGGAACTCCATCTCGAGGGCGAGATCACGCTGGAGATGATGGCCGGCTTCCGGGACGCCTTCGTTCCCGCGGAGACGAGTCAGGACCAGGCGGCCCTGTGGGAAGGGCTTTCAAGTATCCTCGCGGAGGCGATTCGGACGCTGACGGAGATGAGGGAAAAGGAGGGGGAAAGCCTGAAGCGCGATCTGACGGCGCGTCTGAATCTGATTGCCGCTTTTCTGGAAGGAATCGCCGGGAGGGCGCCGCAGGTGGTTCTGGACTATCAGAAGCGGCTCACCGACCGGGTGCGGGAACTGACGGGCGGCATGGTGATGGACGAGGCGCGCCTGCTTCAGGAAGTGGCGATCATGGCGGAGAAGAGCGATATTACCGAAGAGGTCGTCCGTTTTCGCAGCCATATTGATCAGTTCACCGATCTGCTTGCGGGAGCGGACGCCGCCGGAAGGAAGATCGATTTCCTGATCCAGGAGATGGGCCGGGAGATCAATACGATCGGTTCCAAGAGCGGGGATGCGGAGATCTCGCGGAACGTCATCGAGATCAAGAGCGAACTGGCAAAATTGCGGGAGCAGGTGCAGAATATTGAATGAGATCCCGGTCGAAAAGTCTCAGGGCTTGCTGATGATCGTGTCTGCCCCTTCCGGTGCGGGGAAGACGTCGATCTGTCGGAAGATCCTGCAGATGTTCCCGAATGTCCGCTTTTCCGTCTCCTGCACCACGCGTCCGCCCCGTCCCGGAGAGACCGACGGAAAGGATTATGAATTTATCTCCACGGAGGAGTTCAGGGAACGGATTGCCCGCGGGGAGTTTGTCGAATGGGTGGAGAATTACGGTCAGCTCTACGGGACGTCGAGAAAGACAATGAACGCCTTTCTCAAACAGGGATTCGACCTGATCCTGGATGTCGAGCCGCGCGGCGCGAAAGCGATTCGGGAACAGTGTCCGCAGGGGGTCTTGATTTTCATTCTACCCCCTTCGCTTTCCGATCTGAAGTCCCGGCTGTCGAGAAGAGGGGAAAACGGCGCCGTCATGGCAAACCGTCTCCAAAGTTCTCTGGATGAAATCCGGGAGGCGCTGTGGTATGATTATATTATTTTCAATGATAGACTGGAAGATGCCGTCGATCGGTTTCGGGCTGTGTACATCGCCGAAAGATCCCGGCGGGATCGTTTTACGGAAAGAATAGAGGCATTTTTCAAAGACGAATAGTCTTAATCCTATTAATCAATTGGAGGTTAATACCCGATGGCCAGAATTACCGTGGAAGACTCTTTGCTGATGGCAAAGAACCGATTTGCCCTCGTTCTGCTTACCGCTCAGCGGACCCGGCAGCTCTTGAAAGGATCTCAGCCCCTTACGGATACGAGAAACAACCGGGAGATCGTGACTGCCCTCCGGGAGATTGCGGCGGGGAAGATTTGTTATGCCCATCCCGAACAACTGGAGAGGGTCAAGGAAAATTTCAAATCGATACCGCATGACACCGAATTTATCGGCGATGATGAATACGGCGAGTAACCTCCCGCGGGAGCGGTTGATCTTTGCCCTCGACATCGGCGGGGGGCTGGAGGAGGCCCTTTCCTGGGTCGATCGGCTGCGGGATCACGTGGGTCTGTTCAAGGTGGGGAAGGAGTCTTTTGTCCGGTACGGTACGGAGATCGTCCGACAGATCCACGCCCGCGGCGGAAGGGTTTTCCTGGATCTCAAGTTCCATGATATCCCCAACACCGTGGTTCGAGCAGCAGAGGCCGCCACGGAACTTGGGGTGGCGATGTTCAATCTGCACGCCCTCGGTGGGCGAGAGATGATGACGGAGACGGTCGGCGCGGTGCGCAAGTTTGCGGAGAGATCAGAGATAAGGCCGCCGGTCGTTCTCGCGGTGACCGTTCTGACCAGTTTGAATAATAGCGATCTTATAATCCTCGGATTTAGCCGGGGAACCGGCGAGACGGCGCTTCAACTGGCGCGTCTTGCCCAGGATGCGGGGGTGTCGGGGGTTGTTGCGTCGGCGGCGGATGCCGCTGCCATCCGGAAGGCCTGCGGTGGGGACTTCCTGATCGTGACCCCCGGGATCCGGGGAGTGAAAGAGGTGGCTGGCGACGATCAGAAGCGGATCATGACCCCCTCTGAGGCCGTAAGGTGCGGCGCCGACTATCTGGTTGTCGGAAGGCCGATCCGTCAGGCGGCCGATCCCGCAGGCGAGGCGGATGCGATCGTCGGAGAGATCGCAAGGGGCTTGTGCTTGGAGACGAAAGATAACGCCAGCGAGCCTTGAAGGTTCTCAAGGACCCGATTACGGAGGGATGTCATGCAGGTGATTTATGGCATCAACCCTCTTCTGGAGGTCGTCCTTTCGGATCCCGCAATGCTGGAAAAAATCTTCGTTGCGGAGGGACGGGGAGGGGAAGCGGTGCAAAAAATCCTGAAGCTCGCCGCGGATCATCGGATTCCCGTGGAATGCAGCGGCAGAGACCGGCTGGAAAAGCTGGCGCCCCGCCGTGTTCACCAGGGGATCGTGGGGCTTTGCCGGGAGCATGCGTATGCCACCGTTGATGAGGTCATTGCCCACCGCCACGAGAAGTCCAGATATGACCTGGTGGTTCTACTGGACAGCGTCACCGATCCCCAAAATCTCGGTTCCATCATCCGGACGGCGCATTGTTGCGGGGCGAATGGCCTCATCATCCCGGAAAACCGAGCCGCTTCGGTGACGGCTTCCGTTGCAAAGGCATCCGCGGGGGCCTTTCAGTATCTGCCGGTCGCGATGGTGGTCAATCTGGTCCGCACCATCGAATATCTGAAGGAGCGGGAGTTCTGGATTTACGGCGCCGACGCGGGGGCCCGGTCGGATATCCAAACGCCGGACTACGAAGGGCATATCGCGCTGGTCATGGGGAGCGAGGACCGGGGAATCCGGCCGCTGATCCGGAAGAATTGCGATTTCCTGATCTCCATTCCGATGCGGGGGCAGGTGGCTTCCCTGAATGTTTCGGTTGCGGCGGGGGTTATCCTCTTTGAGATTCTCAGAAAGTGGGGAAATTAGATATGCCGATATTCTTGTGGCAGGCGGAAACAAAAAAGGGCGAATCCAAGAAGGGCGAGATCGATGCCGCCGACGAAGCGGCGGTCCGGGGCCAGCTCCGCCGGCAGGGATTCAAATCGATCACCGTCAAGAAGAAGCCCAAGGATCTTTTCGAAAACATTGCTTTCTTCCAGGAGAAGGTCACAGAGAAGAATGTGGTGGTTTTTTGCCGGATTTTTTCCACGATGATCAATGCGGGCCTCCCCCTGATCCAGTGTCTGGATCTCCTCGGCAGGCAGGAGGAGAACAAGACCTTTTCCAAGGTGATCGGGAGCATCAAGGCGGATATTGAAGGGGGCTCAACGTTGACCGACGCCCTCAGGAAATATCCGAAAATATTTGACGACCTCTTCGTCAATCTCGTGGCGGCGGGCGAGGTCGGCGGCATTCTGGACGTGGTTCTCGGGCGTCTGTCCGGTTACATGGAGAAGGCGCTGAAGCTGAAAGGCCAGGTCAAGGGGGCCATGTCCTATCCGATCATCGTTCTGGTCATTGCGACCCTTATTGTGGCCGGATTGCTGATTTTTGTCGTCCCGACTTTCCAGAAAATGTTCGAAGGGATGGGTGGAGCCCTGCCCGGACCGACGCAGTTTCTGGTGGACGTGAGCCAGGCCTGTGTGAATTACTGGTTCCACGCGATCATCGGTGTGTTGGTACTCCGTTTTGCATTGAAAAAGTACTATGCGACCGAAAAGGGGACACTCTTCTTCGATGCGCTGATCTTGAAAGCCCCGATCTTTGGTCCGCTTCTGAAGAAAGTGGCCGTGTCCAGGTTTTCGAGGACCCTCTCCACGATGATGCAAAGCGGTGTGCCGATCCTGGAAGGGCTCGGCATCGTGAGCAGGACTGCGGGAAACAAAATCATCGAGATCGCCTTGATGAAAACGAAGCAGAGCATCAGCGAAGGAAAGACGATCGCCGAGCCCCTGGCGGAAACGGACGTCTTTCCCTCCATGGTGGTGCAGATGATTGCGGTCGGTGAGGCCACGGGCGCCCTGGACACCATGTTAGAGAAAATCGCCGATTTCTATGATGATGAGGTGGATGCGGCGGTTGCAGGGTTGACGGCGATGCTGGAGCCTCTCATGATGATGATTCTGGGGCCCATAGTAGGCTTTATACTCATCGCCATGTATCTGCCCATCTTCAAGGCGGCCGGTTAGCCGCGGGATAGATTGTCAAGCGGTGTGCACGGGAAATGCCGGTGTCCGGCGGGAAAGATCGCAAATAAAAAATGGTCGGGATGGCGCGATTTGAACGCGCGACTCCTGCGTCCCGAACGCAGTGCCCTACCAAGCTGGGCCACATCCCGACTCGGACACTCCTTAACCAATTTGGAGTCGATTGTCCACCATTATTTTTAGAATCATCGGGATAACAATGCCCAGAGGTCAATGACCCGGAGAAAAGGCGTGATCATCTACGATCTCAAATGCCGTAACGGCCATAAATTTGAAGGTTGGTTCAAGGACAAAGGCGCCTTCGATGAACAGCGACTGCAGAAACTCATCGCATGTCCCGTCTGCGGAAATACGGAGACGGTGTTGATCCCTTCTTCCGTCTTGGTCAGGGGACGGGCCAACAGTTCTACTGCGACAACGACGCAGAACGGCGAGCCGCCTCTGAAACTCCTCCGTGCATTGCAGGAGTACGTCCATAAAAACTTCGATAACGTGGGCGACAAGTTTGCGGAAGTCGCACTCCGGATCCACCATGGAGAGGAAGATAACAGAAACATAAGAGGAACCGCCACCGGAAGCGAAGAAGAAACCTTGAGGGAAGAGGGCGTCCAGTTCATCAAGATGCCTCTGCCAAAGTTTGACGGTTAGCGTTTTCGGAGTCGCAGCCATACCTGGGCAGTTTTCTTATCGACCTGCCTGACGAGAACCCGGATGAGGGTGCGTGTCCGGAAGTTAACAGAGGCAAAGCCTGAAAAAATAATAAAAAAAATCTTGACAAACGACGACATAAAAATTAGTGTCCTTTGTTTCACAGAGGGGGTGAGTTTTCTGCTTGGGCGACGGCCCGGCTCTTTGTGTGTAAAATACGTATTATATTAAATATTTAGGAGCGCTGGCGTAGCTCAATCGGTAGAGCAGCTGATTTGTAATCAGCAGGTTGCGGGTTCAAGTCCCATCGCCAGCTCCAAGAAGATATTTTGCCCGATTGGTCACCATGGAGGGGTTCCCGAGCGGTCAAAGGGAGCAGACTGTAAATCTGCCGGCGAAGCCTACGGAGGTTCAAATCCTCCCCCCTCCACCAGTTTGCCGGCGCCAGGGCGATCGGGAGACCGGTGAGGTGTCCTTTATTATAAGCGGGAGTAGCTCAGTGGCTAGAGCGTCAGCCTTCCAAGCTGAGGGTCGCGGGTTCGAATCCCGTTTCCCGCTCCATTTTTGTTTGGTATGGGGCTGTTTGCTTCCCCGAGGAATGTGCAGCCGATCATGTCACGGA
>JAHIMW010000198.1 GCA_018896355.1 Pseudomonadota bacterium
ACGTGTATGTCCCCGGATGCCCCCCCAGACCGGAAGCCCTTCTGGAAGGGTTCCTGAAACTGGAGGAAAAAATAACAGGGACGCGGAGATTCCCGGGACCGGAAAACCGATGGTAGAGATAACCAAGAGAGAACTGGGCGCCGTCCTCAAGGCGATCCCTATCGGGGAGGCGGACTATCGGGAGAGGGGATACCATCTTTTTGCCGAAGTTGGCGCGGCGGATCTTCTGAGCGCCGCCCGCTTCTTCGACGAACGTGGTTTCTATCTGTCCGCCATCATCTGTGTGGACCATGTTGAGCATCTCGAACTCGTTTATATTTTCAGCAACCACGCGTCCCTCTGCAAGGTAAAGGTCTCCCTGAAGCTCGATCCCGCCAAACCCGTCGCCCCGACGATTTCCACTGTCTTTGATTGCGCGTACTGGCATGAGAGGGAGATCCGCGAATTTTTCGGTGTTACTTTCGACGGCCATCCCAACATGACCTATCTCTTTCTGCACGACGGGATCGATTCTTACCCGCTGCGCAAGGAGAAGATTCCCGTTTCCGACGAAGACAAGCGGGCGCTCGACTCATTCCGGCCGGGAGAGGGGGAGGACACCTTCTTCGTCAACCTCGGGCCTCAGCATCCGAGCACGCACGGCGTTTTGCGGGTCGTGCTGAAGATGGACGGCGAGTATATCGAGGAGGCGGAACCCGTTCTCGGCTATCTCCACCGGATGCACGAAAAGATGGCGGAAAACAGAAGCTATCAACAGTTTCTTCCCAACACGGGCCGGATGGACTACCTGGGCGCGATGTCCTTCAACCTTGGATATGTGACGGCCGTGGAGCGGCTCTGCGGCATCGCCGTGCCGGACCGCGCGAATTATGTGCGCGTCATTTTGACCGAACTCAACCGGTTGTCCAGCCATCTTTTGTGGCTGGGCGCCTATCTCGCCGATCTGGGGGCGCTGACCCCCTTCCTCTTCGTCTTTGATGACCGGGAACAGATCAACGACATCCTTGAGCCCGTAACCGGCTCCCGGCTGACCTACTGTTATTTCCGCTTCGGCGGTCTCTACAACGACGTGGACGATGCATTTATCGCCGGGACAAGGGCCTTCATCGAGAGGATGCGGAGCCGCTTCTCGCTGTATGACAAGCTTGTCGGCGGCAATGTGATTTTTACCAACCGGACGCGGGGCATCGGTGTGATTGTGAAGGAGAGGGCCCGAAAACAGGCTGTTTCCGGACCGGTGCTGCGCGGGGCGGGGATCGCGATGGATATTAGAAAGATGGAACCTTACGCCGCGTACGGGGAGATGGATTTTGAGATTCCCGTGGGGACGCGCGGGGATGCCCTGGACATGTACCACGTGCGCATCCGGGAAATGGAGAACGCCGTGAATATCATCGAGCAGGCGTTGGTCCGACTTCCCGAAGGTCCCATCATGACGGAAAAGGTGCCCAAGAAACTGAAACCTCCGAAGGGGGATCTGTATCACACGGTGGAAACGCCCCGCGGGGAGCTCGGCATCTATATCGTCAGCGATGAAAGCGACAAGCCGTACCGGATGAAGTGGAGGGTGCCCTCTTTCTCGAACCTGATGATCTTTCCCGAGCTGGCCAAAGGGAACATGCTGGCCGATGCGGTGGCAATCTTGGGGAGCCTTGACCTGGTGATACCGGAAATAGATCGATAACGGGTAATGGCCCAATGGAACAGATCGGAAACATGATCGGCTGGGAAACGGTAAAGATGGTCGTCGGCCTCGTCGGCGTGCTGATTTTTGTCGTGTTCAATGCGCTGATATTGACCTGGGCGGAGAGAAAAGTGGCCGGGCATATGCAGCGGCGGATCGGTCCCAAGGAGGTCGGCCCCTACGGCCTGATCCAGCCGATCGCCGATGCGCTGAAACTGCTGGGCAAGGAGATCCTGACGCCGCGCGACGTGGACAAACCCCTCTACTATCTCGCCCCGATGATCATTTTCGTCCCCGTTCTCGTATCCTTCATTGTGATTCCTTTCAGCGCCTCGCTTCTGGTCATGGACATCAACGTAGGCATCCTGGTGATCCTGGCGTTTTCATCCCTTTCGGTGTTTTCCATCCTTATGGCCGGCTGGGGATCCAACAACAAATATGCGCTGATCGGGGCGATCCGAAGCATTGCGCAGAACATTGCCTATGAGATCCCGCTGCTGCTTTCGCTTTTGCCCATCATCATGATGACCAACTCCTTCTCATTGAAGACCATCGTGGAGGCGCAGAACGGACTCTGGTTTGTCGTTTACCAGCCGCTTGCCTTTTTGATCTATTTCATCGCCGCCGTCGCCGAGACCAACCGAACCCCCTTTGACCTGCCCGAGGCGGAAAGCGAACTGGTGGCGGGCTATCACACGGAATATTCGGGCATGCGATTTGCGCTCTTCTTTCTTGCCGAGTATACGAACATCTTTATTGTCAGCGCGATTGCCGTCACGTTTTTCCTCGGCGGATACCAGGGGCCCTTCCTGCCCGGGATTGTCTGGTTTCTGCTGAAGTCTTATTCCCTCGTCTTCGTCATCATGTGGCTCCGATGGACCTTTCCCCGCGTGAGGTTCGACCAGTTGCTGAACATATCCTGGAAAGCGCTTATCCCTCTGGCTTTCATCAACCTGCTTGTCACGGGAGGGTTATTGAAATTATGACGGTATCACCTTCGTCATTCATCCAGGGCGCCGGTTCGCTGCTTGCCGGCCTGGGGGTTACCATCAGGGCGATGTTTCAGCCGGTGGTGACGTCCCAGTATCCGCGCCAGTTGCTGAATATCAGCCCGCGCTTCCGCGGTCATATCAAACTCCTGGCCAGCACCGAAAATCCGGAGAAAAACGGTTGTATCGCTTGCGGCATCTGCGCGAAGAACTGTCCGTCGGGATCGATCAAGAATGTCGAAGGGGAAAAGCGGGAGGGCGAAAAGAGGAAGACCGCCACATCCTATACCCTCGATTATACGACGTGCAGTCAGTGCGGCATCTGCGTGGAGAGCTGCCCGTCCGACTGCCTCGCTTTTTCCGCCGATTTCAACTGCGCAGGTTATAAAAGAGAGGATTTTTATTACGAACTGGTCAAGGAATTTGAGAAAAGGAAAAAAACATCATGAATGTTGGTGAAATCATATTCCTGATCACCGTTGTCGTGACGCTGGGCGGCGCCGCAATGGCCGTTTTATCCGGGTCCATCGTCTATGCGATGATGGGGCTGGTCACCACGATGTTCGGAATCGCCGGTCTTTATATCTACCTGGAGAGCCCATTTCTCTCGATGATGCAGATCCTGATCTATGTGGGGGCCGTTTCCGTTCTGATTGCGTTTGCCGTGATGCTGATCGGCCCGCTGTACCGGAAACCGAAGGAGTGGACAACCATCGGAAAATTCGCCGCGGCGCTCGGTGTTGCGCTGGTTTCGCTGTTCATGTTCGTCCGGTTCGTCATGGAAACCTTTCCGCGAGCAGTAACGCCCTCATTCAAGATCACTACAAAGGAGATCGGACGCCTTTTATTGAACGACCTGGTTCTGCCCTTTGAGCTGATATCGCTTCTTCTGGTTGTGGCCATTTTGGGCGCGATCATGCTTGCCCTTTTTTCCCGGGGGAACAAATGAGCGATCTGTTATACAACAATCAGCACATCTATCTTTTCGTAGCCCTGTTTTTGCTCTTTTGCGGCATTGCCGGCGTCGTCTATCGGCGCACGCTGATCGGGATGCTGGTCTCCATGGAGCTGATCATGAACGGCGCCGGTTTGAATCTGGTCGCCCTGAACCGGTTCGTCTCCCCCGAGAACGGCTACGGGATCGCCTTTACGCTGATCATCATGGGGATTGCCGCGGCGGAAGCAGCCATCGCGCTCGGCATCATCATGCTCATTTTCAAGAAATACAAGCACATCGAGAGTGGAGAGCTGAAGGAGATGAAAGACTGACCTATGGTTATGGAGAGCGCATTACCCCTATTGCCGATCGGCATTGTTCTCGTTACCTCCATTCTCATCATGGTTTCGGGCAAGCGGCCGAACCTGAGAGAGTTCTGGTCTGTTGCCGGCGCCGTGCTCACCTTTTTATCCGTGATGGCCATGGTTCCCGCCATCTGGCAGGGCAACCGCATCCTGTATACGCTTTCCTCCATCGCCCCCGGAATCTCGTTGAATTTCCGGGTGGACGCCCTCTCGTTGATCTTCGGCATCGTTTCGTCGTTTCTGTGGATCTTTGCCTCCGTCTACAACATCGGCTACATGCGGAGTCTCAATGAGCATGCGCAGACCCGGTATTACGCCTGTTTTGCGATTGCGATCTTCGGGGCCCAGGGCGTCTCCTATTCGGGCGGTCTCTTTTCCCTCTACCTCTTCTACGAGGTGATCACCCTCTTCACCTATCCGCTGGTTGCCCACCATCAGGATGAAGAGGGGTATGCCGGGGGCAAGAAATACCTTGTTTATCTGATGGGAACATCGAAGGGTTTTCTTCTGCCCGCGCTGATCCTGACGTATGTAATGACGGGAACGCTGGACTTTGCCGATAACATCCGAACGGGCGTGTTTCCCGCGACGGCCGATTCGTTGTGGATTACCGTCACCTATGTGCTCTTTGTCGCCGGGTTCGCCAAGGCGGCCATCATGCCCTTCCACAACTGGCTGCCTTCGGCGATGGTTGCCCCCACGCCGGTTAGCGCGCTGCTGCATGCCGTTGCCGTCGTGAAAGCCGGCGTCTTCTGCATCGCCAGGGTGATGCTTTCCACATTTGGAACGGGCGTCCTGCAGGATCTGGGAATCGGCCTGGTCACGGCCTACGTCGTATCCTTCACCATCCTTGCCGCTTCCATCATCGCCCTCACGAAGGATGACCTGAAGGCGCGGCTGGCCTATTCCACGGTCAGTCAGTTGTCGTACATCATCCTGGGGGTGGCTCTGCTGGACAATTCGGGTGTGCTGGGCGGGATCATTCATATCGTCAACCACGGATTCAGCAAGATCACGCTGTTCTTCTGCGCCGGGGCAATCTATGTGGCTTCGCACAAGAAAAAGATCAGCGACATGGCGGGGATCGGCTACGCTATGCCCTTTACGATGGGAGCTTTTGCACTGGCGTCGCTCAGCATGATCGGCGCGCCGCCCGTGGCCGGTTTCGTTACAAAATGGTACCTGTTGAGCGGCGCCCTCGAAATCAGAAATATCCCGATCCTCATCGTACTGCTCGCCAGCACCCTCCTGAACGCCGGTTATTTTGTCCCCATTACGATCCGGGCGTTTTTCCAGGGGAAAAAGGAGCGCTGGAGCAGAAAAGATATTCAGGAAGCGCCGCTGACGATGGTCGTGCCCCTGGTTCTGGCGTCAATCATCTCGCTGGTGCTTGGAATCTTTCCCGATTTCTTTGTCGGGCTGATCGGGAAACTCTTTTGAAGTGAACCTTCCCCTCCCCCGGCGGGAGGGGACCAAGGGGAGGGGGAAATAAGAGGTTTTAGATGAACGTATTGAAGATCATAGAATACCTGATAGCGAAAGCCGCGCCGCTGAAGACCGCCTTTTTCGTATTCCTGGGCGCGCTGGTTTTGTTCGACCTGTTTCTGCCGCGGGAGCATGCCCATTACTTCGTGGACAAGATTTACGCCTTCTGGACTTTTTTTGCGCTGGCCGGCTGCTTTCTGCTCATCAAGATCAGTAAAGGAATTGCACATTTGTTTCTGAGCAAGGACGAGGATTATTATGGATAGTTGGATTCATCCGGCGCTCTTCTTTTTCGTGGGGGCCTTGCTTTTGCCGCTGCTCCGGGGGAAGGCAAAAAAGGGGTTTATTCTGCTGATCCCCGTTGCGGCCATCGTATCCGTTGCGTTTGCCCGGTACGGGACGTACGGGGTGTACCATTTCCTTGGCATGGAAGGGGTGTTCGGGCGCGTTGACAAGCTCTCAATGGTCTTTGCGTGGGTATTCGTGATCATGGCCTTCCTGGGCGCACTCTATGCGCTCCACCGGGAAGAAGACGGGCACCACATCGCCGGTTTCTTTTATGTGGGCAGCGCCCTCGGGGCGCTGTTTGCCGGCGATTACCTGACCCTCTTCATCTTCTGGGAGGTCATGGCCTTCTCTTCCGTGTTCCTTATCTGGTACGGGAAAAAGGAAAAGTCCATCGCGGCGGGTTTCCGCTATCTGCTGTTCCATGTTTTCGGCGGCCTCCTGTTCCTGGCCGGGATGATGCTCTATTACCAAAAGACGGGGAGCCTTGCCTTCAACAGCATCCTGTCCGCCAACGCCTCCTTGCCGGAGTACCTGATTCTCGCAGGTTTTGCGCTGAATGCCGCCGTACTGCCCCTCCATGCATGGCTCCCGGACGCCTATCCGGAGGCGAGCGTCGAAGGCGCCGTATTTTTATGCGCGTTTACAACCAAAACGGCGGTCTACGTTCTGGCCAGGGGCTTCTCCGGCTTTGAAATCCTGGCCATCATGGGAACAGCCATGACGGTATTCGGGGTCTGCTACGCCGTCATCGAAAATGACATCCGCCGCGTTCTGGCCTATCACATCATAAGCCAGGTGGGCTACATGGTGGCCGGCATCGGCATCGGCACCGCGATGGCCGTCAACGGCGCAGCGGCCCATGCCTTTGCCCACATCCTCTACAAGGCGCTGCTCTTCATGGGCGCAGGGTCCGTGCTTTATATGACCGGAACGGCGAAAATGAGCCGGCTCGGCGGCCTGTACAAATACATGCCGCTGACGATGATTTTTTATATCGTCGGGGCCGTATCGATTTCCGGATTTCCGCTCTTCAGCGGGTTTGTCAGCAAATCGATGATCGTCTCCGCGGCGCATCATGAGGGAAGAATCTGGCTTATGTCGTGGCTCAATCTGGCGGGCATCGGAACCTTCCTCTCCGTTGGACTGAAGGTGACCTATTTCGCCTTCTTCGGCAAGGAGGCGGCGGAGCCTCTCCAGGTCAAGGAACCCCCGCTGAACATGCTCTGGGCGATGGGACTCACCGCCCTTCTCTGTTTCATCATCGGCGTCTTCCCGCAGACGCTGTATGTTCTGCTGCCCTTCCCGGTGGAGTACCACCCCTATAACCTGGCCCACCTCTCGGAGGCGATGCAGATCCTCTCCTTTACGGGCCTGGTCTTTTACCTGATGGTGAAGAAACTATCGCCGGAGGCGAAGTTGAACCTCGACGTCGATTGGTTCTATCGCAGGGGAACGCTGCTCTTTATGAAGTTTGACGAAAAGGTGATCGCCCCGTTTGACACGCTCTGGGGCGAACTTTACCGCACGCTGGGGCTCCGTGCGCTCTTCAAGAATGCGGAATTATCCTACACGTTTGATCAGAAGGCCATTGACGGGGTCGTCGACGGCACGGCCTATTCCGTCATGGATTTCGGTTCCGTCGTAAAAAAAATGCAGACGGGAAGAATTCAGACCTATATCGGCCTTTCGCTTTTCCTGTTTTTCGCGATCCTCTGGCTGGTTTTATAGGGTGGATACTTAAAGGCTTTTAAGGAATAAGAAACCATGTCGCCATACTTGACCATGAATCCCTTCGGGTTCCCCATCCTTTCCACGGTGATCTTTCTGCCCCTGGCGGGGGCGTTCTTCATCCTTTTGCTGAAGGACGACAGCAAGATCAAGATCACGGCCTTCGTCGCGGGGCTTCTGACACTGCTGGTTTCGCTGATCCTTTTTTTCAACTTCAATGCCGCGACGCCGCTTTTCCAGTTCGGCGAGCGCCTCTCCTGGATACCGGCGTACAACATCAATTACGTTCTCGGTGTGGACGGCATCTCGATCATGCTGATCGTGTTGACGGCCCTGATCTCACCCCTCTGTGTTCTTTGCTCCTGGAAGGCGATCGAGAAGCGGGTGAAGGAGTTCATGATCTGCATCCTGCTGATGGAAACGGCGATGATCGGCGTCTTCTGCGCCCTCGATTTCATCCTGTTTTACGTTTTCTGGGAGGCGATGCTGATCCCGATGTACCTGCTGATCGCCGTCTGGGGCGGGCCGAACAAGGATTACGCCTCGCTGAAGTTCTTCATCTACACGCTCTTCGGCAGTGTTTTTCTTCTGGTTGCCATCATCGCCCTCTACCTTGCGAACGGCACCTTCAGCATCCCCGAGGCGATGTTCAAAGGTTACGGTTTTACGTTCCAGATCTGGGTATTTCTGGCCTTTGCGATTGCGTTCGCGATCAAGGTGCCGATGTTTCCGTTTCATACATGGTTGCCGGCCGCCCACACGGAGGCGCCGACGGCGGGCAGCGTGCTTCTGGCGAGCATTCTGCTGAAGATGGGAACATACGGATTTCTGAGATTTTGCCTTCCGATTGTTCCCCAGGCCAGTTTCTATTTCGCCCCCTTCGTGATGGTTCTTTCCGTCGTTGCGATCATCTACGGGGGGTTTGTCTGTCTGAGCCAGACGGACATGAAAAAGCTGATCGCCTATTCGAGCGTGGCCCATATGGGTTTTGTGACGCTGGGCATATTCACCTTTACGGTCTATGGTTTTATGGGCGCCATGCTCCAGATGCTCAACCACGGCGTCACGACGGGCGCGCTCTTTCTGATGGTGGGCATTATCTACGAGCGGACCCACAGCCGCCAGATCTATGACAATGCCGGGCTCGGCAAATTCATGCCCGCCTATGTGGGCTTTTTCGGCCTGTTTGCCGTCTCCTCCTTCGCCTTTCCCGGGACGAACAGTTTTGTCGGCGAACTGTATGTGCTGATCGGCGCCTTTATCAAAAGCAGAACGGCCGGTTTCTTCGCCGCGGTCGGGGCGGTCGTGGCTGCCGCCTACATGCTGAAGCTTCTGAAACAGATCGCCTGGGGCAGGGAAGACAAGAGAGATTTAAAAGACTTGGATGTCAGGGAATTTGTTTATCTGACGCCACTTGCCATTTTTGTGATCTGGGTGGGGCTTTTCCCCGCCCCGTTTGTCCGGGTTATGGAAACCACGCTCGTACACCTTTTTATGCAACTGAATAAATTATCCCAGTAAGGGGTTGACCCGATGACGCTGCTTCCAGAATTGTACATGCTTTTATTTTCGGTTTTCTTTCTCTTCCTGTCGGTCGGGAAGAAAAAGATCTCCCTTTTTACCGCGGCCAGGGTCCTTGCGCTGGTGGGTTTCTTCGTGGCACTTACCTGTGCGGGCGCACGGGGCACTCTTTTTGCCGGAGCCTACCAGGTCGATTTTTTCTCCCAGGTTTTCAAGGTATTGCTCTCCGCCGGATTTACGCTCGTCGTTTTCATGTTCGAGAAAGAGAACGAAGTGGAAAACCTGCCAGAGTTTTTCATGTTTCTCGGCTTTTCCACGCTGGGGCTGATGATCCTGGTCAGTTCGGTCGAACTGATTTCCATCGTCGTCAGTCTGGAGATCTCCTCTTTCAGCCTCTATGCCGTTGTCCCCCTGAGAAAGGCCCAGACCCGGACACAGATTGAAGCGGCGATGAAATATCTCTTTTTCGGCGCCATTTCGACGGGGATCATGCTGTACGGCATGGGCTACCTCTACGGCATGGCCCATTCCACTTATCTTGCCGATATCATGGCAAGGTTGCCCCAATTTCTTGCACAGCCGCTGGGGGTTCTGGCGATCATCCTTACGCTGACCGCCTTTTTCTTTAAACTTTCCCTTTTCCCGCTCCATTTCTGGGCGCCGGACATCTACGAAGGCGCGTCCGACGCCACGACGACATTTATCGCGACGATTCCGAAGATCGCCGCCACCGCGCTGCTGATCCGGATGGCGATGCTGGCCTCTGCGTCCCCGGCGCAACTGGCGACGGTGATCATCGTGTTGGCCGCCTTTTCGATGACCCTCGGCAACCTGGTGGGACTGGTCCAGAAGGATGTCAAGAGGCTGCTGGCCTATTCGGGAATCGCCCACGCAGGCTACCTGATGATGGGTCTTCTCTCCTTCAACCGGGAGGGGAACGCGGCCGTGGTTTATTACATCACCGTTTATCTCTTCATGAATCTCGCACTGTTCTACGTGGTGATGCTGCTTTCGCGAAGAGGGGAGAATGTCACGATCAACGACCTGAGCGGCCTTGCCCGACGGTCGCCGCTGCTCGCCTTTACACTGGCCGTGGCCGCCTTCTCGCTGGCGGGGATTCCGCCGACCGGCGGTTTCACCGGAAAGTTCTTCCTTTTTGTGACCGCATTCAAGGCGGGTTATCTCGCCATTGTGATCATCGCGGCCGTCAACACCGTGATCTCCATCTTCTACTACCTCAACCTCGTCAGGGTCAGCTATTCCCGCGAGTCGGAGGAGTTGCGGCCCCTCGCTCTGGCCTTCCATGAAAAAGTTCTCTGCTGGATCTTCAACATCGTTATTATCTACTTAGGTCTGATGCCCTTTGGCCTGATCGATCTCTTCCGTAACGCGATGTAAAGGTGGCTATGAGCATGAAATAAAATTATGACCAAGAGTACTCAAACACCATTTTTATCATCCCGAATCTTTCTATCAATAGCTATGATATCATGAAGCTTTATTATCTTGACACGGATACTCCGTTCTCCTATAGTAGGCCCGTAAATAGTTGGTTCAAGAATTCCATCACAGATTGATTCTCAACTCGCTTATTGATGGCGAGAAGCTTTAACCATTCATAACCCTAAGATAAACGCAGAAGAAAGGAGGTGTCTCATGAGAACCCCATCCTTAATGGCGGCGGTATTGTTATTCTGCTTCACCGCCGTTGCGGCAGCCCAGACCACCGTAGTTTCGACCCAGCTTCGTCCGATCGAAGAGGCCGAGAAGATGCGCAACGTGCTTCTCAAAGGGGCTGCCGATCCGGTCAATTTTATTCCCGAGGATTCGAATACCTATCAGACCAGAATGCAGGCGGAGCTGGCGGCGGCAAAGGGAAGGGTGCACGTCACCATCGCGCTTGAGGGCGAGCTGGCGCCGCTGGATGCAATGGGAGGGCTGACCGACGTCAGTGACGTGATCCGGCAATTGTCGGCAAGCAGGGACTTTTCCGCCGGCTCTTTGGAACTGGCAAAAATGGGCGGCAAGGCTTTCCGATTTGTTCCCTTCCTGACCAACACCTATATCATGGCGGCAAACAAAAAGGCCTTGAACTACCTGCCCAGGGGCGCCGACCTCGACCGTTTGACCTGGGAACAGGTTATCGAGTGGTCAAAGAACCTGAAGCAGGCCACGGGTGCGGCAAAGTTCGGCCTTCCCGCCGGTCCGAAAGGTCTGCTGCACCGCTTTTTTCAGGGCTACGTCTATCCGGACTATACAGGCGGTCTTGTGCGCACCTTCAAAACCGGTGACGCCGAAAAGATGTGGGCCGATCTCCGAGAGCTCTGGCAATACACCAATCCGCGTTCAACGGCCTATAACTTCATGGAAGAGCCTCTCAAAACGGGCGAAGTGTGGGTTGCCTTTGACCATACGGCGCGACTGCTTCCGGCGCTCACGGAAAAACCGGGCGATTTTGTCGCCTTCCCGGCGCCTGCGGGTCCGAAGGGACGATACTACATGCCTGTACTTGTAGGCCTGGCGATTCCCAAAAACACGCCCGATCGAAGCGCAGCGGTTCGTTTGATCGACCATCTGACCAAGCCGAAAATCCAGGCTTTGGCGCTTCAGGAAGTGGGGTTTTTCCCCGCGGTAAAGGCGGATGTGGGAAAGCTTCCCCAAGGCACACGTATTGCGGCGGAGGGTGTTTTAAAAACATTCGGGGCAAAGGACGGCAAAGCGGCCAAACTGCCCGTAGGTCTCGGCGCACGCAACGGCGAGTTCAACAAGGTTTTCATCGACACCTTTCAGCGCATTATTATTCGCAATGAAAACATCCGTACCGTGTTGAACGAACAGGCCAGGGTTCTCAGCGAAGTCATAAAGGCGGCAAATGCTCCCTGCTGGGCGCCTGATGAAAGTTCCGGAACTCAACCCTGCCCTGTTCTGTGAATTTGTTGCGGGGATCAGGCGCGCTTACTTGCCGCCGGCATGGGAATTATCCCGCCGGACGGATTGTTCATATCAAAACTTAAGCAAAGAACCTTTTGTCCGGAGTTTTGTTTGTCTATCGGGCGGCTTATTGCAGTCATCGGATCGCGGGAGCGAAAATCATTAAAATCAATCGAAATCCGGAAGTTGTCGCCTATTGTTTGATTGCGCCCAGCGTTGTTTTTCTGTGCGTTCTGTTCGTATGGCCGCTTATTGAAACGGCGCTCATGGCATTTCACCAGCCCGGCCGGGGCTGGACCGCAATGCATCTGCAAAAGATGCTGAGCGACATGAATTTTACGGTCTCCCTCAAGAACACCCTGCTCCTCGTGGCGGCTGTCGTTCCGGTGCAAATGGCGATCGCGCTGGGTATGGCATCCCTGCTGGAACGGGCGCCCCGCGGCCGTTCGGCTTTTCTCTACCTGTGGACCATCTCCCTGGGGATATCGGACCTGGCCGCCGGTCTTGCCTGGCTTGCCATCCTCGGCGATCGCGGCTATTTCAATACTTTATTAAACATGGCGGGCATCGTGGATCAACCGGTGAACTGGCTCAGCTATCAGCATCCGCTGGCGCTTTTCATCGCTATTTTCATTGCCGAGGTCTGGCGCGCCACGGCGATCGTCTTGGTCATCGTGGTGGCAGGCTGGCAGCTCATTCCCAGGGAGTACGGGGAGGCGGCGGAGGTCTTCGGCGCGAAACCATGGCAGAAGTTTACCAGGGTCACGCTGCCGCTGCTCAAACCCACCATTCAGTCGGCGCTGATCCTGCGCACCGTTCTTGCCTTTGAGGTGTTTGCCGTGGTCTACGCCCTCGCCGGACGCGATTTTCCGGTCCTGGTGGGGGAGGCGTACAACTGGCAGGGCGCCTATCAAAACACCCATGTGGCCTCTGCATACGCCCTTTTCATCCTCCTGATTTCCGTCGCCGCAACCTTCGTTTACCTCAAGGCGCTCAAGGTCCGCCGGGAGACATTGTCATGAAACGTTCCGCTGAGCGGTACTTCTGGATAGCAAGCGTTCTCGCCCTGCTCTGGCTGATTCCGATTTACATGATTGCAGTCAGCGCATTTTCGTCAAAGGCAGACCTGCTGGCCTGGCCCAAGTCCTGGTTGCCGACGAAATTTTCAATGGAGACATTAAGCTTCTTCATCCACGTCAACGGCGTTTGGGATGCGGTGTTCAACAGCGTGATCGTTGCCGCCCTTACGATGATTTTTGCGATCATCCTCGGCGCCCCGGCCGGATACGCACTGGCAAGATTCGACTTCAGAGGGCAGAACATTTTCCGGATTCTGATCGTAATGACGCGCGCCTTTCCGCTGGCCATCCTGGCCCTCCCCCTGGTTACCCGCTTCATCAGCGTGGGACTCTACGACACCCATCTGGGCGTTGCCCTTGTTCATACCGCCCTGGCGCTGCCGTTTGCCATCCTCGTGTCGTCCAGCCTCTTCATGGGCATTCCCCATGAACTGGAAGAGGCGTCATGGACGCTGGGGTGCAGCAAGTTTCGGTCATTTGTCAGAATCGTTCTGCCGTTGGCTTTGCCGGGCCTTGCCGCCACGATGATCTTCTCCTTCGTGGTCTCCTGGAACGA
>JAHIMW010000199.1 GCA_018896355.1 Pseudomonadota bacterium
GTCCGGGGGATCGCCAACAAGAGGGCCCGGAATGAAGAGTGGGTCGAGAAGGCGGTCCGGAAGAGCGAGTCGATCACCGCCGAGGAGGCCTTGCGTTTGAAGGTGATCGATTACGTGGCGACGGATCTCAACCGTCTTATGGAACAGATGAGCGGCCGGGAGGTGACGCTGGTGGCGGGGAAGAAGGTCCTGAAGACGAAAGGCGCCGTCCTCAATGAAAAAATGATGGGCGTCCGGCAGAAGGTCCTCTCCGCGCTCAGCGACCCGAACATCGCCTACATCCTGCTTCTGATCGGTCTCGCCGGCCTATACTTCGAGTTTTCCACCCCGGGCGTCATTCTGCCCGGCGTGATCGGAGGGATATCGCTGATCATGGCCTTCTTTGCGATGCAGACGTTGCCGGTGAACTACGCCGGGGTTGCGCTGATCCTCCTTGCCATCATCCTGTTCATCGCGGAGATCAAGGTGATCAGCCACGGGATACTTACCATCGGCGGGATTGTCTCGCTTGCCATCGGGTCGCTGATGCTCTTCCAGACCCCCGATCTGTCGCTGCGGGTCTCCTGGGGCGTCCTCATCCCGGCGGTGTCGATCACGTCGCTCTTCTTCATTGCCGTGATTGCGATTGCCGTCAAGGCGCAGCTCCGGCCGCGGCAGGGAGGCCAAGAGGGGATGTGGGGCGAGCAAGGCTTGGCAATAACCGATATCAACGCGGAGGGTAAGGTGCTGATTCACGGGGAGCACTGGAATGCAATAAGCGACTTTCCGATAACCAGGGGGGCCAAAATACGGGTGATCCATGTGGAAAATCTGAAAGTCAAGGTAGAACCCATCGAACAATAACCCATCGTGAAATAAAGGAGGCAGGTCATGTCAGGTATGTATCCATTAATCGTCGTGGTCGTTCTGGTCATCATGTTTCTTTCCTCAGCCATCCGGATCCTCAACGAGTATGAGCGGGCCGTCATCTTCCGCCTGGGAAGGGTCATCGCCACGAAGGGCCCCGGGCTCATCATCCTGATCCCAATCGTCGACAAGATGGTCCGGATCGACATGCGGACGATCACGATGGATATTCCCCCGCAGGATGTCATCACCCGGGACAACGTCTCGATCAAGGTCAACGCCGTCGTCTATTTCCGGGTCATGGACGCGAAAGCCGCCGTGATCGATGTCGAGAATTACCTCTATGCGACTTCGCAGCTCTCCCAGACGACCCTCCGGAGTGTCTGCGGCCAGATGGAACTGGACGAAATTCTCTCAGAGCGGGAGAAGATCAACCTCCAGCTCCAGGAGATCCTGGACCGGAGCACCGAACCCTGGGGGATCAAGGTCTCCCACGTCGAGGTCAAGCAGATCGACCTGCCTGAGGAGATGAAACGGGCCATTGCCAAACAGGCGGAAGCGGAGAGAGAACGGCGGGCAAAGGTGATCAATGCGGAAGGGGAGTTCCAGGCCGCCCAGAAGCTCATCGAGGCGGCGGCCCTGATGGAAACGCAACCGATGTCGCTGCAACTCCGCTACCTCCAGACCCTGAACCAGATCGCGGCGGAGAACAATTCGACGATAGCGTTCCCCATCCCGCTCGATCTGTTCAAGCCGTTCCTGAAGCTGGCGGAGAAATTGTAGCGATCCGAACGGGGAGGGCCGCGCCTTCCCCGTATCGCCACTTTTCTGCTTCCCGTGCTGCTGATCCTGGCAGGGATTAATATCCTCATGAAATACTTCAAGAATAATAATGATCCCGATCATGAATGATCATCCGATCTGTTCGCCCAGATCCGGCGGGGGAGCCCCGCGCGAACGCCAACTGGTCGTCTGCGATTTCGACGGGACGGTCTGCAGCGTGGATATGGGCAACGCATTCCTGGAACGTTTCGCGAAAGGGTGGGAGGAGATCGACCGCTCCTACTCTGCGGGGGAGGTCGGCTCCCGGGTCGCCTACAGCCGGATCGCGCCGCTGTTTCGGGCGAACCGGTCGCAGGTGCTGG
Source organism: Pseudomonadota bacterium (assembly GCA_018896355.1). Classification (GTDB taxonomy): domain Bacteria; phylum Desulfobacterota; class Syntrophia; order Syntrophales; family UBA5619; genus UBA5619. The sequence continues at coordinate 1,992 of JAHIMW010000199.1, forward strand.
AATTTGTGCTCCGCCGCGAACGGCTCGATCCCTTCTTTCCGGAATTTTTAAGCTTCTGCCGGGAGCGGAAGATCGATCTCAAGATCGTCTCCGACGGCCTCGACGTCTACATCGAGGCGATCCTCCGGAAATACGGTCTCGATGTAGAATTCTACTCCAACCGTCTTCTCTTTCGGGAGGATGACCGGATCGACTTCGCCTTTCCTTTGGCGAGCGAGGAGTGCGGGCGGTGCGGGACCTGCAAACGCTCCCTTCTCGACCGATTCCGGTCCGATTACGACCGGATCATCTACGTCGGCGACGGTTATTCCGACGTCTGCCCCGCCGGCGCCGCCGATCAGGTCTTCGCGAAGCCACTCCTCTACGAAATATGCATGAAGAACGGCACGCCCTCTCTTCTCTACAATGATTTCGGCGATATCCGCCGCTGCCTGGAAAAAAACATCGCCATCAACCACTTCGGTGATGAAGTTCTCAAGGTGTTCGATATGTAGGGAAGGCAGTTGCTTCTTCCTTTACTCGATAAGGAACGCCATAGACATGATATTCCAGACTGCACATACGAAGCTTCAGGGCGGATTCCCGGA
>JAHIMW010000200.1 GCA_018896355.1 Pseudomonadota bacterium
GAAGCCGACGGAAGACGACATCAAGGACAACATTGCCGGCAATCTTTGTCGCTGTACCGGCTATGTGCAGATTATCGATGCGATAAAAACCGTTGCCGGCGGAGGGCGAACATGAGCGATCTTACCACGGTGGGGAAAAAAATCACCAAGAGGGACGCCCCGCTGAAAGTCACCGGCGGCGCAACCTATATTCAGGACTTGAAGATACCGGGCATGCTCTACGGCGGGATTCTCTACGGTCAATATGCCCACGCGAAAATACTGAAACTGGACACCGCGAGGGCGGAGCGCCTCCCCGGCGTGACGGCCGTCATCACCGCCGCCGACGTGCCCAACGATTTCCGGTTCGGCATCATGAAGGACAACCCCCCGCTGAAGGGAGGCCGGGTCCGTTCCACGAGGGATGAGATCGCCGCCGTTGCGGCCACGAGTGCCGAGATTGCCGCCGCGGCCCTGGAACTCATTGAAGTCGAGTATGAGGAGTTGCCGGGGATTTTTGACCCTCTGGAAGCCATGAAGGAGGGGGCGCCGCTCGTCCACGAGGAGATGAAGTCCAATATCCTGAAGATGCCCTGGAAACTCGTCTGCGGCGATGTGGAGTCGGCGAAAAAAGAGTCCGCTTATGTCGTTTCCGATACCTTCCGCACCCAGTGGGTAACGCACTGCTGCCTCGGTACCAGCGGCTGTCTTGCCGCCCTCGATACGAGCAATAACCTCACCATGTACAGCAATACCCAGATCCCTTCCCTGGCCCAGAACGACTACATCGAAGCGTTAGCCGCCTTCGGGCTCAAAGGCAGACGGGTACGGATCATTCAATGCACCATAGGCGGCGGTTTCGGCAGCAAGCTTGATACCTACGCCTATGAATATATTGCTATCCTGCTCTCCATGAAAACGAGAAAGCCGGTCAAGTTCATTTTCTCCCGGGAGGAGGAATTTTTCGCCACCTCGCCCCGGCAGTGTTCGATCACGAAGATCTCCCAGGGGTGCGACAAGGACGGTCGGCTTACCTTCCGTGAAGTGGAGATGGTTCTCGATAACGGCGCCTACACGTCCTGGGGGGCGACGACGCCTTCCGTCATGATGATGCCCATCTCATCGCTCTACAAGGTGCCGAACATCAAGTACGTTGCCCAATGCGTCTATACGAACAACACCTACAGTCAGGCCATGCGGGGCTACGGAAATCCCCAGGCCACCTTTGCCATTGAATCATCGCTCGACCAACTGGCCGAGAAGGCGGGCCTTGACCCCTATGAGCTGCGTTTCCGAAATGCCAACGAACCCGGAGAGCTTACGCCTCAGAATTTCCAGGTCACCTCCTGCGGGATGAAGGAGTGTATGGCTGAGGTCGTCAAGAGGCTCGACTGGAAGGGCAAAAAGGGGAACGGCAATGGCCGCGGCGTCGGGATGGCGTCGCTTATCCATGTGGGCGGCGGCGCCAGGGTATACAAGTCCGATGGCTGCGGTACGATCATCAAAATGGATGACCGGGGGAAGGTCGATGTCCTGACCGGGGCTACGGAAATCGGTCAGGGATCGGAGACGGTCATTGCGCAGATCGTGGCGGAAGTGCTCGGCGTGACCATTGATGATATCAACGTCATCAATAACGATACGGACGTCTGTCCCTGGGACGTGGGAGCCCATGCGAGCCGGTCTACCTTTGTGGCCGGGAATTCGGCCTTGGGCGCGGCGCAGAAAATCAGGGAGAAGATGCTGGCGGTGGCGGCGCAGAATATGGGCGAAGACCCGGCATCTCTGGACATAAAAAACGGCGTCGTCTTCTCCATGCAGGACAAGGAAAAGAGTATGCCCCTGTCCAAGGTGCTGAGAAAGGGCCATTACACTCCCGGCGGAAAGATGTTCATGGCGGAACACTTTTACGATCCGCCCAACGAGAATTTTGACAAGGAATTTAAAGGCAACCTCTCTGTCTCCTACGCGTACGGCGTCCATGGGGTGGAGGTAGAGGTGGACCGGGAGACGGGACAGGTAAAGATCCTCAATTACATAGCGGCCCACGATGTAGGCAAGGCCATCAACCCCATGCTGCTGGAAGGCCAGATATACGGGGGTGGGCTGATGGGGATCGGCTACGCCCTCGGCGAGACAATGATCTACGAAAAAGGGCATCTGAAGAACGGCAACTTCCTGGACTATAAGATGCCCACCGCGAAAGACGTGCCGCCGGTCCAGGCCGTCATTGTGGAGACGGACGAGCAGGCCGGACCCTTCGGGGCCAAGGGCATCGGAGAACCGGGACTTGTGCCCACGGCGCCGGCCATCGCCAACGCCATCTATGATGCCGTAGGCGTCCGGATCAGGGAGCTGCCGATTACTCCGGAGAAGGTGCTCCGGGCCTTGCAGGAAAAAGCGCAGGCCGACGCAGGAAGGAGTGGTGCATGAAACTTCCCCCTTTTGAGTACCTGGAACCGTCAACCGTTCCGGAAGCCTTATCGATGCTGGATGCTTACCGGGACACGGTGCAAATCATCGCCGGCGGGACGGAGGTTGTCAATCGCCTGAAGTTGAGACTGATCAGTCCCGACTATGTAATGAACATCAAAAAATTACGGGATTTGGAAGGCATCGTCGACCATGAACAGTCCATCATCATCGGCGCCAATGTTTCCGTAAATGAAATACGAGACTCCTCCCTGCTGCAGCATAAATATAAGGCCGTTGCGGAAGCCGCCTTTCAGGTGGCCGCTCCGCCCCTGGCCAATATGGGGACGATCGGGGGGAATATCCTGCAGAATACGCGGTGCCAGTTCTACAACCAGTCCGAGATCGTGTTGAAGGGGCTGGAGGTGTGCCATAAAAGGGGCGGCGCAATCTGTCTGGCCGTAAAGGGCGGCAAACGCTGCTTCAGTGTCTATCTGGGCGATATGGCGACGGCGCTCATTGCATTTGACGCCCAATGCGTCCTCGAAAAGAGCGGCGCCCGGCGGACCATTCCCATTATTGATCTTTTTACCGGGCAGGGCACACAACCTTTATCCATAGAAAGCAATGAGCTGCTCACGGGGATCATTATCCCGAAACAAAACGGCGCCTATGGTTCCGCTTACCGGAAACTCCGGGTCAGGGGCAGCATGGATTACCCCCTGGCGTCTGCGGCGGCTTTTCTGGCGCTCAGCGCCGACGGGAAGATTGCCGCCAGCCGTCTTGTCATCGGCGCCTCCGGCCCCGCGCCCAGGATTGTCGCCGGGGCTCCTGCGGCACTTTCGGGAAAATTACCGGAGGATGCAGATTTTGCAGCGGCCGCCGAGATGGCCTATGAACTGTCGGAAGGCGTGGACAATCTCGCTCTACCCGGAGATTACCGGAAAAAAATGGTGCGCGTGTTCGCGCAAAGGGCCCTCCAGGGAGCCCGGACCGATATGAAGAGGGGGATGTGAAATGAAGGAGATGAAGCGATATTCCCTTACCCTGACGGTGAATAATGAAACCCATGCGGTGGTGACGCCGCCGAACCGCACCCTGCTTGAGGTATTGCGCGATGACCTCCAGCTCACCGGTACAAAAGAGGGCTGTGGTGAAGGCGCCTGCGGGTCCTGTACGGTGCTTGTCGACGGTCAGCCGGTGCGATCCTGCCTGACGCTGGCCGTGGCTATGGAAGGCAGAAAGATTACCACCATCGAAGGGCTTGCCCAGGGAGGCAAGCTGCACCCTATCCAGGCAGCCTTTGTAGAGAACCACGCGATCCAGTGCGGATTCTGCGGCCCGGGGATGATCCTCACCTCCCAGGCGCTCCTGAACGATAACCCGACCCCTGCGGAAGGTGAGATACGCCGCGCCATATCGGGCAATGTCTGCCGGTGCACAGGCTACGCCAAGATCGTGAAAGCGGTCCAGTCGCTGGCCGGGGAGGAGAGATAGACGACATGGAAAAATTCACCCTGATTGGCAAAAATATGAAACGGATCGATACGGCCGCCAAGGCTACCGGAGAGGCCATTTTCTCGGCTGATCTGACCCTGCCACGGATGCTTATCGGCAAGGCACTCCGCTCGCCCTATCCTCATGCGCGGATAGTGGCAATTGACACCTCAAAGGCGGAAAGGCTCCCGGGGGTCAAGGCCGTTATCACCGCGAAGGATATGTGCGGCGATAAATGGGGGGTGTTCAGATACACCCAGGACCAGCAGTTTCTCCCCACCGAGAAGGTCCGCTATGTGGGCGAAGAGGTAGCGGCGGTTGCCGCCATCGACGAAGATACGGCGCTGCAAGCCCTGACGCTCATTGACGTTCAATACGAAGCGCTCCCGTCCGTCTTCACCATTGACGATGCCATAGCCGCCGGGGCGCCGCAGCTCCACGATGCCTATCCGAACAATATCAATGTCCATGTAAAGATTGATGTAGGAGACATTGAAAAAGGCTTTAACGAATCCTACCTCGTCAGGGAAGACACATTCAGCGCCCCGGAGGACGCCTATTTTCAGGGCGAACCCTATGCCGTCGTGGCCCAGTTCGACCAGGCGGGCAACCTCGAGATATGGATGCCCAACGCCGGTCCCCATATGAAAGCCAAGCCGCTTTCGAACGTTCTAAAAATTCCCCTTAACAAGGTGAGAGTACGAAAAATCACCATCGGCGGGGCCTTCGGGGGCCGTTCGGAAATATCGCCCGCCGATGTGATCTGCGCCTTCCTGGCGCGGAAAGCCCTTCGGCCGGTTAAAATTGTCTACACGCGGGAAGAAAATACCGTGGCCACGCGGCAGGCCCACGCCCTGGTGACCAAAATTAAAACCGGCGTGGACAGGGAAGGGAAGGTCCTGGCGCGGGACATCACCTGTCATATGGATGGCGGCGCATACAGCTCTACCGGCCCCATCGCCACCTCCGTTCCCTTCCTCTGCATGGAACAGGCCTACCGGATGGACAACGTCCGCTACAACGGCTATCGGATCCTTACCAACAAACCGATCCGTGGCATGTACCGCGTCCACGGCAGGGCCTTTGCCTGCGGTATCGATATTCAACTGGATATGATAGGCGCCGCGCTGGGTATCGACCCGCTGACGATGCGCCTCAGGAACGCCCGTCAAACCGGGGACTATACGCCGACCAAGTCTTACGTGGCCAGTTGCGGCATGACGGAGTCGATCGTAAAAGCCGGGGAAAAGTCGGGATGGAAGGAGAAGTTCGGCAAGCTTCCCCCCTATCACGGCATCGGCATCGGCTGCAACTCGGTACAGACGGGCTTCCCCATGGGGATCAGGGGGGGCTCCCAGGCCTTCATCAAATTGAACGAAGATGGCGGCATTACGGTCATTACCGGGATCGTCGACAACGGTCAGGGCAACGACAACATGGTGGTTCAGATTGCCGCCGAGGAGCTCGGGCTTACCCCTGATGATGTTCAGCTCATCAGCGCCGATACGGAAGTGACACCCAGTGACCCCGGCTCCTATGCCATGTGTGAGACCTTCATCGGCGGCAATGCGGTGCGTCTTGCGGCGCAGGATGTGAAAAAGAAGCTCTTCCGGATTGTGGCGGGTGAGTTTGGCATAGGCGTTGACAATCTCACTGCCCGGGACAGGAAAATCTTCGTGACGGAAAACCCCGAAAAATCGATGAGCATCGCCAAAGCGGTCCGGATTGCGCTGAGCCGCAACGAATCGATCAGCGGTGAAGGTTCCTACTGGCCCAATGTTGACCCAAAACGCGAATGGGTAAAGAACCCCTACGGTCAGCTTTCGGAGACTTTCTCCTTCGGGACAGTTATTGCGGAGGTTAAAGTAGACCCTGAAACAGGGCAGGTGGAGGTGCTGGAGGTAACGGCAGCTCAGGATGTGGGCTTCGCCCTCAACCCGCAGGTCATCGAGGGGCAGTTCGAAGGCGGTGTCGCCATGGGCGGTCAGGGAGGGATGTTGAGCGAATTCCTTCAGTGGCACGAGGGTCGGGTGCTCAACCCCACCCAGTTCGGTTACCTGGTGCCGCTGGCCATCGATATGCCGAAGATCAACAACATCATTGTGGAAACCATCGATCCGAATGGTCCCTATGGGGCGAAGGAAGCGGGCATGTCCGTTGCCATGAGCGCGGCGCAGGCATACTGCGGCGCCATCAGTAATGCGGTGGGAGTCTATTTCCACGATTACCCCATCACGCCGGACAAGATCGTGAAGGCCATCGAGGAAAAAAGAAACTAAAAAATAGAGAGGTGACGGGATGAAAATCGAGAAAATTGACCACATTTGCTTTGCCGTGAAGGATCTGGAAGCGACAAAGAAAACCTACAGGGAGGATCTGGGTCTGGAACCGGATTGTGAGTACATTGCCCATTCTGAAAAGATCAAGGTGGCACGGTACTACATCGGCGAGGTGGCCGTGGAGCTTATGGAATCAACGGCGCCGGATGGAGAAGTTGCCAAATTCATCGACAGCAAAGGAGAGGGTTTCTTCCTGATATCCTATAAAGTAGATGATCTTTCCCGGGCAATGCAGGAGCTAAAAGAGAAACAGGTAAAGCTGATCGACAACGAGCCGAGAGAGCTCTTCGGAAACCGATACGCCTTCATACACCATCCCAACAAGTTAAGCGGGGTACTTACCGAACTTATTGAAGGGGAGTTCGATATGAACAAGCAATCATAATCAGATCATAAGGAAGGGCGCCCACGATCATGAGGTATTTCCTGTCTGTTATTCTTTTGATCCCTGCGTCCGTCCGGGCATCCATGCGCCCGCCGCGATCAGGACAGATCCGAAGAGGAGTCCCGGCCCCATCGCCTTCCGGAAGAGGATGCCGATGAGCAGGGTGGAACCGATGGGGATGAAATAGGCGAGCGTGCTGATCAGCGGCACATGGCCGCGCTTCACTCCGATCTCCCACCAGTGGTAGGCAAGCCCTACCGGCCCGATCCCGCCAAAGAGTATCCAGAAAAATGCCTCCGCGCCGATTGGTGGCAGATTCTGCCACTCTCCCCGGATCGCGGCGACCGCCGCAAGGGTTGCCCTCTTTTTTTCGTTTCTTTCCGGAGGAGCCGGCATGCTATTTCCCCCTCTCTTCTCTCCCGCAAGGGGAATATTCGGAATGGCCAGCCCATTGACTCCCCTGATCGACACAGCGCCGGATAAGGCATTGCTCTCAAGAAGGCGGAGTATAGGGGGGCCGTTATTGCTTGTCAATTGGATATTCTGGCATTCCATGCCGGTGATGAATTTTTCTTTACACCCATAGCGGGCGGATATTTAGCAATTCCGGAAGCCATGTAGACAGCTAAAAAATTTCTACTTCATCATCGGTCATGGTGATATATATGGGTAAAACATCCCGACAGAAAGGCCGGCAAGAGCCAGCGTTCTCAGTAGCAGAAACGAAAGCATGGGTGTGGGTTTGTTGATCAAACCCGGAGGTGATCATTCAGATGCAGCACGAGATTTCCGATTATCGCCCGGGGGCCATCGGCCGCGTAGCCGAGATCCACGCAACCTACTACCACCGCCACTGGGAATTCGGCCTCTTCTTCGAGGCCAAGGTCGCGACGGAGCTTGCGGAATTCCTCCGGGACTTCGAAAAGGAACGCGACGGCTTCTGGACAATCCGGCACCAGGACCGGGTGGCCGGGGCAATCGCCATTGACGGATCCAGGGCGGCAACGGACGGCGCGCACCTCCGCTGGTTCATCGTCTCGCCGGAGATGCACGGGAAGGGTCTGGGCCGCAGACTCATGGCGGAGGCGGTCTCCTTCTGCGACCGGCAGGCCTATCGCCGGATCTTTCTCTGGACCTTCGCCGGACTCGACGCGGCGCGCCACCTCTACGAAACATTCGGTTTCCGCCTCGTTTCCCAGCAGGAAGGTGAAATGTGGGGAACCCGGGTCACCGAGCAGCGTTTCGAGCGCGATCGGGACCGCACCTGATCCCGAGGTTGGCGCCCCGCCCCTGATGCGGCCGAGGACCGCATCAGGGGCGTAGTCTGCCCCGAAAATGGACAAGGATCTACCAAGTGAACGGAATACCGGAACAAAAGCGAGAAGGGATCATCCGCCTGCGGGAGTCGGGCAGCGCCTTCTCGATACAATAAGTTATTACAAAATCTCCTTGACAGAAAAGACCTCCATTCGTATCCTCTCGGCACATAAAGCGACTCTTTATCAATCATCCTCGATTTGCCGAAGGAGTAGCCGATGGACAATAATAAAACTATCCGAATCGTGGCAATAGGAGCCAATGCGGCCGGTCTCCGGGCAGCCGCCCGGGCAAAGAGGCTTTTACCCGATGCCGCCGTCACCGTCATCGACCGAGGTAAATTCGTCTCTTACGGGGCCTGCGGGATGCCGTATCTTGTTTCCGGAGACATCGAAGCGGCCGATAAGCTCCGCGAGACGGCGTATGGCGTGATCAGGGATCCGGAATTCTTCCGGAAGGCCAAGGGACTTGAGGTCGTTGTCCAAACCGAGGTGGAACGGATCGACCGGGATGGTCGCAAAATCGTCTGCAAATCCCTGCTGACCGGGGAGACCAAGGAGTATCCCTACGACAAGTTGATTCTGGCCACCGGCGCCACACCGATCGTGCCTTCCGGAATTCCCAGGAACAGCGCTCGTGTATCCACTTTCAGGATTCTCGAAGATGCGATTGTTTTACGGAAGGCTCTCCAATCCGGACAGATGGAAAAGGTAGGGCTTGTAGGCGCCGGGCCCATCGGCTGTGAACTGGCCGAGGCGTTCACGGCCATGTGGGGCGCCAAGGCGATCCTCTTTGACGCTGCTCCCACCATCTTGCCCGCCATGCTCGATCCGGAGATGGCTCGAGTCGTGGAAACATACATGAAGGACGAGGGGGTGGAAATCCACACGAATTGTCCGCTGCTGGGCGTCGTTGATTCGAAGGAAGGGGTCACCATCAAAACACCAGAAGGCAACTTCGCAGTGGATCATGTCATCATCGCCATAGGGGTGAAACCCGATAGCACCCTTGCCGCCGGTTGCGGACTGAAGATCGGTAAGACGGGCGGGATTGTCGTGGACGAGAGGATGACCACAAGCGACCCGGACATCTTCGCCGCCGGCGACTGCGCGGAGCTGAAGCATCTCGTCTCGGGGAGGCCGATCAGCCTTCCGCTCGGTTCGCTGGCCAATCGGGAAGGGCGGGTGATCGGTTCGAACCTTGGCGGGGGTGACGAGCGATTCGGGCCGGTAGTGGGCAGTGGAGCGGTGAAGGTCTTCGATATGAACGTATCGTCCACCGGGCTCACGACGAAAGCGGCGCAGGAAGCCGGATTCGATGTGGGCGCGGCATGGGGGAGCTTCACGGACAGGGCCGATTACTATCCCGGATTTGAAGATCTCCATTTGAAACTTCTATACGACAGGAAGACGACAAAACTCTTAGGGCTTCAGGGCTACAGCAAGGGGGAAGTGGTCAAGAGGGTGGATGTGTTTGCGTCGCTCCTCAAGCATGGCGGAAAGCTTGAGGACCTGCTCGACGCGGAGTTCGCCTACGCGCCGCCTTTTGCTCCGGCAGTCGATCCTCTGTATTCGATCGCCTGCACGGCCCGAAATGAGCTCTTGGAAGGGGTTCAGTCCCTCCCGCCGGATGCCGATCTCGGTGATCGGTTTATCGTCGATGTCCGCCGGACCAAGGAGGCATCCGATCGACCCCTGCCGGAAAAGGAGACACAGAATGTGCCCTTCGAAGAGTTTCGGGTGCTCTGTGATCAGCTGCCGAAAGACAAGGATTTGGTTTGCATTTGCTCCAAGGGGGTGCGTTCCTCCGAAGCGGCGCGCATCCTCAAGGAAAGGGGCTGCACCGACGTCAAATACGTCGGCGGCGGCTCATTGATGAAACTGGATCAAAAGGCGCGGTAAAAAGCAGGATTTGATCGATTGACCTGGAGGAAGAAATGGAACTGACCTCGGAAGAAAAAGCGCTGCTCCGCAGGATCGCAAATAATCCATACAGCGGAGGCGCCCATAAGCGCGCCTCATTGCTCGAAATCGTCTGCCCTACCAAAGCGGACAAGGCGATGCTGAAGACCCTCTGTAACAAGGGACTGGCGGAAACCGGATTGGGCGGAACCGTGGCGGGTGATTTTTATGATGCCTGTTGGTTGACACCGGAGGGAAAAGCTGCGGCCGATTAACTCCGCACTGCCGAGAAGCGCCCGGCCCCCGGATCTCCTTCAGATCCTCTTCCCGGCGCCCGTAGCGATCAGATCGGTGATGGCCGCCTCTCTCCTTTACCTCGACATTCACGACAAAAGGGAATCCACAAAGGGATCTATAACCATTTTTGCGCTCTTATTCCAAACAAAATCACATAACCAAAAAGGAAATGGGTTCCCCTCCTCCAGATTTCCCGTCCTGCCGGCAAAGTCATTCACTTTTTTCTTGCAAACGGGCAATTGCTCTGCTATACATGTCTACACATTTGATCCATTAATAAACTTGAGGAGGAAATTATGGGATTATCACGAAGGGATTTGATGAAAAAGGCAGGAATGGCGGCAGTGGGAACCGGATTGGCCGGTATTTCTCTGGCCATGGCGAGTCAAGCCATCGGTGCGGGGGAACAGCAGAACAAAATACCCGATCTTCCCTGGCCCTATAAAAAACTGGACCCGGAAGCCACCGCGGAATTGGCATACGCGGGATACTACAAGGGGGCCTGCGGCTATGGGGTATCGAATCGATTGTAGGTCAGTTGCAGAAAGAGATCGGCTTTCCCTATACGATGATGCCCTTGACCTTGTTTGTTGTGGGGCAGGGAGGGGTGGCGGACGTGGCATCGGTATGCGGGTGCTTGAATGGGGCAGCCCATGCCATATTTTTAATTACAGGCGGTATGGACAAAAAGCTGAGAGAAGCGTCCTATGCCATCATCCAGGATGTGTTCCTTTGGTCTGAGCAGACGGCCCTCCCGGATTACAGACCGAAGAAACCCAAATATGAGATCATCAAATCGGTCTCGGGTTCCAATCTCTGTCACGTTTCCGTTTCCAAATGGTGCAAGGCCTCAAAGTTCAAGTCCTTTTCCAAAGAACGGTCCGAGCGGTGCGGCTGGCTCACCGCTGCGGTCGCAAAGTACACGGTGGAGGCCCTCAACAAATATGCCGACGGCGCCTTCAAGAAGGCATACCCCCTTTCTGCCGCCGCACAGGAGTGCAGGGGCTGCCATGACAAGGGGGGCATGCTTGAAAACTCGAGGGGTGTGACGGATTGCGGCGGCTGCCATTTCACGCCATCCATGAAACAAAGCCATAAGAAATTTTAGGGATTCAGGAAATATGAAGAGAGATCCCCTTCGCACCCTTCGATTTTGGGCTGCCGGGGGGGTCTCTTCTTTCTTCCGGTTTGTCACACCGCCGCTTCCTCGGATGCTTGCAGTCGAATTCACATGACCGGCTTCACGGGGAAATCTCTCCAGCATTTCTTTTAGAACATGAAATGCCTTGACAAGGCCCATTGCAGATCGATAGGATCAACAATACATGCGGGTTAATGCAGCCACATAAAGCGTGCGGCAGTCCGGGTTCGAGGGCAGACAAAATGGATCACGTGGAAAATAGTTACATCACAAAGCACCGTCAGATCATTGAAACGTTAACTGCAGCGATGCAAGAGGAACGGCTGAAGCCTTACGATCTTCTTCCTTCGGAAAAAGAGTTGTGCGACCAGTGGCAGACCAGTCGGAGCACGGTGCGCAAGGCGATGGATCAGCTCGCGGATCGGGGGAAGATCTTTCGTGTGCCTGGTAAAGGCAGTTTCGTGGCATTCCCGAAGATATCGCATCAGACGTCTCAAATTCTGAGCTTTTCGGAAAAAATGAAGGCGCAAGGGTTGGAAGTCGAGACGAAACTCATCCTGAAAGAGATCATTGACCCCGGCGAGGAGATAGCCGCAACCTTGAATCTGACCAAACCGGCTCGCGCTTTAAAGATTCAGCGGTTGAGGATTGTAAAAGGCGAGCCCATGGCACTGCAAACCGCTTTTATGCCCGCGAACATCTGCAAAAATCTCATGCAGGAAGACCTCGAAACAAAGTCCCTGAATCGTTTGTTTGAGGAGCAGTGCAATATCCGTTTGTCTCGTAGCGACGTATGGATCGAAGCTCCGATTGTTTCCAAAAAAGAAAAGCTGCTGCTGGGAAATCCCCGTGTCCCCCTTTTCTTGGCAGTTGTCGGCGTGACTTTCGACGAGAACGACACACCGGTGCGGTTCAGCCGAGGTCTTTTACGCGGTGACCGGATACGGTTGAAGATCAGCGACTCGGGTGTCTTTGAGCTGGACTATTCGACCCTCTTGGGTTAAACATCTGCTGTAGGAATCTTAAAGCACACAAAAAAAGAGGTGCATCCTTCCCCGGAATGACCGGATAGGGCGGCATTGATTGCCATGACAAGGATCGCCCATTTTCTTGAGATTGGATGCGGGGCATCGTAAAGACAGAGGGTAAAATATGGCCAACCGTTTCGAAGGGATCTATCCGCCGGTCATCACGAGCTTTACGGAAGACGGCGACATCTACGAAAAAGGGATCCGCAATGTGATCGGCTATCTGATGAGCGAAGGCGTCCACGGCTTTTTCATCAACGGCTCATACGGCAGCGGTGTTCTGATGACCATCGAGGAACGGAAACGGGTGGCGGAAATCATCCACGCTGAGGTGAGCGGCCGGCTCCCGATCGTCACCCATGTCGGCGAGGCATCCACGCGGGCGACGATCGAACTGGCCAGACACGCCGAGGGTCTTGGTTCGGCAGCGGTGGCGGCCGTTGCGCCCTATTACTATCCCGGAGCGAACGCCTACGATGAGGGTCAGATTATCCGTCATTATGCCGATATTGCGGCATCGGTCGGCGTGCCGACATTCATGTACAACAATCCCAAGACAAGCGGCTATACGTTGACCTCCGAATTATTGGCCGAACTGGTGAAGGTCGGAGTCATGGGGATGAAGGATTCCAGCGGCAGCTTCACGCTGCTCGGAGAGTTCAATCAGGCAGCAACCAGGGTGAACCCCGACTTTGCCTGCATGTGCGGTTCGGCTGGCATGATACAGCCGGCGTTCAACATCGGCATCAGGGGATGTGTATCGGGAACCGCAAACGCCTTTCCCGAGCTGGCCGTTTCCCTGTACAAGGCTCTGGAAGCTCACGACTGGGAGAAATCCAAAGAACTGCAAAACCTCGTCATTGCCGAGCGGAAGATCCAGGCTGCCGGCGGATTCCGTCCGGCGGGATGCTACACCTTCCTCAAAATGAAAGGGATCGATTGCGGCACGGTCCGCCGCCCCTGGCGGGAACCGAACGATCAGGAGGCCCGATACATGAAAGGGGAAGCCGTCAAACTCGGCCTGCTAAGGGGAGACGGTCTCAGCGGCAGATGAGAAGAACGACGCGAGAGAAGCGCTTCGCGGGAGTGTGAGGAATCACCCCGAGCATGGCGCCCACCCCCCTTATCTGTTGGAAATCGTTAAAAACTGACATGACGCCGGACCCGTCGAATGCTCTAAAGCCTTCGACAGGTCCGGCACATTTTATTACGGTCAACTTCTCACACCGATCAGAAGGTCGGCACCGGGAAGAGGATGCCTCCGAAGATCAGGTAGGCCAGCAGGAGCGTCCAGAAGATATTGACCGCCTGAGCCGTGAGAAACACAAGGGCCGGTTTTCCGCCGCCCATCTTGACGAGTTCGCTGAACCTGGTCTCCAGACCGATGCAGAGGAAGGCCAGCGTGAACCACCAGCCCCGGAGCCCCTTGGTGATGCCCGTTACGCTTGTCGCCTGCGCTTCGCTCATGAAGAAGGAAAAGACGATCGAC
>JAHIMW010000201.1 GCA_018896355.1 Pseudomonadota bacterium
GGGTGTCATCCTCATAGTGGACGAAAATGAAGTCGGGGGCGATTTTCTTCAGCACGGCCTCGATGTCATGGACCATCTGATTCATGTGGGGCGAGAGCAGCGTGTCCTTGTACGCCCCCCAGATCAATTCCCGGGGCTTGAGGATCTTCGCCGACTTCGTCTGTTCCCTTTTTCTGATCGCCCCTTCCCCGCCCATGTGGCCTTCCGTCATGACGAGCAGGTAGATGTCGTGGCCGTTCTCTGCGTATTTGGCCAGGGTGCCGGAGCAACCCGCTTCGATGTCGTCCGGATGGGCGCCGATCGCCAAGATTTTCATTCCTTCCCCCTAAGAATGGTCAGACTCTCCGGTCCGTGGTTGAAAAGCAGGTCCAGGACCGACATGAATGGTTCAAACGCTCCGAACTTCTGTTCATATTCAGGATGACGGTACTCCTGGAAAAGCACTTTTATGCCATTCTTTTCATACCGGTCAAGATCCATGTAATCCCGGCCGCCGCCGCCGGCCAGATAGGTGTCCGCTCCAAAGTGCTTCGCGATGGCAATCAGTCTTTCGTCCGGGTTCTCGGGGAATGCCGGGAGCTCCGAAGCCACGTAAAGGGGTGTGGCGATGCCCAGGATCTCCGCCAATCGCTTTACCACAAAGATGTTCAAAGGGGCGAGAAATTCCCATGCCGGGGTAAAAATCTCCTCAAGGAGGGGGGCAATGTAGTCCCAGCAGGGGGCTTTTCGGTAATTGGAGAGGATGGCCTGCCGCTGCTGATGCTGCCAGCGCTCCCGGTTGTTGATGCCCACCTCATTGATCCGTTGCGGAAATTTATAGGTCACCGGCACGGTCAGCCATTGCGGGCCGCCGGCCGTCTTGATTCGGTTGCGGTTCTGCCACTCGTTCTTCTTGAACTGGACCGTGTCGAGCAGGACAAAGAGATCGGCGCGGTCGATCTTGTCGAAATATCCGAGCCAGGGCAGGTATTGGGGCTGATGAACGGCAACGATCATTTGAAACCTTTGAATTTCTCCGAATATTGTCTAAGTTGTCATTCCCGCGCAGGCGGGAATCCAGTTTTTTCAGGATCTTTTGGATTCCCGCCTGCGCGGGAATGACACAGAAGGGGCGTTTTTCAAAGCTCTCATTTTGCGAATTTCACGAAGATCGGGTTGGCGACGATGATCCCATACCCGGTCATATCCATCCGATAGTAGATCTTTTCTCCCGGCGTCCGCAGAAAGTCCGTGTAATCGATATCCATGGGCAAGGTCCCCTTGAAGATCTGGATGAGAGTTCCGGAGCGGATCAGCCGCACCTGGACCTCCTTTCCTGCTCCCGCCACGCCGCCGGAGACGGTGATCCGGATGCGGGGGTTGCGGTCCAAGATGAGTTCGTCCCCGGAAATCATCCCGGGGGCCGTATTCGGTTTGGCGGCGGAGACGGAGAATTCGTCGAGTCGCGGGATCCGGGGGAACTTTCCCTGGCAGGCGTACATCTTGCCGGTTTTCAGGGCAGTCAGGACAGATTGATGGGATTTTTCGGTCAGCCAGAGAACGGTCTGAAAGTCGCCCAGGTTCTGGCCGTAGCCGCCTTCCTTGTGGAAGTCCGCCGTCGCGATCCCCCACGGTGGCCGTTCGCGGAAGCCCGAGCAGTACTCCCCCAGGGCCACGTCCCAGACGTTTCCCGGCTCCGTAACCGTGATCGTATCCCCATAAATGGCGGCAAAGCCCGTATAGTTCCTCGTTTCCAAAAGCATACCGGGGTAGGGCAGGGTCTTTACCTGAATGGGACCCAAATTTCTGACTCCCGAACGTGTTTCCGGATAGTTCCAGAAGGTAAGGCCCCCTTTCTTCGCGACGGCATCGATAAAGAGCTGATACGGAGCCGCGCCCTGCTTGCCGTGATATGCGTCGAAGGGGGACGTCCGGGCGAAAACGATATTCATGAAAAACCCGGCGCTTAAGAGGGCCAGAACCGCCCCGGAGAGACGCCACCAGCCATTCTTGAACAGGAAGTAAACAGCGATAAGAAAACACAGGAGGAAGGCCGCAAGCGCCGGCATCGCCGCCCGGATTTGGGACCCGGAGAGGCCGTTATGCAGAATGGGCAGCGTTTCGTAGTCTTCCGGCTTTTCAAGTCCCATCGTCAGGATCCGCCGTTCATGGTCGTTGGCGGTCAGGTTCCCGGCAAACGGGCTGCCCGTCCAGTAATAAAAGGGAGTGCTCTCCGTGCCGGGGATGAGGATCAGATTCGGGTACAGCTTCCGGAGACCGGCGACGGTCCGGAGATACCGGTCCGCCCCCGATTTGTTGATGGAATTCAATTCCTCCTTTTTTTTGATGATATTGCGGAAGGGCGGCAGGCCGTATTCCATGACCACGCGGTCATGATCGTTGAGGAAGACGACGCTGAAGCCCTTCCGGGCGGCCATCTGCACGAGGGTTTCGGGGTCGTAAGCGCCGTCGCTGAAGGTGGTGCGCAGGTCCATCAGCGCCGGCACCTGTTCGTAGGCCACGGCCGGCGGGACAAAAAAAAGGTGCGCAACGGCAAAAAAGGTAAGCGCCAGGATAGACGGGATGTGAACGCTTTGAAAAAAGGTCTGTTTGCAGGAAGTATTCATCGCCCGTTCTCCGACGTACATACAATGTTATTTTCGTTTAACAATTTTCCGTACAATTGGTCAATCATTTTTACCATTTCTTCCGAACTGTAACGGGGCGCCATCTGCATGCCGGCATCCCCCATCCGGCGGCGCTCTTCCGGATCGCGGCAAAGGCGGGCGATGGCCTCTGCCCAGGCCGCAGTATCCCCGACGGGAACGAGGATCCCGTTTTCTCCCGAGCGGACAATATCCGGGATCCCTCCGA
Source organism: Pseudomonadota bacterium (assembly GCA_018896355.1). Lineage (GTDB taxonomy): Bacteria > Desulfobacterota > Syntrophia > Syntrophales > UBA5619 > UBA5619. The sequence goes on from JAHIMW010000201.1 coordinate 2,854, forward strand.
TACTGCTGGCAATGATCGGCTTACCCATCGCCATCGCCTCCACGAGGACCTTGCCCATCCCCTCGTTTCGGGAGGGGAGGCAGAAGATGTCGAAGAGGGCCATGACCTGGGCAACGTCGGGGCGCCACCCGAAGAAACGCACGGCTTCTGCTATGCCTAGCCGGAGGGCCAACTGTTCCAGATCCCGCCGCAGTTCGCCATCCCCCAGCAGCACAAGAAAGAACTTCTCCCCCCGGCGGATGAGTTCGGACGCCGCCCGGATCAGCACCTCCTGGCCTTTGACAGAAGTCAGACGGCCCACCGTGCCGACGACCGTCATCTCCGGCGGTATGCCCAGAAACGCCTTTGCCTCCGACGGTTGGTACAGGTCGGCTCGGAACATTCGCAGATCGATGCCGCTGTGGATCACCGTGAATTTTTCTTCCGGAGCGATACGGAAACGGAGATGATCTTCCTTCTCCTGCGGGGTGAGGGTCACAATGGCGTCAGTGATCCGGGCTGTCCATCTTTCCAGAAGGATGAACAGGCGGGTCTGCCAAGCGCCGAAGTACCCCCAGAACACATGGCCGTGCGGGGTGTGGACGATGATGGGAACGCGGCAGAACCACGCCGCCCATCGGCCCAGGATGCCCGCTTTGGAGGTATGGGTATGGACGATATGGGGCTTTTCGCGCCGAATGATCTGAAGCAGGGAGAAAAAGGTTGCCAGGTCGGAGAAGAGGCGCAGATCCCGCACCAGATGGCGCAGACAGATCAGCCGGACGTGATGCTTGCGGGCGGCGGCAATATTGGCTTGCACCGCTTCGTTTTCCGAGTCTCCAGATTCCTTGTCTCCCGAATTCCCCGGGGGGGATGTCCCCTTGATGAGGACGACGTCATAGCGGGCCTTATCGAGGTCGCGGACGGTGATGAAGGTGTTTTCCGCCGAGCCGCCCTTGTCGAAACGGGTGATGACGTGGATCACCTTGATTTTATTGCATGGTGGATTCATACCAAGCCTGAAAGGCGATGAGGTTCCAGATCTGCCAGGAGATGTCCGTCCTGTCGTGCATCAGGTTTTCGACCAGGCTTTCGATGACGGGATAGTGAAAGATCCCCTGTTTTTCGATCCGCTCCCGCGAGAGGTGGTTTTCGATGAGATAATGGAGATCCGTTTTCAGCCACCGGCTGACGGGCATCTCGAAACCCCATTTAGGGCGGTGGTGCAGCGATTTTGGAAGAATGTCTTTGAAAGTCTCGATGAAGACATATTTACTCCGGCCGTGTCGGATCTTCCACTCGCCCCCGATCCGGAAAGCCAGTTCGCAGACCCGATGGTCGAGCAGCGGAACCCGGACCTCCAGGGAATGACGCATGCTCATCATATCGACCTTCCAGAGCATGTCCGCGGGGAGGGAGATCTTGAGGTCGGCGTAGAGCATCCGGTTGATTGGGTCGGTCGGCAGACGGTTCAGGGCGGCGGCGAACAATTCCGGCGCCAGTTGATGGTCTGTCCCGTAACTATCGGTCAGAAGTGCCTTTTTGCTCTCAGGGTTGAAAAGCTCATTCCAGGCGAAGACCCGCTCCGCCAACGTCTCTTTCGCCCCGCGGAGGAATTTCTTGATCCTCCGGATATGTTCCCCGTATTTGTTATCACGGGAATCGGGCAGGGAAAGGATGGCCGGCGCCAGAAGTCCCGCCCGGAGGAATCGGGGGATGAGACAGTAACGGCGGTACCATGCCTCGCCCTTGTACATGCGGTAGCCTGCGAAGAGTTCGTCGCCGCCGTCGCCGGAGAGGGCGACGGTAACGTCTCGGACGGTCTCGCGGGCAACCACATAGGTGGGCACGGCGGAGGAATCGCCGAACGGCTCGTCGAGGGAGGCAAGGACGGCGGGGATCGTATCGATGATCTCCCGCGAATTCAGCATGATTTCGTGGTGTTCCGTTTGGTGGAATGCAGCCACTTCGCGGGCATAGGCCGTTTCATCGTACATCGGCATATCCTTAAAACCGATGGCGTAGGTTTTCACCGGCCGGGAGGCATTTCGCGCCATCAGGCCCACGATGACGCTCGAGTCGATGCCGCCGCTCAGGAAGGCCCCGAGGGGAACATCGGCGACCATCTGGCTGCGGACGGCCTCCTCCAGCGTGCGGAACAGTGTCGCCTTCGTCTCTTCAAAATCGCGGGCCTCCGAAGCGTCGGCAGGCATCCCGGGAGCGATATCCCAGAACCTTTCTTCCTTGAGCACGCCGTCGCAAACCGTCAGGATATGACCGGGGCGGAGCTTGCGGATGTTTTTGAAGATTGTATGGGGGGCGGGGATGTAATTCAGGCTGAGATAGAGGTCCAGGGCCTCCAGGTCAATCTCCTTCCGGACGGTCGGATCAGCGAGGAGGGACTTGATCTCCGAGGCGAAGAGGAATTTTTTGCCGTCCCAGTAATAGACGAGCGGTTTGATGCCGACGTGATCGCGGGCCAAAACGAGGGTCCGCCTCTTTTCCGACCAGAGGGCCAGGGCGAACATCCCGACGAGACGGGCGATGCCGGCCGATCCTTCTTCCTCAAAGAGGTGGAGGATAACCTCGCTGTCGGTCCGGGAGATGAACCGATGGCCTTTTCTCTCAAGCTCCTCTCTGAGGGCGGCAAAATTGTAAATCTCCCCGTTGAAGACCATCCAGACGGTTTTGTCTTCATTGCACATTGGCTGCCGGCCGGCCTCCGTCAGGTCGATGATGCTCAGCCTCCGGTGGCCGAGGCCGCAACTGACGTTGCCCTGATGTCGCAGATAGACGCCCGAATCATCCGGTCCGCGATGAACCAGGAGACCCGTCATCCGTCGCAGGAGATCTTCATCGACCGGGGAGCCGGTGAAATCAAGTTTTCCGCAGATGCCGCACATTAATGATTTGCGATGCCCTTCTCCCCGATTTCCAGGGGATAACCGCCGACGTTCTGACAGAACAAATCGTTGATTTCTATCATGATTTATTCATGATGGGGGGACTGATTGGCGGTGACCGGCAGGGGGTGGAAACGCTGCTTTCAAAGCCACAGAACGGCCGCCCGGGATTCGGTTTCCTTGAAATCCGGATCTCCGGTGACGATGGTGGCCGTAAATTCGATCGCCGTTGCCACGACAAAGGCATCGGTGTAGGAAACAGGATGTTGCGCCTTCACGCGGGCGGCAGCAAGGACGCGTTCTTTCGTGGCGTCAACCAGCCCGACAGGCAAACGGGAGATGGCTTCTGTGATCACACCGGCTTCCGTTTCCCCCCTTTTACGGGCGACAATATAATAGATTTCGCCGAGATTGATGACCGACAGGAAAGCCTTGGCGGCGCCGGCCGCCGCCTCCTTCAGGATATTCCGGACTTTCGCGCCTGCAGGTTCCGCCTGGAAATAGGCAAGCAGGGCGTAGCTATCGAGGAGGTATTTCGGCCTGTTCATGCTCCCTTTCCTCTGCACGGTCTGCCAGCAGTGCCGCTGTCAGGGATTCACCCCCGGCCAACCTGCCGTAGAGTTCATCCACAGGGTCGCCGACCTGCGGTGTGAGGACGATTTTGCCTTCTGTTTCAGTAACCTCCATCTTCATGCCAGGTTTCAACCCGATTTTCCTCCTGAACAAGGAAGGGATGACCACCCAGCCTTTGGAGGACACCGTGACGATTGTGGAATTAAAGATGCCCATAAAAAACCTCCAAACGTTATACGTCACCCGAAAGAAAGTATAACACTCTTTGGGGATCTGTCAAGAATCGTTTGTGCAGACATGGGGGACAGGTACCTATTGAGTCGAAACTTTTCAAATTAAACGCTATGTCCTCGTGATTCCGGGGATTTCTCTCATGATTTATTCACGATGGGGGGACTGATTGGCGGTGACCGGCAGGGGGTGGATCGAGAAATTGTTCAACAATAAATAGGAGGTTAAGCATTCTCTATTTCTTGAAGTTTTCTCTGGTAGCGGCGGGCGGCTTCTATGGCAAAACGCCAGTCATTCAGAGAATCCTCAAGATCAAAATTCTCTTCCTGAACTTGCTTTTGTTGCATCAGATCTTCGTAGGATCCTCCATATTTTTCTTCGAGCAGTTTAATCTCGGCGTCATAGTGGCTGACCCGTGAAGCGAGCATCAGGATCAATTGCTCTTTGATCAGTGCCTTGGTATCGACGAAACCGAATTCAGCCAGCACCGGCGCTGCAATTTTCATAAAATTACTGTCTATCTCAATTTGATGCTGCATTTTAAACCTCATTCAAAACTCTATCCATTTAAGAACTGACACTCTTGGGGCGTGGACCGTCCATGTGACGAGGTCCTTTATCTCTTACGAGCGAAGTATAGGGGAAACGGCCTTGACTGTCAATAGACAGGCCGAGCACCTTCGAGAATTTATTGTAGCTGGTTAGAAACCCCACCGCATATCAAATCGAAGCTATTGTCAAATAATTTCGATTTGAGTCGAAACTATTCGAATGAAACGCTATGTCCGCGCAATTCGGGGGATTTCTCTCATGATTTTTCACGATGCTCTCTAAGAAAGGCGTTCCGCAGATGCCGCACATGATCTATCGCTCCCGCATGCTGTCCACCCATTCCGACAGACGGTGAAACAGGCGGTCCAGCTTGTACCGGCGAATGTATTGCCAGGATCGCTTATCCTTGAAAAAGAGGTAAGGCTTTGATATTTTAGTGAGAAAGATATTGTGATCGTCATCGTCGATCTGGATGCGGCCGATCCCGGCAAGTGTGGCGCGCTGGTTTGTCGGGCACTGGGTGAAGACGGCGCGGATCCCCCGGGATTGTATAAAGGCCCAAAGGCCAGCACTTGGGACGCCTTCCTTAAAGGCGCAATACCTGATTTCCGTATTGACATTTGCCTGTAAACTTTTCATGGCTGCGGCAATTCGCCCTTTAACCGCGTCCACATCGTGTGGGGATTTGATGCCCACGCCCCCATTGGCGAGGAGACCAATGGTGAAACCGCTTTCGTTAAGCTCCCGGACTTCCGGCCAGGTTAGGCAGCGGATGGGGTTCCCCTTGATCGCCCGCTCACCGCCGATGAATTCGGGGGCGATGAAAAAGACGACCGGAAATTGATATTGTCTCAGGACAGGCGCAACATTCAGGATGGCATCCCGGTAACCGCCGTCAATGGTGATCGCCAGGGACCGGTCCGGCAATCTCCTGATCCCGGCCAGGTGA
>JAHIMW010000254.1 GCA_018896355.1 Pseudomonadota bacterium
TAAAGCGGGCGGGCATCAGCGGCGAAACGCCGCTTCTGGTGGAGGCAACGGATGACGGGGCTATTGTTCTGAGACAGGCGGGCGTCTATCCGATTGAAATCTACAGCGATGAGCGGATCGCCGCCTTCCTGGAAGAAGACAAGATGACGCCGGAACAGACGGCCATGCTCAACAAAGCCCTGAAAAAATGAAACTGTTTCTGGATGCCAATGTAATTTTCACAGCCGCTTACAGTGCCCAAGGCCTGTCACGGGGATTGTTCCGATTGGCTGCGGCAGGAAAATGTTCTCTCTACACATCCCCCTTTGCCCATGAGGAGGCCGTCAGGAATATTCACAACAAGGCTCCGGGAAAACTCGCCGACCTGACCGTGCTGATGAAACAGGTGGAGATCCTTCCGGAACCGCATCCGAAGTGGATCACCTGGGCGGCGGGGTTGCCTCTGGTCCGGAAGGACGCGCCCGTGCTTGCCGCGGCCATCCAGGGGAAGGTCGATATTTTCGTCACCGGCGACCGTCGCGATTTTGGCCACCTGTTCGGTCGGGCACTGGAAGGGGTAAAAATTTTGACACCGGCGGATGCTTTGAAGGCCGTGACGCTTTTGGGTTAATGCCGGCGAAAGGCATGCAGACGAAAGAGATCCTCCATCCTTTTCGCATCTGAAATATGGTGCGCTCGACTGTGGACATTCCGACCATCGACATTACGTGGGCGGTTCCTTCCGGCGTAACCGGATGATGATTTCGCGGATCAGGATATTCGAAGGCGATTCATCCGATCTCATCAATATATGCGAGAAATTACTGGCAATACTCCCGGTATAGGAGAACTCCACCTGATTGAGGTCCAGTTTTCTCTTGTAAAGCTCAAACTCCTTTTTCTCTTTCAGAACCTCCCAAAAAGTTTTCCCGCCGGAATGGAGCGCTGAAATCGTCAGACCTGCAAAAAGAGAGATTTGTGTGTCAAGAAAAAACAATGGTTTACATATATCAACGGGATTGCTGCTTTGCGGGCCTCCCGGTTTCGGGTTGAGATTATTGTCAAAGCTCCTATCAACCAATGGCGTGAAGGCGGCCGTGTTCTTCAGCAAATATTTCTCTTGTTTCTAGAGGGGAGGTACAATATATACATTATTTCTGTCTCCAGTTAAGCTGTTGCACAGGGGTACAGCCATGAAAAAGAATCTGGTCACTATCGTACTGATGGCAGGGGGTTTGCCGGCCTCCGGTTAACCATTAACATGCCCTTTAACGATACATAATGTAATCAAGCTCTTAGAGGTACATTTTCAGATGAAAGATGACAGGGAACAAAAAGAACGATTTAGCCAGACAGATGAACAATCCAGAGAGATGATATGGGAAGTGGATGCCGATGGGCTTTATACCTATGTCAGCCCCAACTGTAAAAAGATTACGGGATATAGCCCTGAAGAGCTTACAGGAAAGATGCACTTCTACGACCTCTGTCCAGAAGAAGGACGGGACGCTTTCAGGCAGACAGCCTTCGAGGTATTTGAGCGCAAAGAACTTTTCCGTGAGCTTCGTAATGCGATCTTAACAAAGGATGGCAGGGAGGTATGGGTCTCAGCCAACGGTACACCTGTCCTGGATGATAACGGCAGACTTCTCGGCTACCGTGGTTCAGACTACGATATCACCGACCTTATGCGGACTGAGGTGGCATTAAGGGAGAGCGAATCCAAATTCCGGACCCTTTTCGAGTCTGCCAACGATTCTTTTTTCTTGATGGATCAGGATATCTTTATTGACTGCAACACAAAGACCCTGGAGATGTTTGGCTGTACCAGGGAACAGATCATCGGGCAGCCTCCTTACCTGTTCTCCCCGGAAGTTCAGCCTGATGGAAGGAAATCCGTGGAGAAAGCACAGGAGAAGATCGATGCGGCGCTCAGAGGTCAGACACAGTCCTTTGAATGGAAGCACAGTCGTTACGATGGGACTCTATTTGATGCAGAGGTCAGCCTGAACGCCTTCAGCAATATGGGTAAATACTACCTTCAGGCTGTTGTTCGCGACATCACCGAGCGGAAAATTGCAGAAGCGCGCATTCTGGAGAGTGAGGAAAAATTCAGGGGTATCTTCGAAAATGCTGTGGAAGGCATATTTCAGACCACACCTGATGGACGCTTCATCAATGTCAATCCTGCCCTTGCCGGGATGATGGGATTTGATTCACCTGACCAGATGATAAAGACGTTCACCGATATTGCAAAACATCACTATGTGATTCCTGAAGAACGGATGAAATACAAGAATCTTCTTGAAGAACATGGTCTTGTAAGGGGCTTTGAGGCACAGGTATATCGTAAGGGTGAAGATAAAATCTGGATTTCTATAAGCGCCCGGGCTGTTCTTGATAAATCGGGGGGGTTAGACCATTACGAAGGCACAGTAGTTGATATAACAAACCGAAAAGAGGCTGAACTTACGATTCAAAAGGCATACCAGACAACCCGTTCCATCATTGAAAATGCGCCGTTCGGGGTTTATGTCGTCAACGAGGAGGGCTTTGTTGAGTATGCGAATATCCCGATGAACAGAATGTCAGACACTAATATAGAACAATACAAAAAAATCAATATCCTGAATCTCCCGATATACCAGAATTTGGGGGTAGCAGAAAAAATCAAATCCGCTTTAAGGGGCATTCCATTTTCCATGGGACCTCTCGAATACATCGCTCAACACAGCAAAAAGAGAACAATACGGAAATTTACCGGGGTTCCCATTGAGGAGATTAATAAACGAAAAGTACTCATGTTTGTTGAAGATTTGACTGAATTGCAGAGGGCAGAGGAACAATTGGAGAAAAAACAGGAAACCTTCTTCTCTATCCTTGAAAACTCACCTGACGGCATCGTTCTTGTGGGGGCTGACGGACTATTTAATTATGTCAATCCTGAATTTACGTATATTACGGGTTACACCAATGAAGATGTGCCTAATGGAAAACAGTGGTTTCAGAAGGCTTATCCTGATCCGGCATACAGGAAGTTTATCATTGATAAATGGAAGAAGGACGTGCAATTGGGAAGGAAAGGAAGGAATGTAGAATTCAAGGTAGTATGTAAGGATGGGCAGAGAAAGGATATGGAGTTCAGGACAACCCACATGGAGGATGGAAGCGCAGTTTTAGTAATTACAGATGTGACCGAATTAAGGATGACCGAAAGGGCGCTTAGGGAAAGCGAAGAAAAGTTCCGTTCCCTCTTCGAGGGTTCAAGGGATGCAATCTATATCGCCACAGGGAATGGCAGGTTCATTGATGTGAACCAGGCGTTTATTGAACTATTTGGATATACAAGGGACGAGACTTTGAAACTCAATGCAAAGATTGCGTATTTGACAACTGAGGACAGTGAAAGATTCAAGCAGGCCATGAAAGAGAAAAATTTCGTGAGGGATTTTGAAATTAAGCTGAAAAAGAAGGGTGGAGCAGTAATAGATTGTCTTCTCACGGTGGCGGGCAGGTGTGATGAGGACGGAAAAATCCGTGAATATCAGGGGATAGCCCGTGACATTACGGAACGGAAGAAGACAGAGGAGACAATCAGATATATGGCGTTCCATGATGCCCTGACTGGCCTTCCCAACCGTTCACTTTTTTATGACCGTCTTATTATGGCAATAGCCCACGCTGAACGCTTTGACGAGAAGATTGCCGTGATGATGCTTGACCTTGATAAGTTCAAAGATGTGAACGACACATTTGGCCATAGTGTCGGGGATCTATTATTACAGGCCATTGCAGAAAAACTCATCAGGCAGATACGGAAAGGTGATACAGTCGCAAGGATGGGCGGTGATGAGTTTATGTTGATTTTTGCAGACCTTAAGCAGACAGACTATGTTAACACCATTACAGAAAAGATACTTGAAGATTTTCAGGCCCATGTTACCATTAATAATCATATTATATCTATCACGACGAGTATCGGCATTGCCGTCTACCCTGACCATGGCGGGGACGTAGATACCCTTGTAAAAAACGCAGACATTGCTATGTATGAGGCAAAGAAGGCAGGGGAAAATCAGTATCAATTTTACACACATACCATTTCAAGTGGTAATAAGTAGATTCACAGAGGATACTTTATGAGAAAAAAACCTGCCAACGAAAAGCTCCTGAAAGTCTCCTCTGAGTGGCAGAGAATTATTCAAGCCTTCAATAATCCTGTATTGATCCTTATTGGGAATTTCAATGTCTGGGCACGGTACACCGAGGGCAGCACAATATGACTTTGATATGAGGAGGCAGCCACATGAATAGAAAGGTCATTATTCCAGTTGTAGTAGTTGTTCTCGTTGTTGCCACTGGTCTTATCTGGTGGCAGTCAAGTCAGAAAGTCCCGATAAAAATAGGTATACTTCACTCGTTTTCAGGGACTATGGCTATCAGCGAGAAATCCGTTGCTGACGCTACTTTGCTGGCCATTGAAGAGATCAATGAAAAAGGCGGCCTTTTGGGGAGGAGAATAGAACCCATAGTGGCAGATGGACGTTCTGATTGGCCCACATTTGCCAAAGAGGCGGAAAGACTTATAACCGAAGAAAAGGTTAGTGTAATTTTTGGCTGCTGGACTTCTGCCAGCCGTAAAACAGTCAAACCATTATTTGAAAAGTACAATCATCTTCTCTTTTATCCGGTGCAATATGAAGGGCTTGAAGAGTCGCCGAACATCATCTATACCGGCGCAGCGCCAAACCAGCAGATTATCCCTGCCGTAAAATGGGCTTTTGACAACCTTGGTAAAAAATATTTTCTGATCGCCTCAGACTATGTCTTTCCGCGTTCGGCAAATATGATCATAAAAGACCAGGTCACGGCGTTGGGGGGAGAGATAGCGGGGGAGGAGTATATACTTTTAGGCAGCCGTGATGTTAAGGAAGCAATTCAAAAAATCAGAGAAACCAAACCGGATGTCATTTTAAATACTATTAACGGCGACACCAACGTTGCCTTCTTCAGAGAGCTTCGCAAGGCTGGCATTACTCCGGATAAACTGCCAACTATATCATTTAGTATCGCCGAGGATGAACTACGCACCCTGGGCGCGAAGAATATGGTGGGTGATTACGCCTGTTGGAATTATTTCCAGGCCATAGATACCAAGGAGAATAATGCCTTTGTGAAGAATTTTAAAAATAAATATGGCCAGGACCGGGTGACCGATGATCCCATGGAAGCGGGCTATTTCGGGGTCTACCTCTGGGCACAGGCAGTTAAGGATGCAAAGACCGACGATGTAGCCAGGGTCAGAAAAACCATAAAGAATCAGAGTCTTAATGCGCCGGGAGGCATGGTTTATGTAGATGCCGAGAATAATCACACATGGAAGACAGTAAGGATTGGCAAGGTCAGGAAAGACGGACAGTTTGATACAGTGTGGAGTTCGGAAAAACCGGTTCGTCCTGTGCCATATCCTATCTATAAGACTAAATCGCAATGGGATAAGTTTCTTAAAGATCTGTACGAGGGATGGGGTGGAAACTGGGCAAATTCAGGCAAATGAAGAATCCATTTAAGAGACATAAGATAGCGGCTAAGTTTTTGACATGGTTTTTATTAGTGGCCTTGCTGCCTTTTTGCGTAGTTGGGTACATAACCTATAGAATCTATGAAAAAAGCTTAACAGAAAGGTTATTTGACAACCTTATCGCTATCGCTGACAATAAAGCCAGCCAAATTGAGAATTATATCCTTGAAAGAGAGAAGAACGTTGCTTCATTAGCTCACATCCCCGCTATTGTCGATGCCGCAAAAGAGTATGAAGCGGCATTCATAAAAAAGGGAAAGATGCCTTGGCGCTATTCGCCGGAATTTATTGCGCTAAATAAGAAATTCCTGCCGTTTTTGAAATACTATAAAGAGACATTCGGATTCTCTGACCTATTTCTTGTCTCCCCTCATGGCGATGCCGTATTTTCCGTAATGCAGGGAGAGGATCTCGGGTCCAATTATTATACAGGGTTTTATAAAGATACGGAATTGGCAAAGGTATGTGACAGGGCAAAGACCTTGCTGGAAACAGCAGTTTCTGATTTTGAATTCTATCCTGCCAGCAACGAGCCGGCGGCGTTTTTGGCTGCACCGGTCTTAGAAGAAGGAGTGGTTGTCGGGGTGATAGTATTACAGATGAGCAACGAGGAGGTCTATAAACTGGCGGGAGACTACACCGGTTTAGGAGAAACAGGCGAAACGATCATAGCTGCAAAGGCAGGCGACAAGGCGGTATTTCTGACCCCTCTTAGACACGACCCTCATGCGGCATTCAGAAGAAGGGTGTCTATCGGTTCTAAAGAGGAGATACCCATTCAAGAGGCGGTTCAAGGGAAGAAAGGGTTTGGAAAGTATATTGATTATCGGGGCAAGGAGGTCCTGGCTGCCTGGAGATATTTACCTCATTTACGGTGGGGGATGGCTGTTGAAATGGATACAGAAGAGGTGTTTACTCCCATTGCCAAGCTTAGAAGTTCGATCGCTGCTATTGGAAGTATAACCATTTTTATGGTGATATTAATAGCCATTTATATTTCCAGAACAATCTCTGAGCCCATAGTAAAGCTGACTGAGACAACCAGATTGATTGCCGGCGGCGATTTTTCAAAGAGCGTTACCATATCTTCAAAAGATGAGTTGGGCCGGTTGGCAGGGTCTTTTAATGAAATGGTTAAAAAATTAGCCGACCGCACGGCTGAGCGCAAGCAGGCAGAGGCTCAAAGGGCTGCCGCGCTGGAAGCGAGGCATAAAACGGAAGAACACTTCAGGAAAGTGATCGAAAATATTTTCAAATTTGTGCCGGAAGGTCTGTTAGTTTTTACAGATAAACTAAATTTGATTAAACAGAATAAAGCTTTTCAAGACATTGTCAAAGAATATGCAGGTAAATTAAACTATACGGAAAAAGAGCTGGCGGAAATAATTAGCGAACAGGCAAAAAACAGAATAGCCAACAAGGATTATGCGGATATCAGAGTCTCCCCCAAAAAAGATCGGGAAACAAAAAATAAGCA
>JAHIMW010000021.1 GCA_018896355.1 Pseudomonadota bacterium
AAAGGGGCTGTTCTTTATCTGCACGGCAATGCCGGAAGTCTGAGGGGTTGGGGCGATGTGGCAGTGGATTTCACTTCAAAGGGCTACGATATCCTGATCCCCGACTACCGCGGCTTCGGCAAGAGCACCGGGGATATCGCGAACGAAGAGCAGTTGCTTGACGACGGCCTGGCCGTCTATCGCATGCTGGCAAAAACCTGGCCGGAGGACAGGATCATCGTCTACGGAAGATCGATCGGAACGGGTGTCGCGACCTTCATCGCCCGATCGGGGAAGCCAAGGATGCTCATCCTGGAGTCGCCCTTCCTGAGCCTCATCGATCTGGCATCCCACCATTACCCGTTCCTGCCCCGGCCGATCATCTCGATGTTCCTGAGATATCCGCTGAGAAACGACCGCCGGATCGGGGAGGTCGCCTGTCCCGTCTATCTCTTTCACGGCGCAAAAGACGACATCATCCCTTTCGACCACAGCGTCCGGCTGGAGAGGCTGATCCGCTCGCCGCACCGGCTGATCCGGATCGAGGGGGGCGGCCACAACGATCTGAGCGATTTCGGCGCATTCGGCCGGGAACTGGACCAGATCCTCCGGTAGCCGGTATCCAGTGGCATTCACCCCGTTCTACCCACTGCTCCTCCCGCCGCCGCGTGCAGCGAAGGGTTCAGCATTCGATATCCATCAATGATTCGGCATCATTCCGTTCAGAACGAAAAAAGGGGCGCCCCGGGTTGTTTCACTTCCCCCTCTCCGCGATCTTCGCCCAGGCGTCCCGCAGCATCACGGTTCGGTTGAAGACCGGCGCCTTTTCCGATGAATCCTCTGAATCCACGCAGAAATACCCCAGTCTCTCAAACTGGAACCGGTCTCCCGGCGCCGCGGCCGCGAGACTCGGCTCCAGGCGGCAGGATTTCAGGGTTTCCAGCGATTTCGGATTCAGATAAGTCATGAAATCGCCCTCTTCCGACAGCGCGTCCGGAACGAGAAAGAGGCGGTCGTAGAGCCTCACCTCGGCCGGAACGGCATGGGCCGCCGACACCCAGTGGAGCGTCGCATCGACCTTCCGGCCGTCCGGGGCGAATCCGCTGCGCGTCTCCGGATCGTAGGTACAGTGCACCTCGACAACCTCGCCGGTGGCCGGATCTTTCACGATATCGACGCAACGGATGAAGTACCCGTAGCGGAGGCGCACCTCCCTGCCGGGGGCGAGCCGGAAGAACTTCTTCGGCGGAATCTCCATGAAGTCCTCCTGCTCGATGAACAGTTCACGGGAGAAGGGGACCTTCCGGGAACCCATCTCGGCGTTTTGGGGGTGATAGGGGCAGTCGAACATCTCGACCTGCCCCTCCGGATAGTTGTCGATCACGACGCGGAGCGGCCGGAGAACGGCCATCACGCGGAGCGCCTTCTCGTTCAGGTCGTCCCGGACGCAGTTCTCTAAAAGCGCCATGTCGATCAGGCTGTCGTTCTTCGAGACGCCGATCCTTTCGCAGAATTTCCGGATCGCCTCCGGGGTGAACCCCCTGCGGCGCATCCCCGAAAGCGTCGGCATCCGCGGGTCGTCCCAGCCGATAACAACCCCGTTCTCCACCAGCTCCAGCAGCTTGCGCTTGCTCATCACCGTGTAGCTCAGGTTCAGGCGGGCGAATTCGATCTGCCGCGGACGCGGCCCCTCGACCAGCCGGTCCAGGAGCCAGTCATACAGCGGCCGGTTGTTCTCGAACTCCAGCGTGCAGATCGAATGGGTGATCCCCTCGATGAAGTCGGAGAGGCCATGGGCGAAGTCGTACATCGGATAGATGCACCACGCGTCGCCGGTCCGGTAATGGCTCACCTTCTTGATCCGGTAGATGATCGGATCGCGCAGCGTGATGTTCGGGGAGGCCATGTCGATCTTCGCCCGAAGTACGCGCATCCCATCCGCAAACTCCCCGGCCCGCATCCGCTCGAAGAGGTCCAGGTTCTCCGCAACCGTTCGGTTGCGGAAGGGGCTCTCCCTCCCCGGCTCGGTCAGGGTGCCCCGGTACTCCCGGATCTCGTCCGCGTTCAGGTCGCAGACGTAGGCCAGACCTTTCCGGATGAGCTGGAGGGCGTACTGATAGAGCTTTTCATAGTAACCGGAGGCGTAGTAGAGGCGATCCCTCCAGTCGAACCCCAGCCATTTCACGTCCCGGATGATCGACTCGACGTATTCCATGCTCTCCCCGCTGGGGTCGGTGTCGTCCATGCGCAGGTTGCAGGTTCCGCCGTACTGGGCGGCGATCCCGAAATTGAGGCAGATCGATTTCGCGTGTCCGATATGGGGGTAGCCGTTCGGTTCGGGCGGAAAGCGCGTGGCCACGCGCCCCCGGTGCTTGCCGGTTTTCATGTCGTCGTCGATGATGTCCCGGATGAAATCAGAGGGAAGGGATGGGGCAATCTGTGTCATATATCGAATTTCCTTTCTGCGGCGGGATTGTAGCGACAACCGATAAGAAAGGCAAGGACAACCCATAACTCAGGCCATTATTTCTTTGACTCCCGTTGTCGGACATAGTAGGTTTTCAAGCCGCAAAAGCGGTCTGTTATCATAAAGTCGCAAGGAGGAATCATGGACTCAAACCGGAAGGTCGCCGTCGTAACCGGCGCGGGAACGGGAATCGGCAAGGCAGCGGCGCTTGCGCTGTTGAAGGAGGAATACCGCGTTGTGTTGGTCGGACGCCGCGCGGAACTGCTGGAAAAAACGGCTGCGGAATCGGGGGCGGGCCCACGTGCGCTGGCCGTTTCCGCCGACGTCGGCAATCCCGAATCCGTACAGATGCTTTTTCAAAAAACGAAAGAGGCGTTCGGACGCGTCGATCTGTTGTTCAACAACGCCGGCGTCAATGCACCCGGGATCCCGTTCGAAAATCTCACCTATGAACAATGGAAATCGGTGGTGGACACCAACCTCACGGGCATGTTCCTCTGCGCGCAGGAGGCCTTTAGGATGATGAAAAGCCAGGCGCCGCGCGGAGGTCGCATCATCAACAACGGGTCGATCTCTGCCCACGCGCCGCGGCCGGACTCCGTACCTTACACTGCGACCAAGCACGGGGTCACCGGGCTGACCAAGAGCATCTCGCTCGACGGCAGGAAGTACGACATCGCGTGCGGCCAGATCGACATCGGCAACGCGCTGACCGAACTTTCGGCGCGCATCGTCACGAGCGTGAAGCAGGCGAACGGCGAAAGTGCGCCCGAAGCAATGATGGACGTGCAGCATGTCGCCGACGCCATTGTTCACATGGCCGGCCTGCCGATCGATGTCAACGTGCAGTTCATGACGATCATGGCGACCAAGATGCCCTTTGTCGGCAGGGGCTGAGGCTGCGAATTTTCCGCGACATTCCCTTGACAAAAGAGGGCCCGTGTCGGACAATCCAACCGCTTGTTAGGGGTGTCCTTAAGGGACTGAGATGCCGCTTTAGAAAGACCGTCACGGACCGCTTCGGCGGCGGTGGATGATGTGTCCGGGCGTGATCGCATGGGAAGACCCGGCACGGCGCACGGGACGGCGGACAGGAGATTTGATGAAATTCAAGGGTATCGTCACCGTCATTCGCGTCCCCTTTCTGATCCTGGCTTTGATCCTGGGAATTCTCGGGGCCGCTGTGGCCTGGTACGAATCGAGACGGTTCGGAACGCCGTTTGACATGGGGTACGCGCTCTTGGCGACGTTCGGGTTGCTGGTCGCCCATGCGGCGGTCAACATTTTCAACGAGTATTTTGACTGCCGGAGCGGTCTGGATTACAAAACCCGCCGGACGCCGTTCAGCGGGGGCAGCGGCGCCATCCCCAGAGGCCTGCTGACGTTGCAGGAAGCCATGCGGCTGGGCATCGCCTGCTTCGTCGTCATCATTCCGATCGGCGTCTTCTTCACCCTGGAGAAGGGGTGGATGCTCGTGCCGCTGCTGGTACTCGCCACGCTCCTGATCGTCCTGTACACCCCCTTCATCCTCAAGATGGGCTATCCCGAATGGTCGCCGGGTCTGGGCCTGGGCACCCTGCCCGTGATGGGCGCCTATTTTGTCCAAACCGGCGAATACACGCTGACCGCCCTGATCGCCTCGATGCCGTCCTATTTTCTGGTGCACAATCTGCTTCTGCTCAACGAGTTCCCGGACGTCGAGGCGGATATCACAGTCAAAAGGCGGACACTGCCGATCGTTTTCGGCAAAAAGAGGGCGGCCGTCGTTTTCTCCCTGTTTGTCCTGCTGGTCTATCTCTGGATCGTCGGGGCGGTGATGCTGCATTACATGCCCGTATTTGCACTTCTGGCCCTGCTGACGCTGCCCATCGCCCTGCAGGTGATCAAAGGGTCGTTCCGGTATGACGAGATGGAGCTCTTCCTGCCGGTCATGATGAAGAACGTCCAACTGGTATTGCTGATCCAGGCGCTTATTGCGGCGGGATACATCCTGGGAGGAATCTTCTCGGGATAGCGGCGCATGTTCGGTCCGATCCCCTGGTAATGCGCCCACGAAATATGGATACAATAACGGTCCGATCGGGCGTATAATGGACGCGCCGCGGGAGGACCGGAGGTGAAACGATTGCCGGATCAGGAATACCCCAGGGCCATCGACCTCTCCCGGAAGATTGCCGCCGAGGTCGGAACGCCCCGTTTCTATATCGAGCGGGAAGCGGAGGTGGCCCTGTCCCGGGAATGGTTCGCCGACGAACCGCTGGTCGAAGAGGCGCTGAGGATCGTCGGGAAACGGGGGGATTATCCCGGCCACGGCCTCACGCACGTCCGGAAGGTGGCCATCGATGTCGGCGCGCTGGTCCTGATCGAAGAGTGGGGGGCGCCTGCTGATGCACGCGTCCGGCGGCTTGTCCTCCTCGCCCACTTGGCCGGCCTCCTCCACGACATCCAGCGGTCGAAGAAGAACCACGCCGAACGGGGCGCGGACGAAGCGGCCGGGATTCTAGCCTCCTTCCCGCTCAGCGATGAAGAGTGCGCAGCCATCACCGGGGCCATCCGCAGCCATGAGGCGTTCCGGCCCTTTCGCACCGATGCCGGCCCCACGGAGCGGCTTCTCTCCGATGCGCTCTACGATGCGGACAAATTCCGTTGGGGGCCGGATAACTTCACGGAAACCATCTGGGCGATGATCATCCCCAGCGGGGTTCCGCTGCAGACGCTGCTGCCCCGATTTCTCGCCGGTCTCGATGGGATACGGAAGATCCGGGATAGTTTTCGGACGGCATCGGGGCGCGAATACGGCCCCGATTTCATCGACCGCGGCCTAACGATCGGCCGCAGGCTCTATCAGGAGCTGACCGCCGATTAAACACGGCCTCTGCTGCCACTCCTGTTCCCAATCGAACCGGAAAGACGGGAACACTTGGGAAATACGCAGCGGCGAACGCGTTCCCCGGTAAAAGCCTCAGGGGGTGAAGAGGGGATCGGTCACGGCGAGGATGCGGGCCATTTCGGCGTGGATGAGGCCATTGGAGGCGAGCATATCCTTGGAATGGAGATGATACGGATCGCCGCGGAGGTCGGTCACACACCCCCCGGCCTCTTCGACAAGGAGCCAGCCGGCCGCTGTGTCCCAGGGCGCCAGCTTCAGCTCCCAGAAGCCGTCGAACCGGCCCGCCGCGATATAGGCCAGATCCAGGGCGGCCGAACCCGCCCGCCGGACCGCCTGGGCGCTCAAAGCCATCACCTCGAAATAATTTATGTTGTTGTTCCGGTCCTCGCGGATATCGTAAGGGAAACCGGTCGCCAGCAAACTGCGGGAGAGATTCTCCGCCCGGGATACGGTCAGACGACGGCCGTTCAGGAAGGCGCCTGACCCCCTCTCCGCCGTAAAGAGCTCGTCGAGCATGGGGTTATAGACGGCGCCGAGCATGATCACCCCTTTTACCTCCAGCGCAATGGAGACGCAAAAGACCGGATAGCCGTGGGCGTAATTCGTCGTCCCGTCGAGCGGATCGATGATCCAGCGGAAACTGGAGCCGTTTGCAGTTTCCGGGGACTCTTCCGTCAGGATGTCGTGCCCGGGAAATTCCCGGTTGATCCGCTCCACAATCAGCGCTTCGGAGAGGCGATCCGCCTCCGTGACAAGGTTGCTCTCTCCTTTGTATTGGACGATATGGCAGTCATGGAGCTTCTCGAACAGGAGAGCCCCCGCTTCGCGAGCCACCGCCTCGATCAATGTTCTGCACGCGTCCATCGTCATCCGTTGTCAAGGGGACACCTTACTGCAAGGTGTCCCCTTGGGAGTTTATCGCCCACCATCCGCAGAACCGGGAAAAGATCCCTGTCCCGATGAAGACGGCATTCTACTTGGGCGGCTATACCAGCATAAAAGGGGATAAATATCCAGAAGAAACTGTCCCGCCACGCAGCCCGCTGCAGCAAATCCTTCATGTTTCTGTTGCACTGCGGCTGAAATGGTGTTAGCATTATCCGCCATTTAGATGAGGATCGGATGCAATGGACGAAAACAATGACATGCCGGCAGAGGAGAGCGCATCACCTGCGCAGGAGACCGTCCCGAATTTGAAGGCCCTGCGTGAGGCCGGCGGACTATCCTTGCCGGATATCTTCGAGACGACAAGGGTCAGTCTCATCTACCTCGCAGCGGTGGAGAGCGGCGAGTTCAATCGCCTCCCGCCTCCCGTGTACGCGAGGGATTTCATCCGGAAATACGCCCGGACGGTGGGAATAGACGAAAAGCCGATCATCGACCGCTATGAAAAGTATCAGGAGAGCCTGAAACCAACCGTCAGGGAGACGGAGATTCGGAAACCCTGGCCGGAAACCGGCGGGCGTAATCGGTTCCTCTTCGCAAGCCTTGCCGCCGTTATCATCGCCGGCGCCTTGGTCTCTGCCCTTTTCCTCTATGACCAGGCTGGGAAACCGGCTTCATCCCCGCCGGTCACGGGCTCACCTTCCCCGGCGCCGGTCATCTCCGAGCCTGCTTCAACGGCAGCGGTTCCGGCCTCCCCGGGCGCGGCCTTCCAGTCGCCGGCTGCTGCGGGAAAGATGTACGAACTCGTGATCGAGGCCCGCGAGTGGACATGGATCCGGATCACCGCGGACCGGAATCCCGCCTACGAGGCCCTCCTCAAGCCGGGAGACAAAATCGAGCGGACGGCCTCCGATTATTTCCAGTTAGACATAGGCAATGCGGGGGGAATCCATCTCACCTTCCAGGGAAAGCCTCTGGGAAGCCCGGGAAAGTCCGGACAAGTGATCCACATGCGTCTGCCGGAGAAGGCCGCCGACAGAAAGAACCCCTGAAGAAGTTCCGGTTTGACATTGCACGGGAGATCATCTACAATCGATCCCATGAAAAGAAAGAAAGCGGGTGAAAGAATATGTTTGGAATAGGCATTCCTGAATTGCTGATCATCCTGGTGATCATCCTGATCGTCTTCGGCGCCGGAAAACTCCCCGAGATCGGCAGCGCGCTTGGCCGGGGTATTAAGAATTTCAAGAAGGCCACCCGTGAGCCGAACGAAATCGATATCACACCGGGCGCCGAGAAGAAGTCCGACGAAAAGAAGCCCTGAAGCCGTCTAAAAGGGAACGTCCTCCTCAGGCAGAGGCCCATCCACGCCGGGATGGGGAAGCGGGGGTTCTTCCGGGGATGCATCTGCGCCCTTCTGGCCCTTCGAGTCGAGCATCTGCATGCTGGATGCAACGATCTCGGTGGAATAGCGCTTGACGCCCTCCTTGTCGTCCCAGGCCCTGGTCTGGATGCGCCCCTCCAGATAAATCAGCTTTCCTTTGACCAGGTATTTTCCACAGATCTCGGCCAGTTTCCCGAAGGTGACGATCTTGTGCCACTCGGTCTTCTGCACCCTCTCGCCGCTCTTATCCTTCCACTGCTCATCCGTCGCTATCCGGAAATTGGTCACCATCGCCCCATCGGGCGTGTACCTCACCTCAGGATCCGCCCCCAGCCTGCCTACCAGGATCGCCTTGTTGATCATCTTCTCCTCCTTATACTGAAACGTTATGCATGATGGTTGGATCATACACAAGTCATCCGCCTACCGCAACATGAAATTTGGGGACGCCCCCTCCTCCCTCACCTCCTCCCGGCGGCCTTTGATGACGAGGCTTCGGGGCGCCCCGAAGACAGCGACTTTCACCCGCATCCACGGCCGTCGGGTTCAATTCGTGCTTGACTAATGCGGAAAAAAAATATAGTCAAATCCACTTTATAACAAAACGGACCACGCAGAGGATTTATGGAAGAAGAGAGTGAACTTCTGAAAAAACGCCGGGAAAAGATCGAATCCCTGAAGGCCGACGGGATCGACCTCTACCCCAACGACGCCCGGGTCGGGGATACTACGGCCTCGGTAAGTGAACGATTCGGTCCGATGGCCCCCGAAGAGATCGAAAAGATCACCGAGCGCTTCACGCTTGCAGGCCGCCTGATGGCCGTCCGCGACTTCGGCAAAGGCGCCTTCATCAGCATCCAGGACCGCAAGGGGCGTCTCCAGGCCTTCCTCCGGAAGAACCAGCTGGGTGAAAAGACATTTTCGCTGTTCAAACGGCTCGATATCGGCGATATAATCTGGATTGCCGGACGAATCTTCAAGACCCGGACCGGGGAACTGACGATCGACGTGGAGGAGAACGGTCTCAGGCTGCTGGCCAAATCGCTTCGGCCGCTGCCCGAAAAGTGGCACGGCCTGACGGACGTCGAGATCCGCTACCGCCAGCGCCACCTCGACCTGATCGTTAACCCCGAGGTCCGCAAGGTGTTTCACCAGCGGAGCCGGATCATCAGCCTGATCCGCCGGTTCATGGAGGAGAGGGAGTTCCTGGAGGTGGAAACCCCGATGATGCAACCGAGGGCCGGCGGCGCCGTCGCCCGCCCCTTCAAGACCTTTCACAACGCACTCGGGATGAACCTCTCTCTTAGGATCGCCCCCGAGCTCTACCTGAAGCGCCTGATCACCGGAGGCCTGGAACGGGTCTTCGAGATCAACCGAAACTTCCGGAACGAAGGGATCTCCGCCTTCCATAATCCCGAATTCACGATGATGGAGTTCTATCAGGCTTATGCCACCTACGAAGACCTGATGGCCATGACGGAGGAACTCTTCGTCCACATCGTCCGGGAGCTCTTTGATTCACCCAAGTTCAGTTATCAGGGAAAGGAGATCGATCTGACCCCCCCCTGGCGGCGGCTCACGGTCCGCGATGCCGTAGTTAAGATCGGCGGCGTGGAAACCGCCCTCCTCGACGACGCCGGCCGAATGGCCGACCTTGCCCGAAAGCTCGGAATCGAGGTGAAGCAGAGCGACCCGCCAGGCAAGGTACTGATGGCAATCTTCGATAAAACGGTGGAGCAGAACCTCATTCAGCCGACTTTCGTCACCCATTACCCCATCGACGTCTCGCCCCTCTCCCGCAGAAACGCGCAGGAGCGGACGCTGGCCGACCGCTTCGAACTCTATATCTGCGGGAAGGAGATCGCGAACGCCTTCTCCGAGTTGAACGACCCCGTTGACCAGCGCGGGAGGTTCGAGATGCAGCTTAAGGAAAGGGAGGACGGCAATCTGGAGGCCCACGAGATGGATGAGGATTACATCGGCGCCCTCGAGTGCGGGATGCCGCCGACCGCCGGCGAAGGGATCGGAATCGACCGGCTCGTCATGCTGCTGACCGACTCCGCTTCGATTAGGGACGTGATCCTCTTTCCGCTTCTGCGAACAAGGGACGACTGGGGACACCTTGCAGCAAG
Source organism: Pseudomonadota bacterium (assembly GCA_018896355.1). Lineage (GTDB taxonomy): Bacteria > Desulfobacterota > Syntrophia > Syntrophales > UBA5619 > UBA5619. The sequence continues at coordinate 9,738 of JAHIMW010000021.1, forward strand.
GTGTCCCCATGACAACGATTGAGCCTTATTACGAGAGCATCCATCAATGACCTCCTATGAATTGTTCATCAGCCTTCGCTACCTGAGAGCAAAACGGAAACAGGTGTTCGTTTCGATCGTCACCTTTATCTCGATCGCCGGGATATTTCTCGGCGTTGCGGCGCTGATCATCGTTCTGGCGGTCATGAACGGCTTCGAGACCGACCTGCGCAACAAGATCCTGGGGATCAATTCCCACATCATCCTGATGGAACACGGCGGCGCGATGCGGAACCATCCCCGGGTCATGCGGGAGGTCGCCCAGGTCCCCGGCGTTGTCGCCGCCACCCCCTTCATCTACAGCCAGGCGATGCTGAAAAACGGCGGCAGCGTCACCGGCATCGTCCTCCGCGGTCTCTCGCTGGATGATGCGATGAAGGTGATCAACCTGGGCAAAATCCGGGAGGGAAAGCTCGACTATCTCGGGGAGGGGGAGCGGAAAATTCCGGGTCTTAAGCCGGAGTTGTCCGGCGTTCCGGGAATCATCATCGGTCGGGAGCTGGCGAAAAACCTCGGGGCTTTTCTCTTTGAAACGGTCCACGTCGTCTCCCCCTCCGGGGTCAGCACGCCGATGGGCATGGTTCCGCGGATGAAGTCCTTCCTCGTGGTCGGCATCTTCGAATCCGGATTCTTCGAGTACGACTCGACGCTCGCCTACATTTCGCTCAAGAACTGTCAGGAGTTCCTGAACATGGGAGACCTGGTCACCGGGATCGAGATCCGGGTCGACGACATCTACCGGGCCGATCGGATCGCAAAGCAGATCGAGATGAAGCTGGGGTTCCCCTACTGGGGCCGGAACTGGATGGAGATGAACCGAAACCTCTTCTCGGCGCTGAAACTGGAAAAGCGGGTCATGTTCATCATCCTGTCCCTGATCGTCCTCGTCGCGGCCTTCAACATCATCAGCGCGCTGATTATGATCGTGATGGAAAAGAACAAGGACATCGCGATCTTGAAGACGATGGGCGCCACCCGGGCCGGGATCATGAAGATCTTTATCTTTCAGGGGATCATCGTCGGGGCGATCGGCACCTTCCTCGGCTCTCTCGCGGGACTGGCGGTCGCCTTCAATCTGGAGGCTCTCTCCCGTTTCGTGGAGAAGCTCTTCGGCTTCAAGATCCTCCCGGGCGACGTCTATTATCTGAGCGAGCTCCCCTCGCAGGTCAACTTCGGCGATGTCGGAATCATCATCATGGGAACGCTTCTGATCAGTTTTCTTTCGACGATCTACCCCTCCTGGCGGGCGTCGCGCCTCGACCCGGCGGAGGCGCTGCGCTATGAATGAGGACAGAGGAGAAAGGGGTAAGGGGTAAAGGGTAAGGAGTAAGGGGTGAGGAGCGAGGAGGTTTTAACGCCTAACGCCTCACACCTAACGCCTCACGTCTCACGCCTCACATGATTTTATGATTCAAATCAACAATCTTCAGAAAACCTTCATCAAGGACGGTCATCGGATCGAGGTCCTCAAGGGGCTTGATTTTGAGATTGCCGTAGGACAATCGCTGGCCGTCGTCGGGGTCTCCGGCGCGGGGAAGAGCACGCTGATCCACATTATCGGCACGCTTGATCATCCGACCTCCGGCGCCGTACTCTTTGACGGTGTCGATGTCTTCACCTGGCCGGAGAAGCGGCTTTCTGCCTTCCGGAACCGGAAGATCGGCTTCGTCTTCCAGTTTCACAACCTGCTGCCCGAATTCACCGCGTTGGAAAATGCGATGATGCCCGCCCTGATCCAGCGGATACCGAAACGCGAATCAATACGGCGCGCGGAGGCCATTCTCGGCGAGATGGGGCTGGGTGACAGGATGACCCATAAACCCGGTGAGCTCTCCGGCGGGGAACAACAACGGGTAGCCCTTGCCCGGGCGCTCATTCTCGAACCGGAGATCCTCCTCGCGGATGAGCCCACGGGAAACCTTGACACGGAAACCGGAAAAAGGATAGAAGACATGCTGATTTCGTTGAACCGGACCAAACGGATCACGCTGATCGTGGTCACGCACAACCCATCACTCGCCGATCGGATGTCCCATCGCATCGGTCTGCGCGACGGAAGGATTTATACCCGTGAATAAAAAGCTGCCCTTTGCATGCATCGCAACGTTTCTGATCATGATTCTCCTCAGACCCATTCCGGGGACGGCAGCAGAAAACATCAAGTTGGTCGCTCTCTTCCCGTTTGAGGTCCACAGTACCTCCCTGCAGAGGGCCGCCGAACTCCAGGAGATCCTTTATCGGGAAGTCGTTACAGAACTGCAGAAATCGAAAAACATCCGTCTGGTCGAGCGGGAACGGATCAACGCCGGTACGGAAGGGAAACGGATCAACGACGCCCTGGTCATCGAGGTGGGGAAAAAGGCCGGCGCCCTCTATGCCGTTTCGGGAAGCGTTTCCGAGTTTGGAGACCGGATCAGCGTCGATGCCAGACTGATCGATCTCCGCGAGGAGAAGGTGCTGCCGGGCGTGTTCGTTCAGGGCCGCGGCCGGGAGAACCTGGGCGCCATTCTGGCCCAGCTCCGGACGGACATCCTCCTCCGGATCGCCGCCGAGGAGAGGATCGCCCGCATCGAGTTCAAGGGCAACCGCAAGATCGAAGCCAGCGCCATCCAGCAGGTCCTGAAGAGCGCACCCGGCAACATCTTTACCGATGCGGATCTTTCCGCCGACATCAAGGCCATCTACAAAATGGGTTATTTCGATGACGTCACCGCTGAGGTGGCGGAGGTTGCCGAGGGGAAGGCGATCACTTTCGTTGTGGAAGAAAAACCGATGATCACCGAGATCCTGATCAAGGGCAACAAGGCGGTGAAGCGGGACGACATCGAAGGCGCGATGAGCGTCCGCAACCGGCAGACCGTCAACCCCGAAAAGCTCAAGGCCGACATGGAAAAGATCAAGACCCTCTATGATGGCAAGGGGTTCTACAACGCCGAGATCGGTTACGCAATCGAAAAGGGAGGCGAACGGGACATCCACGTCGTCATCACCATCGTCGAAAACGAGAAACTCTTTATCCGCGGCATCAGCTTCGAGGGCAACCGGGCCTTCACCACGAAGGAACTGAAGAACATGATGACCACCAACGAATGGGGCATCTTCCACTTTTTCACCGACTCCGGCCTCCTTAAAAAGGACCAGCTCAAACAGGACGTGGGCAAACTGAACGCCTTCTACCTGAACAACGGCTTCATCAACGCCCAGATCGGCGAGCCGGTCATCACATACGACCGCGACGGGATCCGGATTAAAATTCCGGTCTCGGAGGGGAAGCAGTTCCGCGTCGGCAAGGTCGCGATCTCCGGAGACGAACTGGCAACCCCCCGGGCGGAGCTGCTCGCAAAGCTCCAGATCCGGAAGAAGGACTTCTACGACCGTGAAGCGATCATGAAGGACATGGATGCGCTGACGCAGGCGTGCAACGACGAAGGCTATGCCGGCGCCGACGTCGTTCCCCGAACCGAAGCGCAGGAGAAAAACCTGACCGTCGATGTGACATACGAAATCAAGAAGGGGAATCTGGTCTATTTCAACCGGATCAACATCACCGGCAACAGCAAGACGCGGGACAAGGTGATCCGCCGTCAGCTCTCCGTGGTGGAGGGCGATCTCTACAACCGGACCAAGCTCAAGAAAAGCTACATGGCCCTGAACCAGCTTCGCTATTTTGAGGAGATCGATTTCCAGAGCGAGAAGGGTCCCGATGAGACCCTGACGGACGTGAACATCCGCGTCAAGGAGAAACCGACGGGGATATTCAGCCTCGGCGCCGGCTACAGCGCGCTGGACCATGGGGTCGTTTCGGCCCAGGTCTCCCAGCAAAACCTTTTCGGACGCGGCCAGATCCTGAGCCTCAAGGCGAGCCTCGGTTCCCGCTCCCAGCTCTACGACATCTCCTTCACGGAGCCCTGGCTCTTCGACATGCCCCTCTGGAGCAAATTCGACATCTGGAACCTCTACCGCGAATACGACTCCTACAACCTCGACTCCAAGGGCTTCGGTTCCACCTTCGGATACCCCCTCTGGCCGTACGTGACCGGCTATGTCGGATACCGCCTGTCGCTGGACAATGTGAAGGACATCAAGGACGCCGCCTCTTACTACATCAAGAAACAGGCGGGGCAGACGACGAGCAGCGGCGTCACCTTCTCCTTGACACGGGACTCGACGAATGATGTGATGTTTCCCTCCACCGGATCGAAGAACAGCGCCTCGGTGGAATACACCGGCGGCCCCCTGCAGGGCGATGTCAGCTATACCCGGTACGGGGCGACCTCCGCCTGGTTCTTCCCCCTTCCGCTGGACACGGTCATCGGCGCCCGCGGACGGATGGGCGCGATCCGCGCCAACGAGGGGAAAGATGTGCCGATCTTTGAAAGGTACTATCTGGGGGGAATTAATTCGTTGCGGGGACTCCGGGAAGTAGGACCGAAAGATCCCGCGACGGGAGACGTCATCGGGGGTCTCACGATGCTGAACTTCAACTTCGATTACATCTTCCCGCTGATCAAGAACGCCGGGATGAAGGGGGTCCTCTTCTTCGATACCGGCAACACCTGGAACACCGGCTATCATCTCGAAGACATGAGGAAAACGGCGGGGGTAGGCATCCGCTGGTATTCGCCGATCGGACCGCTGCGTCTGGAGTGGGGCTACGTCCTCGACCGGAAGGAAGATGAAGCCGCGAGCCGGTGGGAATTCTCGATCGGGATGTTCATGTAGAAAATCGGAAGGCTGCTGTTGCCTTCCTTAATGATATACCAACAGGAAAGGGGAAATATTTCATGAAAAGATATGGATGGTTCGTTGCGGCTATTTTGATTCTGGCTCTTGCCTTCGCGGCCTCTCCCGCCGCGGCGGCGGAAAAAACGGGGTTCGTAAATGTCCAGGAAGTCATGGTCACTTCCAATGCCGGCAAGAAAGAGACCGACGATATAAAGAAGTCAGTCGATAAGACGAAGGCCATCATCAAGGAGAGGGAAAACGAACTGACGAAACTCAAGGATGAGCTCGAAAAGCAGCGTCCGCTCCTCAAGGAAGATGCCTTGAAGGAGAAAGAGATCGCCTACCAGAAGAAATTCCGGGACTATCAGCTCCTGGTCAAGGACTCCAACGAGGAACTCCAGGCGAAGGAGCAGGAAATTTTGAAGAAGATGATCCCCGATATCCTGAAGCTGGTCCAGTCCATCGGTGAGAAGGAAAAATACGGCATGATCGTCGATATCAGTCAGGTTCCTATTGTCTATCACGCAAAGGAAAACGACATAACGAAACGGGTCATTGACGAATTCAACAAGACATACAAACCGAAGAAGTGATGAAGAATTGAAGAAAACACTCAGCGAGATCGCTTCGTTTCTGGACGGCAGCGTCAGCGGCGACGGCGGGGTCGTGATCGAACAGATCCAGGGGATCGATGAGGCCGGCCCCGGGGATCTGACCTTCGTCGCCAACCCGAAATACCGGAAACGGATGGAGACCACCGACGCCAGTGCGATCCTGGTAGCACCGGGAACCGCCTGCGCGGGGAAAACCCTGCTGACGGTGGCGGATCCCTACGCCGCGCTGGGCCGGCTTCTCGATCTCTATTACCCCGAAGAGGAGGAGACGGCGGGAATCCACAAAGATGCAACCATCGAAGCGGGAGCCGACGTTTCACCGGAGGCCGTGGTCTATCCCGGCGTCCACGTCTGCCGCGGGGCGCGCGTCGAGAAAAAGGCCGTGCTCTATCCGGGGGTCTTTATCGGCCGGGACGCTTCCGTCGGCGAGGCCTCCATACTCTATCCCGGCGTCACCGTCTACCGGCGGTGCCGGATCGGCCGACGGGTTGTTCTCCATGCCGGGGTCGTCATCGGCAGCGACGGCTTCGGTTTCGCCCTTCCCGGCCGGGAAAACCGGAAGATCCCGCAGGTCGGCCACGTCCAGATCGACGACGACGTGGAGATCGGCGCAAATACGACGATCGACCGCGGGACCCTCGGACGGACCTGGATCCAGAGGGGGGTGAAGATCGACAACCTCGTCCAGATCGCCCACAATGTTGTGATCGGGGCCTGTTCCGTGATCGTCGCCCAGGTCGGCATCTCGGGAAGCACGCAGTTGGGAAATGGGGTCATGATCGGCGGCCAGGCCGGGATCGTCGGCCACATCCGGATCGGGGATCACGTCATGGCGGCCGCCCGGGCCGGGATCCACAAGGACGTCCCGGCGGGACAGATCGTCGCCGGGACACCCCACATGCCCCATCGGGAGTGGCTGAAAATGGAGGCCTGTCTCCCGAAACTCCCGGAGATGCGCGCGGCGCTTGCCGCCCTTCAGCGCCGGGTGGCGGCCCTGGAGGAAAAAGGGACAAAGGAGAAGCCTCGTAAAAAAAGTCTTGAAAATGGGACGGCTTCGTAAAAAGGCCGCAGGCAAGGCGCGCGACTCCTGAGGAGTGAGGCGTACTTTGGCGTACGCCGCAACGACGAAGGAGGAAGCGTAACGCAGCATCCGGCCTTTTTACGAAGCCGTCAAAGGAGAAGTGATGAACATCCACCTTACGGCCATCATCTCCCCGGACGCGACGCTTGCGGACGGGGTCGATGTCGGGCCGTACAGCATCATCGGCCCCGACGTCCATATCGGGAAGAACACGAAAATCGGCCCCCATGTGGTCATCGAAACCCATACCGACATCGGCGAGGACAACCGGATCGCCCAGTTTGCCTCGATCGGCGGCGCTCCCCAGGATCTGAAATTCCGGGGAGAGGCGACGCGGGTCGTCATCGGCAGCCACAACACGATCCGGGAGTATGTCACGATCAACCGCTCCACCGTCCATGACATCGGCGTCACGATGATCGGCGACCACAACCTGCTGATGGCCTACTGTCATGTCGCCCACAACTGCAAACTGGGCAACCACATCGTCATGGCCAATGCGGCGAATCTCGCGGGCCACATCCACGTGGAGGATCACGCGATCATCGGCGGCCTGACGGGGGTTCATCAGTTCACCCGGATCGGCGCCCACTGCATCATCGGCGGCGCCTCGGCGGTAACCAAGGACATCCCCCCCTTCGTCATGGCCTCCGGCAACTTCGCGAAGCTCTTCGGTCTCAATATGATCGGTCTGAAACGGCGGGGATTCACCGAAGAGACGATCGGGGCCCTCAAGGCGGCCTACCGGATCGTTTTCCGTTCCTCGCTGCTCCTCGCCGCCGCCATCCGGAAGGTCGAAGAGGAGGTGGAGGGGCTGCCTGAGGTGCGGCAGTTCCTCGATTTCATCCGGACGTCGGAAAGGGGAATATGCCGGTAAATAGGGACAGCGCCCTATTATTTCCGGAAATAATAGGGCGCTGTCCCTATTTATGATGGAACCTATGAAAATGATCAGAATCGGCGTGGTCGGGATGGGCCATCTGGGCCGCTACCACCTCCAGAAATACCGGAAAATACCGGAATGCCGTGTTGCCGGCGTCGCCGACCTTGTGGAGGAGAACGCCCGGAAGGCCGCCGACGGCTGCGACTGCGAGGTTTTGACGGACTACCGCGGACTTCTGGGAAAGGTCGACGCCGTCTCGATCGCCGTGCCGACCGGCCTCCACCACGAGGTCGCCTCGCTCTTCCTGAAGGCCGGCGTGGACGTCCTGCTGGAGAAACCGATCGCCACTACGCTCGCCGAGGCGGACGAACTGATCGCGCTGGCCGGGGCAAAAAGGCTGGTCTTCCAGATCGGCTTCGTCGAGCGGTTCAACCCGGCCGTCGTGGCCCTCCGGACCCTGATGGGGAGGCCGCTCTTCATCGAATCCCACCGCCTCCACCCCTTCTTCGAACGGGGCACGGATGTGGACGTCATCCTCGACCTGATGGTTCACGACCTCGACATCATCCTCCATTTCGTCCGCTCCCCGGTTTCGACCGTGGACGCCGTCGGGGTTTCGGTTCTCTCCGACAAGGTGGACATCGCCAACGCCCGCCTGACCTTCGCGAGCGGCTGCGTGGCGAACATCACCGCGAGCCGGGTCACGGGAAAGATCCTGCAGAAGATCCGGTTCTTCGGGGTCGAGGGGTACCATGCCGTAGATTTCAACAAGCGGGAGCTCGTTTCGCTGAGCCGGCGAATCGGCCCCGGTGGCCGGATAGAGATTACGGAAAATCCCGTGGAGATCAAAGCGGCGGACCCGCTGGAGGAGGAGATCCGCTCCTTCGTCCGGGCCGTGGCGGACCGGACACCCCCGCCGGTCTCCGGCAGCGAAGGTCGCGACGCGCTGGAGCTGGCCCTGCGCATCAACGACGCGATCGTCCGAAACCGGGAACGGGCGCCTCTCCTTGACGGATCACCCGGGGAAGGACGGATACAGCCGTGAACGCGCGGAGGGTCATGATCGTCGCCGGAGAGGCCTCCGGAGATCTGCACGGCGGGAACCTCGTCCGGGCCATGCATGAGATCGATCCGGACCTCTCCTTCTACGGCGTGGGGGGGAAAAAGATGCAGGCAGCGGGGGTGGAACTCCTGGCCGATGCCGCCGACATGGCCGTGGTGGGGCTCACGGAGGTGGTCTTCAAACTCGGGATGATCCTCCGGGTGATGCGCCGCCTTAAGAGCTCGCTTGCGAAGAGGCCGCCGGAGCTCGTGATCCTGATCGACTATCCGGACTTCAACCTCCCGCTCGCGCGCGCCGCCCGGAGGCGCGGGATCAAGGTCCTCTACTACATCAGCCCCCAGGTATGGGCCTGGCGGAAGGATCGGATCGACATCATCCGGAATGCCGTGGACCGAATGGCGGTGATCCTCCCTTTTGAAGAGGAATTTTACCGGAAGGCCGGCGTGGACGTCACCTTTGTCGGCCATCCGCTGCTGGACGAGGTCCGAAGAAAATATCCGCGGGACGAGGCACTGAAATGTTTTGGCCTGCGGGACGAGGCGATTACGGTCGCCATCCTCTCCGGGAGCCGGAAGTCCGAGGTGGTGAGGCTCCTGCCGGAGATGCTCCGCGCCTGCCGGATACTGACGGAGAAGATCTCCCCGCTCCAGTTCGTTCTCCCGCTCGCCGGAACGCTCGCCCCCGATTTTGTCCGGGATATCCTCCGGCAGTTTCCCGTCCGGGTCAACGTCATTCCGGACGAGATCTACGACGTCATCGCCGTCTCCGACGCGGCCATGGTCGCGTCGGGAACGGCCACACTGGAAACGGCGCTCCTGGAGACCCCGATGGTCGTCGTCTACAAGGTCTCCGGCCTCTCCTATGCCGTGGGCCGGAGGTTCATCCGGGTGGACCACATCAGCCTGGTGAACCTGATCGCCGGGCGGAGAGTCGTCCCCGAGCTGATCCAGGACGACGCGAATCCGGAACGGATCGCCGCCGAGGTGAGGGAACTGATCACCCGGCGCGGCAAAGCGCGGGAAATGAAGCTCGCGCTCGCCGAGATCCGTGGAAAATTGGGAACGCCCGGGGCCTCTCGCCGGACGGCGCAGATCGCCTGCGACATGCTAATTAGGGACAGAGCCCCTATTTATTTTCCGGGGAAATAAATAGGGGCTCTGTCCCTAATTAAAAGGGAGAGTAAACAGTGGACATTTTTAGAAGACTCTTGAAACTGGCAAAACCGCATGCATTCAAGTTTTCGATCGCGATGTTCTGCATGCTCGTCGTCGGCGCGACGACCTCGGCCCTCGCCTTTCTCGTCAAACCGACACTCGACGAGATCTTCCTGAAGCAAAACGCCTCGATGCTCAAATGGATCCCGCTGGCGGTTGTCGGGATCTACCTCGTCAAGGGGGCGTGCAGCTACGCCCAGACCATTCTGATGAATTTCATCGGTCAGCGGATCGTGGCCGATCTGAGGGCGGAACTCTACCGAAAGATCCAGATCCAGTCACTCGCCTTTTTCACAAAGAATCCGACCGGCATCCTGATGTCCCGTATCACGAACGACGTCGGATACGTCCAGGGCGCCGTCTCGGAGGCGGTCACCGCCCTGCTCAAGGACTCTTTCACGCTGCTCTGCCTCGTCTTCGTGATCTTCTACCGCGACTGGCAGCTCGCCATCATCGCGATGTTCGTTTTTCCGCTCGCCGTCTATCCGATCGCCAAGTTCGGCCAGAAGATGCGACAGGTGGCGACGCGGACGCAGATCACGGTCGGAAGCCTGATGACCCTTCTGCAGGAGACGATCTCCGGAACCCGGATCGTCAAGGCCTTCAGCATGGAGGAGTATGAAAACCGGCGTTTCTCCGGAGAGAATGAACGGCTCTTCCGCCTCAACCTGAAGTCGGTTTCGATCACCGCCGTCTCCAGCCCCTTCATGGAGTTCCTGGGCGGCCTCGGCATCGCCGCGATCATCTTCTACGGCGGCTACCAGGTGATCCACGGCCAATCGACGCCGGGAACCTTCTTCTCCTTTCTGACGGCTCTGATCATGCTCTATGAACCGGTGAAACGGCTGACGAACGTGAACAACACGATCCAGCAGGGGATCGCCGGCGCCCAGCGGGTCTTTGCCATCATCGACCTGGTCCCGGAGATCGGGAACCGCCCCGGCGCCGGCGCCCTTCCCCGGATCTCCCGGGAGATCGAGATCCGGAACGTTGACTTCCGCTACGAGGAGGCGCCGGTTCTCCGGAACATCGATCTTAAAATCCGGGCCGGCGAGGTGGTCGCCTTCGTCGGCATGAGCGGCGGAGGGAAGACAACGCTCGTCAACCTGATCCCCCGCTTTTACGACGTGACGGAAGGGGCGATCACGATCGACGGCCGCGACATCCGCGACGTCACCGTCGAATCGCTTCGGGGACAGATCGCGATCGTGACCCAGCAGACGATCCTCTTCAACGACACGGTCCGGGACAACATCGCCTACGGCGACATCGTGAAGACGGAGGAGGAGATCGCCGCCGCCGCGAAGGCCGCGAACGCCCACGATTTCATCGTGCGCCTGCCGATGGGCTACGACACGCTGATAGGCGAGCAGGGGACGAAGCTCTCCGGCGGCGAGCGCCAGCGGATCTCGATCGCCCGCGCCATCCTTAAGGACGCCCCGATCCTGATCCTCGACGAGGCGACCTCCTCCCTCGACTCGGAGGCGGAGATCGAGGTTCAGGAGGCGCTGGAGAACCTGATGAAAGGCCGGACCACGCTGGTGATCGCCCACCGCCTCTCTACGATCCGGAACGCCGACCGGATCATCGTGCTGGTCAACGGCGAGATCCGCGAGGAGGGGACCCACGAAGCACTGCTCGCATGCCAGGGGGAATACTGCCGCCTCTACCACATGCAGTTCAAGGAAAACGGCCGCAACGACGTGGATCATGCCCCGCTTTCGAGGGAATGACGCGCGGGAATAAGGGAACGACTTTGCGATCCTTTGAGGAAAGGCTGAAGGAAATTTGGAAGGGTGAACAGACGACCGGCGCATCCGGCGCCCTACGCGCGGTTCTGCATCTCTTCTCGCTCCCCTACCGGGGGGCCATCGCCGCGAGAAACCGCCTCTATGACGGGGGCGTACTCAAGCAGGAGAAGCTCCCCCGCCCCGTCATCAGCGTAGGCAACCTCACCGTGGGGGGGACCGGGAAGACGCCAACGGTGATCTTTCTCGCCAACCTTTTTAAGGAAAAGGGGCGTCGCCCGGCCGTCCTGAGCCGGGGCTACGGAGGCAGCGCAAACAACGCCGTCAATGTGGTTTCCGACGGGAACCGCATTCTTATGGGGTGGAGGGAGGCTGGAGACGAACCGATCCTGATCGCCCGCGCCGCGCCGGGGATCCCGGTTCTGACCGGAAGCCGGCGGTTCCTCACGGGGCGGGCGGCGGTAGAGACCTTCGGCGCCGACGTCCTGATCCTCGACGACGGCTTCCAGCACCGGTCGCTCTTCCGGGATATCGATATGGTACTGCTCGACGCCGCCCGTCCGTTCGGAAACGGTTTTCTGCTCCCGAGGGGGCCGCTCCGCGAACACCCGGATTCCCTCAGCCGCGCCCATATCCTCCTCCGGACGGGGGACGCGGAAAAGGAAGAACCGCTCCGGGAAGCGGCCTCTCTTCCATCCTTCCGGGCGATTCACAAACCACAGGGGCTCGTCGCGGGGGGAACCGGACGGATGGAGACGGTCGCGGCGCTCTCGGGGCAGAAGGTGTTCGCGTTTGCCGGGATCGGCTCTCCGGAGGCCTTCCGGCGGAGTCTGACGGAACTCGGCGCGGCGGTTGTCGGCTTCCGCGCTTTCCCCGACCACCACCCCTACGACCTTTCCGACATCGAAAACCTCCGGCTTCTCGCATCCAGGAGCGGCGCCGCACGGATCGTCACCACGGAGAAGGACGGTATCCGCCTGGTCGATTTCCCCGATTTCCTCCGGGAAATCTCCCTCCTCCGGATCGCAATGGAGATCTCGCCTGCCGAACCATTTGCGGGGTTGATTTTTTCCCGGCTCAAGTATTAACATTCTAAAGGTTGCATTAATGAGGCACAAACGGTGACCACCCAGCGTCTTGTCGATATCATCCTTGCCTGTTTCCGGGGGATCCCCACTCCGCTGCGCAGGGCGCTCTTCATTGGGGTTTCCCGGATGTTTTATCACCTCATCCCGCGTCAGCGGCTGATCGCCACCCACAACCTGAGGCGCGCATTTCCGGACAAGTCCGAGGAGGAGATCCTCCGGATCGTCCGGGGCGTCTACCGGAACATCGGAATCGTGGCGGCGGAATTCTTCGACATCCCGCGCCTGACGAAAGAGAACATCG
>JAHIMW010000202.1 GCA_018896355.1 Pseudomonadota bacterium
ACCTTACCACGGGACGATCCGGAACATCGCCTGCCTTTTCGCCCACGGCGGTCATGCGGAGGAGGACGGCAACCGGATCTACGAGATCGCCGCGGCGGTGATCGCCCCGGACCGGCAGGAGGAGACCTTCGCATCTCCGGTCCGTTACGGGAAAGCGACGGAGCGGGAGCGGCATGCCTCGGGTATTTCCCGGGAGATGTTGCGGACCGCCCCGTCCCTCGCGGATGTCACGGCCTTTCTGTCGTCCCTGCTTCGGGAGACGGATCTCGTTGTAACGCTCACCCCCCGCGAACAGATCGAAACGCTGCTTGTCGGCTGCGGCAACCCACGGGTGGTCGATCTCCGTTTCGCCGCCGAATTCTTCCTCCCCCAGGCGGACAGCGCCGCGCTCAAACCGTTATGGGAATACCTCCACGGGAAACAGCGGGATAAATTTTCGTTCACCGCGCCGGAGGCGGTCGCGCTCTCTCTCGACCTCGTCCGCCACATCTGCGGACGCGTATTGAATGCCGCGGAATTCCCCCCCGCGGCGGCCCTCCGTTTCCATCTGGGTCAAAGCGCCACCCTCTTCGGCGACCTCTTTCTCCATCTGAACCGGAACTTCCGGGACTATTTCGGCGGCCTCTTTGATCCGTCGGCGGAAGGGGAAATGCCGGAGTGGAAAGGATTTCTGGAGAAGACGCCGCCGCCGGCCCCGCTTCCGGAAGGGGAGGCGATCCGGAAGAAGATCCCGATCGCCCGGATCGGGGATTTCTACCGGGGGCTTGCCGTAAAAACAAAGGGTTATGCACTCCGGCCCTCCCAGATCGCCTACGCGGGGCATGTCGCCGCCGCGCTGAACGACCGCGCCGTCCTCACCATCGAGGCGGGAACCGGTACTGGAAAGACCCAGGGCTACCTGATCCCGGTGCTGGAGTACCTGCGGCGGAACCCCGATGCGCGGGTCGCCGTTTCCACCTACACCAAGAACCTCCAGGAGCAGATCGTCCGGCGGGAGATTCCGCTGACCCTCTCCCTCAACCGGGCCTACCGCAAGATCCCGACCGCCCTTCTGAAGGGCAAATCCAACTACCTCTGCGCGGAGAAACTGGACCAGCTCTACGAAGACGCCCTCTCCGGAGGCCGTCTGCTCGCCTGGCTCTACTTCGTCAACCGGGTCTTTCACTTCCGTGAAGTCGACGGGGACGCCGTCGGGGAGCGGGTCCGTTTTCACCTGAACGACGGCCTCTTCTTCCGCCGTCTCCAGCATGAAATCTCGGCCCGGAGCGGCTGCAACCGGAGACACCTCCGCTGTCCGGCGCAGGTGGTCGCCGCCGAGGCGCAAAACGCCCGTCTCATCGTCACCAACCACCACAAGCTGGTCCTTCTCGACCGGGACGAGATCCTCGGGGGGCTCTTTGAAAACTGCGTGATCGACGAGGCGAACCACTTCGAACATGCTGTCCGCGGCGCCTTCGGGATCGAAATCGCCTCGCGGGGGATGGCCGACGCCATCGCCTATCTTGAATCGGTCCTCCGGCGCATGACGCCGACGCCTGGAAATTTCGCTGCAAAGGGGATCGCCGCCGCGCTGACCGCCATCGGCGAATTCCGCGAGGAAACGGCCGGATTTGCCGCCGCGCTCGCCGCCGTCCGCGGCGCCGCCGCTCCAGGGGAAGCGATGGTTCTTCCGGCGGAACACCCGGCGTTTCGGGAGGGCCGTCTGAAAACCCATCTGGGCGTGTTGAGAAAGCGCCTCAGGGAGATCGCCGCAGACCTGTCGTTCATCAAGGACGCGGAGACATGCCGGAAACTCGGAATCCGGGCCCGGACCGTCGACCGGTTGAAGACCGCCCTCAGGGACCTTCAGGAGAGTGCAGAGACGCTGAAAACGATCGGGGAAAAAGTTATTTCTCCGGGGCATGTCACGGCCGGCGTCCTATACGTCCGCCACTGGACGATTTCCGTCCGCGCCGTGGAGGTGGCGGACATTCTCCGGGATCATCTCTACGGAGGACGCGACAGCATAATATTCACCTCGGCGACGCTCCGCCAGGGTGAGAACTTCGACGGTTTCCGGCGTGCCGCCGGGATGGGGGGCGGGGAAAATGGAGACACGATGCGGCATCGTGTCCCCATTCCCAACCCATTTCCACCCCAAGAATCGCCACCGGCGGCGGTCCAACCCAAGAGCAAACAATTCCGTTTTGAGGCCATCCCGTCGCCCTTTGACCCCGCCGCCGCGGAGATCGCCGTCCCCTTGGAAGCCGTGAGCGGCGCATTTGACTGCAAAGATGCCTGGCTCTCCCGGGTCGCGGAACTTCTCCCCGGCCTTATCCGCCTGAACCGGGGGCGCACCCTCGTCCTCTTCGCCAGCTACGGCGATCTGGAGGCGATCTCCATGCGGGCTGCGGATGAGATCCGCGCCGACGGCTATCCGCTCCTGCTGCAGCAGAGCGGCGTCCCGACCGCTTCCCTCTGCGACGAATTCCGGGCGATCCGCGAGAGCGTCCTCTTCGGCGTGGACACCTTCTGGTACGGGGTTGATTTCCCGGGAGACACATTGACCCAGGTGATCATCACCCGTATCCCGTTTCCCCACCCCCAGGATCCGCTTCAGATCGCGCGGAGGAATCTCCTCCCCCGGGAGGAATACTGGCGGCGTTACCGTTATGAAACCGCAATCAAGCTGCGTCAGGGGATCGGCCGCCTCATCCGCTCGGAGTCGGACCGGGGCAGGGTCGTGATTCTCGACGCCCGCTACCGCAGACACAAGAACAAAGGGGGTTCGGCATGACCGGCGTGATCCTTTCAGGCGGCAGAAACAGGCGAATGGGGGAAAACAAGGCTTTTCTTCGCGTCGAAGGCGAACGGCTGATCGACCGGACCGTCCGGCTCTTCCGGGCGGTTTTCCGGCAGGTGATCATCGTAACCGCCTCCCCGCTGGATTATCTCGATCAGGAGGCAACCATCGTCACCGACATCCTCCCGGAGAAGGGCGCACTCGGTGGGATCTACACCGGACTTTTCTTCGCTCTGGATGAATATGTCTTTGTCGCGGCGTGCGACATGCCCTTCCTGAACCGGGCTTTTCTGGAACATATGATCCGGCAGACGGCGGGATATGATATCATCGTTCCGGCCCCTCCCGACGGACTCCAGCCGCTCCACGCCGTCTACGCCCGCCGATGTCTCCCGGTTATCCGGAGCCTCCTCGATCGAAACCGCCTGAAGATCAAAGAGCTCTATCCGGGTCACAGGCTCCTCAAGATTCCCCCCGAAGTTCTCCGCTCCTTTGACCCGGAGGGGCGGATGTTCCTGAATGTCAACACCCCGGAAGATCTCCGTAATCTGCACATGGTTCCCTGGTGAGGTCGGCATCGCCCGTAAACTGCATCGGCGGCGAGCCGTTTCCGGCCGGTTCGTTCAGCATCTGCTCATATTCGGGAATGACGATCGCCCTGCGGACCATGATCCGGCAGACCGCCTCCGTCCGGCTCTCCACATACCGGCCCCCCTCCACGGGGTGGTAGTGCAGCGGGCTGGGCAGAACCACAGCGAGAGCGGCCGCCTCGATCCCGAAGATCCCGGAAAATTTGGTTTGACTTCCCGCAACAATTCCGATAAAAAGCGGACCTGTTCCCGTGTGCAGGTCGTCATCCACCGGCAGAAACTGTGCACCGTTTTAGCAGAGGGGAAGCTCCCGAATACCCATAAGGAGGCACTTCATTGATGAGACGGCGGATTTTTCTCTGGATGGGACTCAGCATCCTCTTTACGACCCTCGTGATCTGCGGGGATCTCCCGGCAGCGGAAATGTATAAGGTTCAGCATGGGGACACCCTCGTGGGTATTGCCGGCAAAATCGGCGTCACCACGAGCGCGCTGAAGGCGGCCAACCAGATGAAGGACAGCAGCCTCAAAGCGAATCAGACCCTCTTCATCCCCTCTCCGAAGATCAAAAATGTCTCCAAATCAAAACCGTCCCCTCTCCATCGGGGGGAGGTCTACGTAGTTAAGAAACGGGATACGCTCTCGGGTATCGCGCGGAAAACGGGGGTTCCCGTAGCCGAGCTGCGGGAGATCAACCGTCTTCCCGGAAGCGCCCTGAAGATCGGGCAGAAGCTCTCCTTGAAGAGGCCGGAACCCGAAGAACAGGCGGAGTTGCCGGCCGAATATACGGGAGATGAACCCAAAACGGAAGGCGCGGAAGGCGCCATTCTCACCCCGAATGAGGCTTGGGCGGCAATCGAGAGGCGGAAAAAGGAAAACGCGGCGCTTCTCGGCAAATGGAGCAGTCCCGAAGAACCGAAGCTGGTCGTCAAGGCAGCGATGGGCTTTCTCGGAACGCCCTACCGGTTCGGTGGCTTCTCTACCCGCGGGATCGACTGCTCGGGACTGGTCAAGAAGATCTATCAACTCTTCGACATCGACCTCCCAAGGACCGCCAATGAACAATCCCGTGTCGGGATGCGCGTCTCGCGGAGCGACCTGAGCGAAGGGGATCTCCTCTTCTTCAACACGAGAAGGAGGGGCGGCCACGTCGGGATCTACATCGGCAACAACGAATTTGTCCACGCCGCCTCGCGGAAGAAGGGGGTGCGTGTGGACAGTCTGGATACCCCCTATTTCAACAAACGTTTCATCCGGGCCGTACGCCTCAAAGGAAGCGACGACGGCCTGTAACCTGCCCCGGGAAAGCTTTCGCTTATTCCAAACGACTTCCGAAGGGTCTTCAGAAGCCGCCGGTTCATAAAAACCCTTTCGGCCTCGGGGGAATCGGTTTTTCGGCGGGAACGCTTCTCTCCTCTTTCGACCCCTCTTCGACCTTGAATCCGGACTCTTCCAGGAGGTACTTGTCGTCGCCGGGGTCAGGCTTGAATTCCAACTGGAGCTTCTTGGCTTCCCTGATATAAGAACCTTCTGCAAGGCGGATTTCTCCATCCGGCACCACGACAATGGCCGATTCGCCCCCGACCGGGCAACGCTGCTCACAGTATCCGCAACCGTTGCATCGGGAAGCGATCACGAAAGGCCGCCGATACCCCTCGACGGGTCGAAAAACAATCGCGTTGTACGGACAGATCTCATCGCAGATCAGGCACATCTTGTTCTGGGCCCAGACCAGGCACGTCTCCTTGCGCAACACGGCCGTTCCGATTCTGGCATGCGTCTTCTCCTCCATCGACAGCGAACGGATCGCCTGGGTCGGACAAACCT
>JAHIMW010000203.1 GCA_018896355.1 Pseudomonadota bacterium
AACCGGTCGCCTTGGCGGCCTTCTGGAAATTGACCATGCCGGAGCCGCCGGTGGCGACGATGATGAAATCGGGCTTGGCTGCCAGAATCTGGGTAATATAGGGGGTAAAATCGGCTTCTCCGACCTTCCACCACGACTCTCCAACCTTCTGTACCTGCGGTTTCAGCTTTTTCAGGTTGTTCCATAGACTGTCCGCAATGGAGTGGCCGTATTCATAATCGTCGCCGGCAATCCAGTATTTTACGTATGATTTTTTCGCCAGTGCAACGGCGGCGGCCCTTCCTGCCATAGCGGTATTTTCGTTCATATTGAATACGTACGGGTGTCCTTTTTCGCCTATGATCTTCTCGCTTTTCGAAAAGGTCACAAAAAAAGGCAGCTTCTCTTTTTTCGCGAAATCGGAAACGGCGAGGGCTGTCGCGCTGTTGATCGTACCCATCAGAATATCAACCTTTTCCTTCATTACCAGCTCTTTTGCCATGGCAAGGCCGATGTCCGGCTTGAACTTCTCGTCGCGCGTCATATATTCAATCTTTTTCCCGAGGACGCCGCCCTTTGCATTTATTTCATTGACGGCAAGCTTGAAACCGTCCAGCACATCCATGGTAAATGTCGTTGCGGGTCCTGTGTAGGTATCCACAATGCCCACTTTTATTGTGCTTTGGGCATACGTGAGTGGACATACCGCAAACAAACCGACAAAAAACAACAAAGACATCGAAAGTAATACTGATTTTTTCATAAATACACCCCCTTTTGTGTTGGTTGCTGAACACCTTCACGCTTTCGTATTACGGCCTGCGGTCACCCTGGTTACTCTTCACGCATGCGGTTACCCGCATAAATGCAAAACACGGTTCTGACGGTCGGCTAACTTAGTCAGGCTGGCTTCTCAACCGACTGGATTCGCCAAGCTTTGCCTGGCGCACTAAGAAATTGCTTTCGAGGTGTCGAAGTATAGGGGGGCTGTTTTTGCTTGTCAAGGGATATTTTCTGTCCGGTTCTTTCAAATTGACTTTCCGATTCAGGGTCGTTATCGTGTCTTAAAGCCGGTTTCGGCGGGTGAAGAGATCCCCGGAGGAAATTCGGAATGGGCAAAGCGTTGTGGGAACGGAAAAAGGGTACGCCGCAATGACGAAGGATGAAGCGCAACGCAGCATCCGGACTTTTTACGAAGCCGTCAAGGTTGAATACCGATTGCGATCACGCCGGGGATTGAAACGTGGATCTTTTTGATCAACAGGATCGGAAGAACGACAACAGACCGCTGGCGGACCGGATGCGGCCCCGGAGTCTCGACGAGTACGTCGGCCAGGGCCACCTGCTGGGCGCGGACAGCCTCCTGCGGCGGGCCGTTGCGGAAGACCGCCTTTTCTCGGTCATCTTCTGGGGGCCTCCCGGATCCGGGAAGACGACGCTCGCCAGGATCCTGGCCGGCGAGACCAAATCCCACTTCATCGGCTTCTCTGCGGTCCTCTCCGGCGTGAAGGAGATCCGCGCCGTCGTTGATGAGGCCGCCGAGCTGTGGCGGCTCCACCGGCGCCGGACGATCCTCTTCGTGGACGAGATTCACCGCTTCAACAAGTCGCAGCAGGACGCCTTCCTCCCGCATGTCGAGACCGGCCTGATCACGCTGATCGGGGCCACGACGGAAAATCCCTCTTTCGAGGTTATTTCGCCGCTCCTCTCCCGGATGCGCGTCCTCACTCTCAAGCCTTTCACCGAGGAGGACCTTGCCCGGATCGTTCGGAACGCGCTTTTGGACCGTGAACGAGGGTTCGGCGCCCTCGGCCTCGAGATCGAGCCGGAGGCGCTGACCCACATCGTCTGGTCGGCGGATGGGGACGCCCGCGCCGCCCTGAACAGCCTTGAAGCAGCGGTTTCGCTTGCGGACAAGGCAGAGGAGAGCGGCCGTCGGGTCACCCGCGCCTTTGTCGAAGAGGCGATCCAGAAAAAGGCCCTCCAATACGACAAGAGCGGGGAGGAGCATTACAACATCATCTCCGCCCTCCACAAGAGCCTCCGGGGGAGCGATCCCGACGCTGCCCTCTACTGGCTCGGCCGGATGCTTATGGCAGGAGAGGATCCCCTGTATATCGCCCGGCGGCTGATCCGCTTTGCCTCCGAGGATGTCGGAAACGCCGACCCGCGCGCGCTGACCGTGGCCATCGACGCCATGCAGGCCTATCACTTCCTCGGCTCCCCCGAGGGGGAGATGGCCCTCGCGCAGGCGACGGTCTACCTCGCAACCGCCTCGAAAAGCAACGCCCTCTACGCCGGTTACGGCCAGGTCCGGGCGACGATCGAGAAGACGGGGACCCTCCCCGTTCCGCTCCACATCCGGAACGCCCCGACCCGATTGATGAAAGAGCTGGACTACGGCAAGGGGTACCTCTACGCCCACGATTTTACCGACGCCTATATCCCGCAGGAGTACCTGCCGGATGAACTCCGGGGGAAGGGGGGCCGGTTCTACCGGCCGACCGATCGGGGGTATGAGAAGATCATTGGGGAGCGGATCGAACAGTGGCGGAAAATCCGGGAGGCCAATACCGTAAAGCAGGGAAAAACATGATTGATGCAAAAAAACGGGGAGGCTCCGAGAGCCTCCCCGCATTCAGGAGTTGGAAAACCCGTCGGTTTTCCTTTGGTCATTTTACTGTCGGCTGATCGTGCCCGCGTTCAGTCAACAGGTTCTTTCGGCTGTAAGATAATGCATCTCCCGTGCCAGTAGTTCCGGACATCTGCATTACATTGAAATAAGATAATATTTCCGTGAATTCTGTTTTGACGCCATCTTCGGGGGCATGGAACGTGCGGCAAGAAACGTCACTGTCTCCGGGCGAGATACCATAGAAATTGATTGAGAATAGACATTTACATACTGAAACGGGTCGTGACCGGAAATCGACAAAAATGTCGAAAACATCCAGGGCGGTTCTGTATCGGGGCCTCTTCCCCCCACCCTTCCCGGGAGTGCGATACAAGAATTCGTTGACTTTTCGGGGGAATGGCCTATGATGGCCCACGCTGATTTCTGATGCGGACTTTAGGACGCCGGCCCGGCCGGTCGACCGATTCGCCGGTCACTGAATAAACGAAGTCGCCCTGTTTCGATGATGGAAAGGCACTATGAGCCCTGAAGGAAAGATCGTCTGGCAGCAGCGCTCCCTCCGTTTCAATCGTCCCTTCCTCCAGCCGCTGGCCGTCGGTCTCGTCTGCGCGGTATTTATCGCCCTTATCCTGACGATGGGGCTCATGGACCTCCAGCGGAGCGAAAGGACCCTCATCGGCTTCATGGAAGATCAGGGGAAACGGATCATCGGTGTAGTCGAGCGGCTCACCGAAGAGAACCTGAAAACCATGATCATCGCTTCGCAAAGGACGGAAGGAGGCGATTCAGCGCCGCTTAGCGAATTGGTCTTCTCCCCCCAGAGGCTGCTCACCGATACCATCGTCGCGATGGGGCGCGAGATCGACAACCAATGGAAGACGCAGCATCTGAGCCGGACCTATATCCGCCGGTTTGCAGAAGAAAAGAACCTCTGGCTCGTGGCCGTCCTCAATGCATGGGGGGATGTGCTCTTCCAGAGCCGGACGCTTTCGGATGACCTCTTCGATGGGAAGGCGCCCGCGACGGTGAAGGCCCAGACGAAGGGGAGCGCCGATCTGATCAACCGCCTCAACCAGTTGAACCGCCTGAAGAAGATCGGTTATATCGCCCTCAGCCGCAAAGATGAAAGCGGCACGATCATCATCGCGCTGGACAAAGAGAGTTTGCGCTACTGGGGGACGCGGGTTTCGGTAGAAAAGGCGATGGAAAAGCTGGGAGAGGGGCAGGGCCTCGTCTATCTCACCGTCCGGGACAAGAAAGGGATGCCCCTCGGCAACGCCGGAAACCTGCCGGAGGAGTTGAAAAAAGACGATCCGCTGGTTGCGAAGATACTCTCCGGGACCATCCCGTTCGAGAGCCGTAAGGTGGACGTCGGCGGCAAGAACCTTTTTGAAATTGTCGCCCCGCTCCGCTTGGGCGGCGAGATCGTCGGGACGATTCGCCTCGGCCTGGATCGGGGGAACACGGATCAGATTCTCAGCGAGAACCGGCGAAACATGTTTATATTTCTGACGTTCGTCGTCCTGATCGC
>JAHIMW010000204.1 GCA_018896355.1 Pseudomonadota bacterium
ATGAGCGTACGGCCGACTCCCCGTCCCTGCTCTCCGGGGTCCACGGCGATCCAGTAGAGGTCGAAGCTGTGCACGGTTCCGGGGACCGGGCCGAAGCAGGCGTAGCCGATCAGCCGATTTTCCTTTTCGGCGAAGAGGAAGAAGTAGCCGCTCGCATCGCCTTTGGCCAGCCGCTCCTCGACGAGCTCGACGGCGATGCCGATCTCCTCCTCCGAGAAAAACCGGGTCGCGCGGACGAGCCGACCGACCGCCTCCCGGTCCTCCGGCTTCACCTCCTCGCGAAAAAGGGGGGACAGCTCCCGATTATTTTCAGGCACGGGTGAGGTCTCCTCCGTTTTTAAGGATGCGGCAAAGGACGTCCGTGAACGTCAGGCCGGCCCGAAGCGTCGCTGCGGAGAACCCTGCATCCGGCGAGAGGCAGGGGTTCGCGTTCACCTCGAGGATCCAGGGCCGCCCCGCTTTGTCCACACGGAAATCGACCCGCGCGTATCCCTGCAAGTCAAAGATTTTCCAGCACCTGTGTGCAAGTTCCTTCAGTTGTGAAAGCAGCGGGGCGTCCTGCGCGGGAAATTGGAAGGTCCTTGGGGTGTTCGCGAACTCGAATGTCCCCTCCTCCCACTTCGACCGGTAGCCTACGACGCGGACCTTCCCCGGCGGGTAGCTGTCGAAGCGGATCTCGGCAGGGGGCAGGACCTCCGTCCCGCCCTCGCCCGCCAGCAGAGAGAGGTTAAACTCCCGGCCGTCGATGTAGGCCTCGGCCAGGCAGGCACCTCCCAACGCCTCGCAGCGGGCGTCCATCTCCGCGAGGAGCCCCTTCCGGTCCGCTCCGAAAAGGACCGAATCCTCGTCGAGGCCGATGGAGGCATGCTCCCAGACCGACTTGATCAGCCACGGCCCTTCGATCGGCAATCCCTCATGCATTGGGGACACCTTGCCGCAAGGTGTCCCCTGAGCCGTGAACCATGCGGGCGTCGGGAGGCCGGCGGCGGCGAGCCACCGCTTCGCGAGAAGCTTGTTGGATGTGAGGAACATCGCATCCGTCCCCGCGCCGGTGTAGGGGATCTTCAGGGCGTCGAGAAGGGCCGGAACGAGATGGATCAGGCTCCCCTTTCCGGCAATCGTCTCCACCAGGTTGAAGACCATCGCGGGCCGCAGCTCAGCGAGCGCCTGCACGGCCGCGGCGAGGTTCAGCGAGACGGTGACGGTGACGGTTTCATGGCCAAGGGTGGCAAGGCCTTGAGAGACAGCCGCAGCCTGCATGAGGACATCCTGTTCGTCCCGGCCCGCCCCTGCGCCCACCTCTCCGTGGATGACGGCAATTTTCATGTTTTGAAACCGTTTCGTTTTCCGGTCGTTGCGAGGAAGCCGGAGGCCGACGGAGCAGTCCCGGACCATGAGAGTGCGCCGCTGCGTGTACAACGACCGGGGGAATGGGACAGCGTCTTATTAAAGGCGTTTCAGGGCGGAACGCATGATCCCGGCGATCAACTCCCGATAACTCATTCCCGCCAGCTCGCAGAGGATCGGAAGATCGGAATGACCCGGACGGAGACCCGCAAGGGGGTTTATCTCCATGAAATGGGGGATTCCCTCAGCATCGGCGCGCAGGTCGACCCTCCCTCCATCGCGGCAGCCGAGGCCGCGCCACGCGGCCAGCGCCGTTTCCACGGCCGCCCGCGCCATCGCGTCCGCGGCAAGGCGGTACTCGATTCGCCCGTGCCAATCCTCTTTGTTCGCGTAAGAATAGACCTCCTTTTCGGCCTTTTCCGTGAGGTGAACCTCCATCACCGCGGGAGCAAACGCCTCCTTGCCGGTTCCGATGATCCCAACGGTGAACTCCCTGCCCGGCAGGAAGGTCTCGACGAGAACGGGCTGTCGGAAAACCGCCAGCAATTCGCGGCAGACACGATCGAGGCCCGCCGGATCTGCGATCTTCGATGCAGCGGTGACCCCTTTCCCTGTCCCCTCCGCCACCGGCTTGGCGAAGAGCGGAAAGGGCAGCGCCACAGCCTCGATCTGCTCCGGCGTCTCTACGACGGCGAAATCCGGCGTCGGAATGCCGAGGTCGCGGATCACCCGCTTCGTCAGCCCCTTGTGCAGGGTGAGCGAAAGCAGCAGCGGGTCGGAGAAGGTGTACGGAATTTCCCAGGCGTCTAAGAGAGCCGGGACCTGCGCCTCGCGGCCGAATCCCCGGAGCCCTTCGGCGATGTTGAAGACGAGATCCCATCGGTCGCCGGCGACAAGGCGCCGGGTCAGCGCCCGGATGTGGCCGATCCGGTTTGTCTCGTAGCCGAGATCGCGCAGCGCCTCTTCGATCGCGTCGATCGTCAGTGGGTGGTCGAACTCCGCCGTCTCTTCCTCGGTGTAGCCCTCGGCGATGTAATCGTCCCGAAGGTCGTACGTGATGCCGATCTTCACATTCATTCCTAAAAAAGGGGGACAGCTCCCGATTATTTCCAAACCCTGTCATCCTGAGCTTGTCGAAGGATGACAGGGTGTTTTTCTCAGTGGATAACGCTGTCGGTCGCGGGGCAGTCCGGATAGCGGAAGACCTTCCCCGCGTAGTTGCGCAGGAGCAGGTCGCCCTCCTCACGTCCCTCGACGTATTCCGGCAGGAGAGGGATCTTCCCGCCGCCGCCGGGGGCGTCGATGACGTAGGTCGGCACCGCATAGCCGGTCGTGAATCCCCGAAGGCCCCGGATCACCTCAAGCCCTTTCGAGACCGGGGTCCGGAAATGCGACGAGCCGGGGATGGGGTCGCACTGGTAGAGGTAGTAGGGCTTGACCCGGATCTTCAGCAAGCCGTGGACGAGACGCTTCATTGTCTCCACGTCGTCGTTGATTCCGGAAAGCAGGACCGTCTGGCTTCCGAGCGGGATCCCCGCATCGGCAAGGCGTGCGCACGCCCGGGCGACGTCCGGGGTCAACTCATCCGGATGGGCCGTGTGGATACTGATCCAGAGCGGATGGTACCGCTTGAGCATCTTCACCAGCGTGGGCGTGATCCGCTGCGGGAGGACGACCGGCGCCTTCGTGCCGATCCGGATCAGCTCCACATGCGGGATCTGTTGCAGATGTGCGAGCAGCCACTCCAGTTGTTCGTCGGCCAGGGTCAATGGATCCCCGCCTGAAAGGAGGACGTCCCGGATCTCCGGGTGCGCCGCAATGTACGCGATCCCTTTTTCCCACTGCTCGGTGTTCAGGCAGTGGTTGCCCTGGTGGCCGACCATTCGCGACCGGGTGCAGTACCGGCAGTAGGTCGCGCAGATCCCCGTCACCAGAAACAGGACGCGGTCCGGATAGCGATGGACGATCCCGGGGACCGGGCTGTCCTCATCCTCGTGGAGCGGGTCATTCGCCTCGCCGCTGCTGCGGAAGTGTTCGTGCACGGTGGGTACGACCGTCCGACGCAGCGCCTGAAGCGGGTTCCACGGATCGATCAGGCTCATGTAGTAGGGGGTGATTGCCAGCGGGATGGCGCCTGCCGCGCCGATCATCGCGTGGAGCTCATCCTCCGACAGGCGGATCATTCGCCCCAGCGTCTCCGCGTCGCGGATGCGGTTGCGAAGCTGCCAATGCCAGTCGTTCCATTCCTTGAGGGTTGTATTCGGGAAAAATCGCTTCCGGAAGGCCCTCGCCCTGCTGTCGCTGAAAGCGGACAGCCTCGGCGCCGGTCTGGCCGGAACTGCAGCGAGGGGAAAGAGGGTGTCCAGGGATGCGCCTACATGTTCATTGTAAAGTTGCAGACCGTTGCCGGTCCTACTACCTGGAGGTTCCGCCTCCTCCGCAAAAAGTGTCTCACTTTCCATCTGTTTTATGCCTCCTTATGTTCTGAATACTCAAAAAGAGAGGACGAAACCTCTCTTTTTGTTGAAAATCGTGATTGCTGTCGGGAGCTCTGTATTTTGTAAGCAAATGTCACGATGCAACCATCCCTGCTCATTTTCGACGAGCATCTACTCTTTATAGACGGGTCTGTCAATAGATAATTTCGACGGGGCCGCATGGCAGTAATCCTTCTGTTTACTTGACGATATAGCTTCTGACGGTGATCACATTCCTGCCTTTTTCATCCCGATCCAGGACGCCGGTCGCCTCGACCTCGCGCTGGAGCGCACCCAGAAGCTCTTTCCCCTTTTTCGTCGTACAGATTCGGTACTCCTTTTCATCCGCTGTGGCAAGGGCCGCGGCGATCACTTCCTGACGGTCGTTCCAGTCCGCCGGGATGACGATCCCCGTCAGAGTGACTGTTTTTCTCTTGGGCAGAGCCATGTCGCATCATCCTCGCCGTTCGTCCATCTCTGGTTCCTCGCCACCGCAGCCACCTCTCCACGGGCGGA
The DNA here is from genome assembly GCA_018896355.1 of Pseudomonadota bacterium. Lineage (GTDB taxonomy): Bacteria > Desulfobacterota > Syntrophia > Syntrophales > UBA5619 > UBA5619. The sequence goes on from JAHIMW010000204.1 coordinate 4,341, forward strand.
AGATCTTTCAGGTGCTGCAACAATCTTTGCCCCGATCAAGGTGATGGCCGTTCCCGGAATCTTTCCGCCGGACGAACGATGCAGGGAGCTATTGGAAGATCCATGCCATTGACACAACATGCCGTAATATAAGCATTATATCAACAACCGCCCATGGTCATAGGAATTGAAAGTTCCTGTATTTTCGGGAATGCCTTCTCTCCGCAGAAGTTACAAGGTGAACTGATATGTAACATGCTATAACAACAGGAGAAACTAAATACGGAACTGTTTGTTCCTGTTGGCAAGGAACGGGAACTCTCGTTTCCGGTTATCAAAGAAAGGCGAGATCCTGATTTTTCACCCACCCCCTTTTCTCCTTGACAAGATGGTTCCGTAGATTAGAATCGCATCGCGGGCAGGGAGAATGGGGCGAAGTCCTGCCGTTTTTCCCGATTCAAGGAGAACGCACGATGCCGGAACTTCCTGAGGTCGAAACCCTCTGCCGCCAGTTGAAGCCCATCCTGCCGGGCGAGGAGATCCTCCGAATCGAGATCCTCGATGCCCGGCTGGGGAAAATCGAAGGGCTGGTCGGGCGGCGGGTCGAAGCCGTGAAACGCCGGGGAAAATTCTTGCAGATCTGCATCAGCGGCGGTCTGACGGCGGAACTTCATCTCCGGATGTCAGGAAGGCTTTTCTGGCAGAAAGGCAGCGTACCGCTGCTCTCCCGGGTTCGTAGGAGCAAAACAGGGGAACTGTTGAACGGTTCCGGGAGAACCGGAAGCGGCCCCCCTTTTGTTGCTTACAGCCGCCTGGTGATCGCTTTTCCCGCCGGCACGCTTATCCTCATTGATCCGCGCCGGTTTGCGACCTTCACCGTGCAGCCGGTGGAGAGCACCCCTGCGCTTGTGGAAGATCCTCTCGGAGGGACTTCGGCGCGCCGTCTTCGGGAGATCGCCCGAACGCGGCGGCGCCCGGTGAAATCTTTTCTGATGGATCAGCGGCTGATCGCCGGGATCGGAAATATCTATGCCTGCGAAATCCTCTTTGCGGCGGGGATCGACCCAAGGCGACCCTCGTCCGGTATTTCTCCGGTGGAGTGGCGGAAGGTGGCGAAGATGTCTGTCGCGATCCTCGAACAGGCTGTCGCCTGCCGAGGAACGACGGTCTCGGACTGGCGGGATCTCTTCGGATGTTGTGGAACGAATCAGGACCATCTCGCGGTTTATGCGCGTCAAGGCGAAATCTGCCGACGCTGCGGCGGACGAATCGAGCGGATCACCCAGGGTGGGCGAGGGACATGGTTCTGCCCATCCTGTCAACAATAGCGGCGGAAGTGATCGCTCCCCTCAGGAATATTCCGAAAAGGGATCAACCGGGGACACGATGCGGCATCATGTCCCCGGTTGATCCCGAAAAGGACTTTGACATCAGTCAAAGGGATGTGTAAACAATTTCTCCGAAGGAGACCAAAATGGCGGACGTAGCCGGACATCTGGCCGGGATTTCCCTTTTCAGAGGCCTATTGCGGGCGCAGTACGAGGAGCTGTCCCGGATCGGTGTGAAACGTTCCTTCCGGAAAGGAGAGCGGATCTTCTCTGAAGGCGATGAGGGGACGGGATTTTACGTGGTCTGCGGGGGCCGCGTAAAGATTTTCAAGGTTTCTACAGAAGGGAAGGAGCAGATCCTGCACCTCTGCGGGCCAGGGGAGTCCTTTGGCGAGGTTTCTGTTTTTACCGGTCAGGGCTTTCCGGCGGATGCCGTGGCCGCGCTTCCGTCAACCGTTCTTTTCTTTCCGCGAGTGGCCTTTAGCAGCCTTATCCGGCAGGATCCGGCCCTTGCGCTGAACATGATGGCGCAGTTGTCGAAGCGCCTCCGGCAGTTCGCCGGGCTCATCGAGGATCTGTCGCTCAAGGAGGTTCCCGGAAGGCTTGCTAAATACCTGCTCTACCTGAGTGGCCGGGACGGCGACGAAACGGTGGATCTGGATGTCTCCAAGGGTCAGCTCGCGGCGCTCCTGGGGACGATTCCGGAGACCCTCTCCCGGATTCTCGCCAAGTTGAACCGACTCGGGTTGATCTGCTCACGTGGGGCGCAGATCCGGATCCTCGACCGGCGGGGCCTGGAAGAGATCGGGCTGGAGGGGAAGAGGCTTCCCTGAAAAAGGGGTGCTATTGGAGGTTAAAAATGGATGTTATCGATCTCAAAAGCAGGGAGGTGTTCAGCCATGAAGGGCGCGGTGTAGCGGCGCTCGTGGATGAGCCGAATTTAAAGATCCGCCAGGTCGGTCTGGAGCCGGGGAAGGAGGTGCCGGTCCACATGGCCGACGCCCCGGTGACGGTTCAGGTTGTTCGCGGTGAGGGGCTCTTCTCCGTGGGGGACGAAAGCGTTCGCATAGGGTCGGGTAAACTCCTCCGGATCCCGAAGGGTGCGCCGATGGGAATTCGGAACGAATCGATGGCGCCGCTGGTTTTTCTCGTGATCAAGACACCGCTGGCGGCCGGCCCGGCCCGGGACTCCCTCCTGGCAGTGAAGCCGGGGACGTTTGTCAATCTGATCGATTTTGCGCCGCCGAAGCCGGGGAAGGAGGAGTCCTTCCGGGTGTGGTTCCACAGTTCCAGCCGGATCTTCGCAAAGCATCCGGGATTCATCTCCCGGACGCTCCTCGGGCCTATCGATGGCGGCAGCCGTTACGCGGCCGTGGTCGAGCATGAATCGAAGGAGACCTTCATGGACATGCACCTGAGCGACGATCGGGAAGAGCTCTTCCAG
>JAHIMW010000205.1 GCA_018896355.1 Pseudomonadota bacterium
ATACTGGGCCCCAAGGAGAATTGCTGTGGAGAAAGCATCCGCAAGACGGGCGATGAGGACGTATTCAAACGCCTGGCCAAGGAAAATATCAAAACTTTTATCGATCATGGGGTGAAGAAAATCCTTGTTTCTTCCCCTCATTGCTACCATACCTTCAAAAACGAGTATCCCGAATTTATGGTGAACTTTGAGGTGGTTCATATCTCCCAATATTTATTCGGGCTTATTAATGAGGGAAGGCTTGAGCTTAACAAGGAGTATGGGAAGAAAGTTACTTATCATGACCCATGTTACCTGGGTCGACATAATGGCATATATGACGAGCCCCGAGAGGTCTTAAAGAAGATACCTGGTTTAGAGTTGAATGAGATGCGTGAGTCGCGGGTGGATAGTCTCTGTTGCGGAGGGGGAGGGGGCAGGATTTGGATGGAAACTCCAAAAGGTGAAAGATTCTGCGACATCAGGATAGAACAGGCCATTGATGGCGGGGCTGAGGTGCTGATTACTTCCTGCCCATATTGCATCACCAATTTTGAAGATAGCAGGTTGAACCGGGAGAATAGTGAGGTCATACAGATTAAGGACATCACGGAGATCGTCCAGGAAGTGATTTGAAGGACCGAAGAAATCGGATGAGGACATAGAGAAGTGGAAAAAGAACTACCAAAAATTGAAGAACAGATTTCTAAAAGTTTCGCAGACAGCAATTTTGGAGATGTTATGGTTGTCGGTGGAGGGATCAGCGGTATTCAAGCCGCTCTTGATCTTGCCACTGCGGGGTTTAAGGTTTACCTGGTTGAGAAATCACCGACCATTGGCGGCAAGATGGCCCAACTTGACAAGACCTTTCCCACGAATGACTGCTCCATGTGCATTGAATCTCCTAAGTTTGTTGAATGTAATAGACATCCCAATATAGAGATCATGACCTATACTGAAGTTGACAGTGTAGAAGGGGAAGCAGGAGACTTCAAGGTAACCCTGATTAAAAAGCCAAGATATATTATAGAGAGCAAATGCACGGGTTGTACCACCTGTGTAGAGTACTGCCCGGTCAAGGTCCCTGATCCATTTAATCAAGACATATCGTTGAATAAAGCCGTCCATATATACTTCTCTCAAGCAATTCCTCTCGTCACTTATATAGATGAAAGCTGCCTTTACCTTAAAGACAAGAAATGTCGTATTTGCACAGGAGTCTGTAAGAATGGCGCCATAGATTTTAATCAAAAGGCGGAGAAGGTAGAAGTAAAAGTAGGGGCGATCGTTATGTCTCCGGGCTTTGAGCCGTTTGACCCAAAGCTCCGGGACGAATATGGCTACGGAAAGATGGAGAACGTGGTAACCAGTCTTGACTATGAACGGCTGTTATGTGCCACCGGGCCATACGAAGGTGAGATAAGGCGCGCTTCCGACAAGAAGCATCCACATAAAATAGCCTGGATTCACTGCGTCGGTTCCAGACAGGTTATCCCGGGCGGTAACAGCTATTGTTCAGCCGTATGCTGCACGTATACCCAGAAACAGGTGATTTTGACAAAAGACCATGACGCCGAGGCCGAGTGTACGATATTCCATAACGATATTCGTTCCTATGGCAAGGATTTCGAGCGATTTTACCAAAGAGCAGAGAAACTTCCCGGGGTTCGATTCATAAGAAGCTACGTAGCAATAGGAAAAGAGATCCCGGAAAGCAAGAATGTAACGATAAGATATTCTACTACCGAGGATGGAGTAAAAGAGGAAGAATTCGATATGGTGGTATTGTCCGTCGGATTGGACCCTCCTGCTGATGTGAAGGGCCTGGCAAATAAGTTCGGCATCGAACTCAATTCTCACGGATTCTGTAAAACCAATTCGGGTAATCCTATGGAGACCTCTCGCCCGGGAATTTTTATAAGCGGCGCCTTCCAGGGTCCTATGGATATCCCCGAGTCGGTTGTGACCGCCAGCGGGGCTGGTTCCCAATGCGGTGAACTCCTTGCCTACCGGCGAGGGAAGCTGGCCCAAGAAAGGATATATCCACCGGAAAGAGATACCTCGGGAGAGGAGCCCAGGGTGGGTGTCTATGTGTGTCATTGTGGAGCCAATATCGGAAGAGTGGTAGATGTTCCTTCCACAGTTGAATATTCCTTGACCTTACCCAATGTTGTTCACGCTGAAGAAAGCCTCTTTGTATGTTCTACGGATGCTGCCCAGAAAATATCGGACACGATCCGGGAAAAAGGGCTCAATCGCATAGTTGTCGCCGCCTGTACCCCCAGGACACATGAGCCGTTATTCCGGGATACGCTTCGGGAAGGGGGAATTAATCAATATTTCTACGACATGGCTAATATTAGAGAACATTGCTCCTGGGTCCACTCTCGAGAAAAGGAAGATGCCACCCAAAAGGCAAAGGATATAGTCCGGATGTCGGTAGCCCGAGCTCTCCATTTGGAGCCCTTACAGGAATTTGATCTGCCCGTAAACCCGACGGGGTTGGTGGTCGGAGGTGGCCTGGCCGGCATGACCAGTGCTCTCTCCATAGCCAACCAGGGACATGAGGTTCACCTGGTGGAAAAGGATTCAGACCTGGGGGGAATGGCACGAAGAATTCATTACACCCTGGAAGGGCTGGATGTTCATGCATATTTGCGTGATCTTATCCGCAAGGTTTATCAGCACCCCTTAATACATGTATATACGGATGCTACCATCACAGAGGCTACCGGTTATGTGGGGAATTTCGTAACCAAGGTGAAATTTGAAGGAAGGGTCAAAGAGATAAAACATGGAGCAGCCGTCATCGCGATAGGCGCTGATGAATATAAACCCACCGAATACCTTTATGGTGAAGATGATCGGGTAATGACCCAGTTGGAACTGGAGGAGAAAATCACCAAAGGAGAAGAAAGGGTGATTAACTCCCAGAGTCTGGTGATGATTCAATGTATAGGCTGCAGACAGGAAGACAGGAATTACTGCGCCCGGATATGTTGTAGCCACTCTATAAAGAACGCCTTGAAACTAAAAGAGATAAACCCCCGGATGGATATCTACATTCTCTTTCGGGATATGAGAACGTATGGGTTCAGCGAAGATTATTACCGGGAAGCGTCCAATAAAGATGTAAAATTCATCCGCTATGAGCCGCATGATAAACCTCAGGTGGAAGCTGTTGAGGAGGATGGTCGGCCTATTTTAAGGGTTACCGTGACCGATCCTATCTTAGGTAAGAAACTTGCTATCGATGCTGATTCAATCGCTTTGGCTGCCGCCATTATTCCGTCCGCGGGAAGCAAGGAAATATCCGGATTATTCAAGGTAACATTGGGCATGGATGGTTTCTTCACGGAAGCCCATGTCAAATTAAGACCTGTTGACTTTGCCGCGGATGGCGTTTACCTGTGTGGGACAGCTCACTATCCCAAGCATATATCGGAAACGATTAGCCAGGCTTATGGAGCTGCCGGCCGGGCCTTGACTCTTCTCTCACATGATACAGTCACGGCCTCCGGCTCTGTTTGCGCGGTGAATGAGAGTGATTGTATATCGTGTGGGGCATGTATCACAGCTTGTACGTATGGCGCCATAGAGTTTCATGATACACCACAAGGCAAAAAGGCCACGGTTAATCCTGTTCTCTGTAAAGGAGATGGTCTCTGTAACACAAAGTGTCCAACGGGGGCTATTTCACTAAAGCACTATACCGATGAAGAGCTCTTGTGCCAAATTGACGCGGCGGGCGGGGACACCTTGCGGCAAGGTGTCCCCTTAGAAGTCCACTAATGAACAAAGCCGGGATTACTGACTTAGAAAGGAGATAAGAATGGGTACAGAACTTAAATTTAAACCAAGGATCTTAGGCTTTGTATGTAATTGGTGAGCATACGGCGCTGCTGACCTGGCTGGAGTTTCCAGACAACAATATACAACTGAAACGAAGCTTATCCGCGTAATGTGCTCTGGCAGAGTCGACCTGGCATTTGTACTCCGGGCCTTCTCAAAAGGGAATGACGGGGTGTTGATCGGCGGTTGTCATATTAACGAATGCCATTATATTACCGATGGAAATTATGATGCATTAGGCATGGTGCTTCTATGTAAAAAACTAATGGAGCACATCGGGGTGAACCCCGAAAGGTTAAGGCTTGAATCGTTATCTGCCGGTGAAGGAATCCGTTTCGCCGAAGTTATGAATGACTTTGGCAAGAAGCTTAGGGAGTTAGGACCTCTTGGCAAAGGCGAAGGAATAGACAAAAATGAATTAAAGTCCAAACTTGAAGCAGTTACAAAGCTAATCCCTTACATTAAGCTGGTGGAAAGGGAGAGGCTGAGAGTACCTTTTAAATCGGAAGAAGAGTATAATAAATTCTTCACCAGTGACGAGGTAAACAGGTTATTTAATGAATTAATTGTAGATAAATTGGCAATAAGCCAAATTATGTTACTCCTGCGGGAAAGACCCCTTTCGACTGGTAAAATCTCTGAAATATTAGGCCTAACCCCGTCTGAGGTATCAAGACACATGAATAGTTCATCAAGGCACGGATTAGTCAGGTACGATGAAAGCCGGAAGTGCTTTGCTCTCGCCTAAGGTGAAAGAGTAGGCAGTGGATTAGGGGAAAGAAGGAGATTAGGACAGCGGCTATGGATAACGCAAGAATCGATCGGATTATTGATAAACATCAGGGCGAAGCCAGTTCGCTAATTCAAGTATTACTGGAGATTCAGAGCGAAAATCATTGGCTTCCCAAGGAAGCATTAGAGAGGGTCAGCGAAAAATTACAAGTTCCTTTAACCCGGATACGGCATATAGCTACCTTTTATAAAACCTTCAGTTTGATTCCTAAAGGACGTCATGAGATTCACGTATGTACGGGCTCTTCCTGTCATGTTCGTGGTGCGACACGTCTCCTCGACACGGTTCAAGACCTGATTGGAATTAGACCTGGGGAAACGAGCTCGGATTTAAGGTTCAGCCTGGAGACCGGCAACTGCCTCGGCTGCTGTGCTTTAGGACCAGAGATAGTAGTCGATGGGAAGCATCACAGCAAGATAGCGCCAGACAATGTAGAAGATGTGTTGAAAGACTATGATTAAGGGAAGATTATGCCAAGGATAAATTCGGCTACTGAATTGGAAGAACTCAGGAAGGGCATCTTATCGAAAAGAGATCCAAATAAGCCTTGTATCGCAATATGTGCGGGAACCGGCTGTCTCGCTCTCGGTAACGACAGGGTTATCAGCGCCTTTGAAGAAGAAGTCAAGAAACAAACTTTGGAGGCTAAAGTTGATATTAGAGCAACCGGCTGCCATGGCTTTTGTGAAAAAGGACCTAACATTATTATCTATCCTGAAGAAATCTGCTATATCGAAGTAACACCAGAGGACGTCCCGGAAATTGTTTCTCAGACTGTGCTTGGGAAGGAAGTGATTGACCGCCTGATTTATACTGACCCAAATACCGGCGAAAAAGCAGCACATCAGTCTGAAATACCTTTTTACAAGAACCAGATGCGGCACCTTATTGGCAATAACAGTAAGATTGATCCCAAGAGCATCGATGAGTATCTGGCGCTTGGCGGTTATTCTGCGTTATCCAAATCACTTTTTGAGATGAGCCCTGAGCAAGTCCTTGAAGAAATAAAGAAAGCCAACTTGCGCGGCCGGGGTGGCGGCGGATTCCCTGCCGGTTTGAAGTGGGAGACTGCCCGTAATGCGCCCGGGGAAGAAAAGTATGTTATCGTCAACGGCCACGAAGGGGAGCCCGGGGCGTTTATGGATAGAGCCCTCTTTACGGGAAATCCGCATAGCGTGCTGGAAGGCTTGATAATCGGCGCCTACGCTATCGGCTCACATCAAGGATTTATCTACACCCGTCACGACTCTCCTCAATTAAGAAATAATATTGCTGTTGCCCTCACTCAGGCGGAAGAATACGGGCTTTTAGGTGAAAATATCCTTGGCTCTGGCTTCAACTTCAATGTTGAGGTGCATCTTGACATAGGGATATTCGTTTCCGGCGAGTCCAGTGCATTAATGAGGTCAATAGAAGGGAAGAACCCAGAGCCAAGACCCAAATATATTCGCACTTCGGTAAGTGGTATTTGGGAAAAGCCGAGTAACCTGAACAATGTAGAAACTTGGGCTAACGTGCCTCAGATAATCAATAGGGGCTCTGAATGGTATACCAGTATCGGGACAGAGCGGAGTAAGGGAACAAAACTTATATCCTTATCAGGTAATATAGTTAATACAGGGGTCGTGGAAGTTCCTTTTGGGACCACGCTCAGAGAGATTGTCTACGACATTGGTGGTGGAATTCCAAACGGAAAGAAACTCAAAGCGGTTCACTTTGGAGGACCTATGGGAGGTTCTATTCCCGAGAGTCTCCTCGACACCCCTTTGGATTTTGATGAGCTTGCAAAACTGGGAGCTCCGATAGGAGCAGGCGGCATGTTCGTATTGGATGAAGATACCAATATGGTCGATGTAACCAGGTTTTTCCTCAACTTCCTCACTAATGAGTCGTGCGGCAAATGCGTCCCATGCCGCGAAGGCATCAGGCAGATGCTTAAGATTGTGACTAATATTAGTGAAGGAAAGGGAAGAGAGGGGGACATCGAGCTTTTGGAGGAGATATCCGAGGTAGCTGGAGCGGCCTCTTTGTGTGCGTTAGGGAAAACTGCTTCCGACCCGCTCCTAAGCACGCTACGCTACTTCAGAGATGAGTATGAGGCAAACATCAAGGAGAAGAAATGCCGAGCATAGAAGTTTGCCCCCCCTCGCTTTGGTGCGGGGAAGGGGACTTCTGGCGAGCCTGTTTTGTCTCCCATCACTGAAGAAGCAAGAATCATAGTCAAAGAGAGTGAAAAAAGATGAGTGAAATCCTTTTACAGATTGATGGAAGAGAAGTAGAAGCAAGGAAAGGGATGACCATTTTGGAGGCAGCACAAAGTGCAGGGATATTTATTCCTACACTTTGTCACCACGAGAAATTAGAAGCTTACGGGGCTTGTCGAATTTGCACAGTAGAAGTAGAAGCACGCGGTAGGAAAAATCTCGTTGCTGCTTGCGTTTACCCGGTAGAACAAAATTTGGTAGTAAGAACCAGGTCTGAGAAGATAGATAGAATCCGCAAAATGATCTTGGAGCTGTTACTGGCTCATGCTCCGGATGCTTTCGCGTTGCAGGATTTGGCTAAAGAGTATGGAGCAGACAAAGACCGTTTTGAAAAAGAGGCCTCGTTTTGCATTCATTGTGGTCTATGTGTAAGATACTGTGCTGAGGTCAAGAAGAAGAACGCTGTTGGATTTGTTGACAGAGGAACAAGGCGAGAGATAAGTTTCATTCCAGAGATAGCATCTAAAGAGTGCTGGAACTGCAAAGAATGTTTTCCGCTTTGCCCTACAGAGGCGCTACAGGCAGCTTTCGTTTTAACCAAAGCACTATTTTCTCCATAAACCCGACACGACCTCCTTCACCGCAGGCAACTGTTGCAACTGACCGAGGACGACCCTCCGGATTCGGGTCGGGTCAACAGAAAGTAAATATCGGGCCAACTCTTGGGCTTTTTCCAGGCCGCCGGGAAGATCGACCTTGTTGATCAAGGGGACAATACGCGCGCCGGCGGGGCCGTTTTTAATCCATTCCATCATCAGGCGGGCGATTGCATCTTCCGTGACCGTGCTTCCGATAGGCAGATTGAGGAGACGGGAGGCGATGGCCGAACGAAAGACCCTTTCCTCATCGAGAGGGCAGCCCATTCCATCGATTCCGATAAGCGGCACGAGAAGGGTCGTATTTTTCGGGATCACCGGCTCTCCGCCACGCGCGGCCTTCAACGGCCGGCCGGCGGCGCCGTCGGCTTCATTGACGATTGTAGAGACCCCGTCCATGGAGAAAATCTCTTCAGCCCATTCGGGAAAAATCCCTTCGAGTTTACCGTTGGGCAGTCTCTTCCTGGCAATCAGAAGAGGTCGATGACAATTCAGGTTTTTCGCCGCCCACTTTTTGATGTCGCCAAGTTCATTAGAAAGGAATTGAAGAAGGAAAGGGGAGGGCGCCGGTTCCAGAATTTTCGTGGTTGTGGTCAGGATGACCCCGCATCTTAGCGCCGAGAGTTCCCGGCCCAAGGCGTACAGAAGGGTGGTCTTCCCACCCCCGCCCACAAGGCTGATCGATTCCCGGTTCCCGATCGAAAATGCCTCTCTGAGCGTCATGATCCGTCCGTCCCCGCCCGCTTCAAATATTTCCGATACGCTTCCGGCGTATCGATATCCTTCAGGATTCCATCCTGATTTACTTCAATCTCTAATATATCCTCGGGGTGATTCGCCAGGATCTGGCGGGCTCCTACATCCCCCTGCAGTTGCAGGGCTTCCTGCAGATACCGGACGCCGATCAGGACCGGGTGCCCCCGCAGGCCCCGATAAACGGGCCGGACGATCCCTCGCCGGGGATTGGCCTGCTTAAACTCCCGGATCATCCGGTTCATGATCTCCGGGCCGATGTCGGGCTGGTCCGCCAAGAGCACCAGAAAGGCCTCGCTTTCCGGATCCATCGCCAGCAAACCGTGCCGCAGCGAAGAGGCCATCCCCTGTTTATAATCCGGGTTGATCACGATCTTGATCTGGGATTCCGTCAGACTCTTGCTGATCGCTTCCGCTTCATGCCCCAGCACCAGAATGATCTCGCCCGCATCGGAGCGGATGAGATTTTCCAGAACTTGCCGTAGCAGGGTCTTCCCCTGCCATGCCAGCATCTGCTTGGGCCGGCCCATGCGCTTGGATTCTCCGGCGGCGAGAAGGATCGCTGAGATCATGACCACACGTTCCTTGGGGAGAAAGGGCGGCCTGCCTGTCGCCCGCACTCTGCGCTGCTGTCTAACAGGAGTCGAACTTTTTCCCGTTCGCCGGTCCGCCCGTGGGTGCGTCTCCCGGTGCTTGCCGTGGGATAAGCGGTTCCCGCCGCACCCGGATCATCTGGCCAACGATGGCGACCGCGATCTCCTCCGGCGTCAGCGCCCCGATCTCCAGGCCGATGGGCGCAAAGACACGCTGCAGCCGTTCCCTGGCGATGCCCTTCTTCTCCAGGTTCCGGTAAAGGGTCCGGATCTTCTGCCTGCTGCCGATCATGCCGATATACCTGGCTTCTGTGGTGATCGCCCACTCCAGAACCTCCTGGTCGCCCGCATGTCCCCGCGTAACGATTACCAGATAACTGGAGCGGTCCACCTTCAATTGGGGAAAAACCAGGGAGAACTTCTCGGCGATCACCTGCTCTGCTTCCGGGAAGCGCTCCATGCTTGCGAACTCGGCCCGGTCATCGATGACCGCAACCTGGAAACCCGCCATGGCGCTGATCTTCGACACGAAAAGAGAGATATGGCCGCCGCCGAAGATGAAGACCGCGGGGGTGGGGATAATCGGCTCGATATAGATATCCAAAACCCCTCCGCAGATCATCCCGGAGCCGGCCGCTTCCGTTCCCGTGAGGTCATGGTGGAATATGCGCGGTTTTTCTTCCCGAATGACCTTGATGGCATCCTCAATGACCCGTTCCTCCAGGCAGCCGCCTCCAATGGTCCCGAAGATGGTCCGGTCCTCGCGGACGACCATTTTGGCGCCCGTTTCCCGGGGAGTGGAGCCTTCTGTTCCGATGATGGTAGCCACCGCGGCGCTCCCGCCCTCGGTTTTGATTTTCAAGATCTCCTCGTAAAGATCAACCATAGTTGCCGCCCCCGATTAACAGGAATGAGTTCTTGGCGCCAAAAGCTTCATTGATTGTACTTTCTCAGGATGGCCTCCAGAACGGCGCCGGCGATGGCGCGGGCCTTTTCGGAGACGGTCAGGCAATGTTCCCGCGCGGCCCGCGGATCCACGTCCGCCACCTTCATGTTAGGCTCTGCGGCAAGGCCGTCGTGCAGGATCCCCCGTAAAACGCCGGAGATCTTCGCCTCCAGCGGAACGCCGTCCACCTCCGCCACGGCCTCCCCCTTTTCGATGTGGTCTCCGATTTTCTTCTTTCCCCGGAACTTTCCGGCGACCGGGGCCCGCAGAACCCTTTCCCGGGTGTAACCACCGATATCGCCGGGGATGCCCGTATCCGGCTCAGCCTCTCCCTCTTCAATCACCCTGCCCAGGTGATGCCCGCGGTTTGTCTCGATCACAAAGTGCACATCCATTCCTGCATGAAACCCAGGGCCCAGGCCGATGACAAGGGGGGCATCGCCGAGGGCCGTGCCGGTATTCCTCTTGGCCAGGATCGCATCCACCAATACATCAGGCGACAGGGTCTTGCTGATGGCGCACGCAGGGTCGATGACGACCGGCACTTCCCTGTTCTCCCAGCACCGCTGCACCTCTTCTTTACCGGACACCCGCCTCCCGACCAACCCTTCGACCTCGGTTCGCCCTGTAAAAACGGCTTCGCAGAAGGAGACTTCCCGGCGCACCGCCAGCGGTTCGGGGATTTCCGTGATGCAGACCCGGAAGCCCGAGCGGACCAACCGCTGAGCAACGCCCGAGGCCATTTCGCCGCCGCCTTTGATCAGGATGATGAGATCCTTCAAGCGCTTCTCTGTCAAGGATCAGCCGCCTTTCCCAAATGGGCAAACGGGGTATCGGCAGACCGGGCAACGCAGGCAGAAGCCGCCATGGCCCAAGGGCGCAACGTCTTTGGCGGAGACCGGATCATCGGCCAGGACCCGGGGCAGAAAAACATCCAGCGCCGTAACCGGGTCATGAACCACGCAGGCCGGCGTCCCGAGGATCACCGTTTTTCCCAGGCGGGCGTAGGCGAACATCGCCCCCGGCAGCACAGGAGTTCCATAGAAAACAATCTCTGCCCCGGACCGGCGGATTCCCGCAAGGGTCACATCATCGGGGTCCACCGAGAGGCCGCCGGTCGTCACGATCACATGGCAGCCGGCCTTCTTCATTCTGCCGATCTCGGCCGCAATCAGCAAAGGGTCATCGGCGACGACCGCCGTCTTTGTCACCTTCGATCCCAGAGCTTCCGTCTTGCTTCTGACGATGTCGGCAGATCGGTCCTGGATTCGCCCTTCAAGGATCTCGCTGCCCGTAACGAGGACGCCCACCTTCTTGGCGCGGAGAGGAAGGATCTCGATGACCGGTCCCTGGCGGCGGCCGATCTCCTCCACCCTGGCAACTTTTGTCTCCCGGATGAAAAGGGGGATGATCCGTGTGCCGGCGACTACGTCGCCGACGCGCACTATGGAGTGGTTATGGCGCGTGGAGAGAATGACGGCTCCGACCCTGTTGATCTTCTTCAGGGCGTCAACTTTGATCTTCAGCAGGCCGAAGGTTTTGGCGATGAAGCCCACCTTTCCTTCCCGCGGCGCAGCCAGTTTCAAGTTTCGGCCGGCAACGGCCCGGGCGATCCGCCTCGCCGCATCCTCCTCATGCACCTCCCCCGGGGCGAGGGTGAGCACGTAGAGCTCTTTCTTTCCCAAATCCAGGAACTTGGGGATATCGTTTTTACGGACGACGTGCCCGCGCCTGAATCCGACCCCTTTGAATTTCCCGGGGAGGATCTGGGTGTGGTCATGGGCCAATTTCAACCCCACCGCGTTTTCCACCTTGATTTTTTTCAGCATGATTTTTTACTCGATGAAGCACTCGCAGGCCATCGGGTCCCAGACATCCTCGCCGTCGGCCTTGCGCTTCTCGCGCAGGGCGGCCCACACTTTCTCTTGCGTCAGGGGCAGGCTGTTCACCGAGACACCCATGGCGTCGAAGATGGCGTTGCGGAAGCAGCCCATCGTGGGGATGGTCGCGCCCTCGCCCACTTCCTTCACGCCCCATGGGCCGGCCGGCTCGTAGCTCGGCACGAGTGAGGAGTGCATCCGAGGCATGTCGAGAGCGGTGGGCAGGCGATACTCGCCCAGGGTCGGGTTCTGGATCTTGCCGTTGGCGTCGAAGCGGACCTCTTCCCAGATGGATTCGCCCATCCCCATGTACAGGGCTCCATGCACCTGGGCATGCAGCAGGGCAGGGTTGATCACCTGGCCGCAGTCGTGAACGTCCCAAACGTCGAGCACGGCGACCTCTCCCGTCTCCTCGTCGATCTCCACCTCGGAAACCTGGGCCGCGAAGCTATAGGCCGGCGACGTTCCCACCGGCGCGCCCTTGTGCCTGCCGCCGAGCTTGGGAGGCGCATACGAGCCCCGACCCATGAGGGGGCCCTTCTTTACGAAGAACGTGCGGGCCGCCTCTTCAAAGGTGAGGGTGGTCTCCGGGTTGTCTTTCGCGGAGATCTTGCCGGAGCGCACGTCGAGAAGTTCTGGCGGAAGATTGAGCATCTCGCCCGCCATCTCGAGGAGCTGCTTCTTGACATCGTCTCCTGCCTCTTTCACGGCCGCTCCCGACATGAGGGTCTGCCGGCTGGAATAGGCGCCGAAGTCATGGGGGGTGGTCTCGGTGTCGGCGGCCACGATCTTCATCTGTTCATAGGTATAGCCCATCGCTTCGGCGGCCATCTGGCAGAGCACGGTGTCGGAGCCCTGGCCGATATCCGTGGCTCCGGTGTAGAGGGTGGCGGCGGTGCCGTCTTCAGCGACCTTGATCATAGCGGCTGATTGAGGCAGATCGGTCCGGTAGATGGGGTAGCCGGCGCCGGAGACGAAACTCCCGGTGGCGATGCCGATGCCGTGGCCGGCGGGCAGCTTGCCTTTCTTTTCCGCCCAGCCCGAGACATCCCGGGCCTGCTCGAGGCAGGCCACCATCTCGCACGAGTTCACGACGAACGCGTTCGGGGTAACGGTATTGGGTTTGCGCGCGTTGAGCAGGCGGATCTCCACCGGGTCGATGCCGAGCTCTTTCGCGATGTTGTCCAAGTGGGCTTCGAAGGCGTACCTCGGTTGCGGCGCGCCGTGCCCCCGCTGGGCCCCGCAGGCCGGCAGGTTGGTGTAGACCCGGTTCATGTCAAAACGGTAGTTCTCGAAGTCGTAAGTGAGGGTGAGCATGGCCCCGGCGTAGTAGGCGCTGGCAATGCCCAGACTGGTGTAGGCGCCGCCGTCCATGATGAAGTCGGCGTGCACGCCCAGGATCCGGCCGTTGGCTTTGACTCCGGTGGTGAGCTTCATGTATTGGCGGTGCCGGCCCCGGTTGTGGGCGAACATCTCGGCCCGGTCGTAGAACATCTTGACGGGCCGCCCGGTCAGGCGGGCGAGCACCGCCCCGGCAAATTCGAGGCCGGTGGGCTCCAGCTTGCCGCCGAAGCCGCCGCCCACATACGTCTTGATGATGCGGACGTCGCCCATCGGCAGCCCGAACTCGCGGGCGATGTAGTACTGAAAGTAGTGGGGCGATTGGGTGCTCGAATAGACGGTGAGTTTGCCGTCCTGCCAGATCGAGGTGGCGGTATGCGGCTCCAGCGGCGCCTGATAGGTGCGGTTGCCGATGAATGTGTCTGTGCGCACGTAGTCGGCCTTGCTAAACGCCTCGTCCACGTCGCCGAAGTCCTGGTGGATCTCGGTGTTCTTGTTCAGCGGATATTCGGGGTGGATCTGGGGTGCGTCTTCATCCATCGCGTGCAGCGGATCGAGGACGGCAGGCAGCACCTCGTACTCCACCTTGATCGCCTTGAGGGCTTTGTAGCAGGTCTCTTCGTCGATGCAGGCGACCGCGGCCACCTTGTCGCCCACGAACTTGACCGTGTCGATGCAGAAGATGTTCTCGTCCCAGCGCGCCGGAGAGATGCCGTACTTGAGGGTGGGCACATCCTTGTGGGTGATCACCGCTTTCACCCCGGGGATCTTCTCGGCTTCGGACGTGTCAATCGAGAGGATGCGCGCGTGGGCGTGCGGGCTGGTGAGGATCTTGCCGTATATCATGTTGGGGAACTTCAGATCGGCCGTGTAGCGGGCTTGGCCGGTCACCTTCACCCGGGCGTCGATCTTGGGCTTGCTCTTGCCGATGACGGCGTAGTCCTTGTCGGCCGGTTCCGGCAGCCCGGGGTGCGTGTAGGCTCGTGCGCTCGACTTCGGGTCTGTTGTCGTGGTCTGGTTCATTCCGTTGCCTCCGCTGCGTCGAGGACGGCCTTTACGATGTTCACGTAGCCCGTGCACCGGCAGAGGTTGCCGGAGATGGCCGCCCGCACTTCAGGCTCGGTGGGGTGAGGGTTTCGGGTAAGGAGCGCCTTGGCGGAGAGGATCATTCCGGGTGTGCAATAGCCGCACTGGATCGCGGCGTTGTCGATGAACGAGCGCTGCAGCCGGTCGAGCTCTCCGTGTTGGGCCACGCCTTCGATAGTGATGATCTCGCAGCCGTCGGCCTCCAGGGCCAGCACCAGACAGGAATCGACGGGTTTGCCGTCCATGAGTACGGTGCACGAGCCGCAGTCGCCCAGCTCGCAACCCTTCTTGGTGCCGGTCAGGTCGAGCTCGTCGCGCAGCAGGTTCACGAGAAGCGTGTTCCCTTTGATCACGGGCGAGTATTCGTCGCCGTTCACGGTGAGATTGATAAGGTAGCGCTTGACGCCTTGTTTGTCTGATATAGTTTGCACTGCGGCCCCCTTATACGTGCCCCTCGGTGATTGCGCGCTTCAATGCCCTGCGGGTAAAGATCCGCACCAGGTCGCGCCGGTATTCGGCCGATCCCCGGATGTCGGAGATCGGCAGGCAGCAACCGACCGCCGTGCGGCCGGCCTGTTCGAGCAGACCGTCGGTCCAGGCCTTGCCGATCAGCACCTGTTCGGCCTGGATGGCCCGCGTCGGCACCTTATAGACGGCGCCCAGGCAGATGCGGGCGTCCCGCACCACGTCGCCCTCCATGGTGACCGCCGCCGCCACGCCCACGACCGCCAGCGCGCCCGACCGCCGCAGACCGAACTTGAGGTAGGTGCTTCCCGTTGTCTGCTGCGGGGGGATTACCACCTCGGTGAGGATCTCGTCTTTCGGATCGAGGGCGCAGCACGAGACTCCCGTGAAGAAGCTTTCCACCGGCACGGTACGGCTGCCGTCGGGGCCCGCCAGCGTGACGTATGCCCCGAGCGCAATCAGGATCGGGGGCAGATCGGCCGACGGGATCGCGTTGACGAGGTTCCCCCCGATGGTTCCCCGGTTGCGGACCTGGTTGTTGGCCAGTTTATGCGCAGCCTCGGCGAGCGACAGGAAGCGCTCCTGCACCACCGCGGAGTTGCTGATCTCGTTGTGCGTGGCCAGGGCGCCGATGGCCAGTCCCCGGTCGGCGTCCCAGTGGATCCGGCGGAGCTCGTGCAGGTTCTTCAGCGACACCAGGGCGGAGGGCGCCAGGAGTCCGCTTTTCATCTTCACCAGGATATCCGTGCCGCCGGCAAGAACCCTTGCGGACGGCCCGAGCTGCGTGAGGAGGTTGGTTGCCTCACTCAGGCTCTCGGGAGCGTAATAGTCGAAATCGGGAAGATACATGGGCCCCCCTTGTCTGAAATACCATGCGGCATGAGCGGGCGTATACGGTAACCGTTGGCAGCGGAACCCCGACGCCGATCCGGCCGCGGAATCAACTGTCTGACCAAGCAATCATCAAATTGAATTGATTAAGACATTGCTTTTTGACGGTCGGAGTATACGAAGAATGGTCTTCTGTGTCAAGAGGATTTTACCTCTGGCGGCACATCGTGCCCCCCGCTCTGACGCGTTCTGCAATGCGCTTCAGCGCAAGCTCCGGTTTATGGAGCCATAGATAAAACAGATGGATTCTATAGCCCTTTTTCTTCAGATCTTTGAGTAGTCTGACGTATGATCACGTCATAGCATCGCCTCCAGATAGGGGTGCATGACCTTCTCGACGCGGCATACTCTATCATAAAGCATCTTTATTGTAGTCCGTGAGGGAGATCGGTTTGATTTTGTAGCAGAGTTCAACCCGAAATGCTTGGCAGAAAAAATATTGCTGGCTATCTCTGTCTACAAACAAACGGCAGGTAATAATTGGAACTATCGAAGATTATCGATAGAAATGTTGAATCGCGGCGCAGTCGCGCGGAACGGTTGAACTGTGCGGCGCGGCTTTTTGCGTCCGCACCAGTGATTTGTTGGGCATCTTTTTCTACACAAATTTAATATTTAAGAAATGCTTCGCCTGCATAATGGGCGCTTACGTGTCAAGCATATCCCATTCATCGCCAAGGAGCCATCGGAGTGCAGAAAGCTTTCCATTGATCATCCCCCACTCAAAATCATCCCAAGGTCCAAGGTTTTTCTTTCCGTAACGGCGCTCAGTGCGCCGTGCAGCCTTTAGAGCACCTTTCCAAATATCTCGTTGGATCGTTTCCATCGCACCAGATGGCCGGGGATAGGTTTCTTTATCCACTACTTTGATTTTTCCCTCCTCGACGCCGATTCGCAGATTCCAGTGTCGATTGTACCAGACCTGGTGGAACAGCAAGTCTTCAGCTTCGAGGATCTCAGTCAATCCACGTGGTTC
>JAHIMW010000206.1 GCA_018896355.1 Pseudomonadota bacterium
CGGCACCTCTTCGACGTTGCTGGGAACTTATCCGTTTCAAATCGCTTTGTCAATATCAAAAGAGTCCTTTGACAAGAACAGACGGTCTCGGGCTCACCCGGTGAACCTGCCGAATCAACGGCGCTTTTTCGAGGTCGTTTTATGTCCCGCCTTACTATCGAAAGAGCTATTTTGCCGTCTGCGGAGCTGCCGGGACCTGAGGCGCCGGGGCAGGGGGCGCCGCCGGTTTTGGCGTCGGGACCGTTTGTTGCGTTACAGGCTTGGCGGCGCCTTCCATCAAGGAACTTCCTCTGCGGGAAACCATGTAGGAGAGGCTGAGCGAGGTCAGCATGAAGATGACGGCGACCGCGGTCGTCATCTTGCTGAGGAAGCTCCCCGGACCGCTGCTTCCAAAGACGGTCTGGCTGGACCCGCCGAAGACCGCGCCCATATTTGCGCCCTTTCCCGCCTGCAACAGCACGACGAGGATAAGGACGATACAGGCAACGACATGTACAATGGTAGTCAGAATCTGCACTTTTTCATACCCCTTCAGTGGATTGATATGCAACAAGCTGGACGAAAGAGCCGACGTCCAGGCTGGCCCCTCCGACCAGCGCCCCGTTGATGTCCGGCTGGGACATCAGCTCGGCAATATTTTTTGGCGTAACGCTGCCCCCGTAAAGAATGGCCATCTCTGCCGCCGCTTCGTTTCCGTAACTGCCGGTGATCCATTCCCGGATGAAGTGATGCACCTCTTCCGCCTGCAACGGGGTTGCCGTCCGGCCGGTTCCGATCGCCCATACCGGTTCATAGGCGATAAGGATGCGACTTATATCATCGGCGGTTAAATTATTCAACCCCTCTTTTATCTGTCGCTCGATAACGTTTTTCATCCGGCCTTCTTCCCGTTCCTGAAGGGTTTCCCCGATGCAGAAAATCGGTTTCAGACCCGCCGCGAGGGCGGCCACCAGTTTTCGGCGGATGCGCTCATCCTGCTCGCCGAAGAGGGTGCGCCGCTCCGAGTGGCCGATGATCACATGCGTGCACCCTGCCTCGCGAATCATCGCGCCGGAGATCTCCCCTGTGTAGGCCCCCTTCTCTTCTTCATGGAGATTCTGGGCCGCCAGGCGGACAGGCGATCCCTGGAGGAGTCCTGCCACGGCCTGGAGCGCCGTGAAAGGCGGGGCGATGATCACCTCCGGCTCCGGGATCGGGTTGAGGGCCTTCAAGAGGCGCGAGACAAAATCGACGGCCTCGGCGACCGTCTTGTTCATCTTCCAGTTTCCTGCGATGACCGGGCGGACCATATTCCCATCCTCCAAATGAACGGCATCCTTCATCTTTATTCCCGTCGGGACCATCCTTCGACGGTCCGCGATAATGCCCCATGATCGACGCTGACGGATCATAGCCAGCCGGCCGATATTCGTCAATGTTTATTATTCAGCGAAAAGTTATGATTTGCAATATTTACCCGTTCGGATTAATCTGCACCCATGGATACGAAACAAAAAACACCGCCCTTGACGGCGCTGGAAATCAATCTGGAAAGAACCAGGGTGGTTGTGGACATCCCTGAGAAAGACAGGAGACTCCTAAGTGTCGTCCAGAACCATTACGGGGTTTCAAAGCGCACGGAAGAACTGCTCGTGGAGCTTCATCACCCGCTTGTGAACTGGGAATACCTGCTGGTGCAGCTTAAAACCCTTTCCATAGGCGATTTCTATGATTTCAATACCCATGAAGATGGATTATCCGCACTGAAAATATTTGCGGATATCTATCTTGCCGTCATCACCTCGGCCGGCGACGAAGAGGTGAAAGACAACGCCGTCCGTTATTGCTTTGAATATCTCAATACCGTTCTTTCCAGCAGCGGCAACCTGTTGGAGAGAAACACGGCCCTTTTTACACCCCTCTTTCGATCTCTTGCCGATCTGTCGCGGACACAGGATCGTCTGTTAAAGAAATCGTCTGGTTATGTGAAGGCAGTCGCCAAGCGGATGATGGAGCATCATGGGGACACGATGCGGCATCATGTCCCCATGACGGATGAGGTCAACCGACTCCTCTTTTCCGCCTTCAAATCGACATACCTCTACTGGCTTACGCAACCCGATCCTTCACAATGGTTTTCAGCGGTTGGCGAGACCAGGGAAGATCGCGATGCCTATCGTGAGCTGATCTCACCCCTTTCCCACGAACATATCCGCAAGCTGATCGCCCGCCTCGAAGATCTTCATCAACGGGCGGCGACCGATGCGGATCGGCTTGCACGCTACCTGGAGATGCCCGACCATGCGCAGATCGCAAACGGTTATCTTGTGATTGCCGATGCCCTTGAAAAATCAGGCGCCTTTGAAGGACGCCGTTATCTGGTGAAACTCCATTTTCTGTTCAAGATGATGGGCGTTTCCGGACTGTCGGAGATGCACAATACGGGCCTGATCGAGATCAATCGCTGCCTGGGAAGGGCGTTGAAGGAGGAGAGCGATCAGAATCTGAATGATCTTGTGCAGAAGATATTCCGTTTGTTGAAGGAAACGGTCCTGCAGAATCAATACCGGAGTTCGATCCTCGATTGCATCACGACACTGGCCAAAGAGATCTTTGAGTTGAATAACCATTCTCTGGTCGATACCTTCATCGAGGAGCTCGTGGCGTTCGGTTTTCAGCATCCCGACGTAAAGGGATCGACCGCCGAATGGCAGATCCAGGTGAACCCGGCCCATATTCAAAACATCCGCTCCTGGCTGGAGATCATTGCCCGGAAGCCGAGATGGACGAAGAAACTTCTCTCGGCCCTCATCATCAATCTGAACTTGAAGGGTGTTTTCGTTCGGGATACGGATCTTCTCCAGAAGGAAATCTCCCGGCTCCTGAATGCCGATATCCTGCCGGCGTACAACCTCCTGAAGCAGCTCCTCAGAATCTTCCCGATCTATTTCACCGAAATCGGCGCAGAGGGGGAGCTGCGGACTATTTCCACCGCC
>JAHIMW010000207.1 GCA_018896355.1 Pseudomonadota bacterium
CCCCGCAGGTCTTGCACTGGACCCCCCGGACCGTTCCCCCCGTCTCATACAGGACGATGTGCGCCAGCGTGAAGCCGCACCGCGAACAGAAGGCGTCGATATTTTTTCCAACAAATGACACGCGACCACTCCCTTCGATGATGAATGGAGCCTCTTTACCACGATGGCGCCGTTTTGGAAACTGCTTTGTGGCCGGCATAAAAAAAGGGCGCGGACCCGAAGGCCCGCGCCGCTGTTAGGGTTTCAAAGGGAGGTTACCGGACCGTTCCAGCCGCGGTACCCACAAAGGAACTGGTGCCGGAAAGTCCGGGGATTGTTACACCCGGCCGGATGACGCCCGCCGCGCCGCCGCGCATCTCGGTAATCGGGATCGTCGCGGTCGCTCCGGCCGGCAGCGTCCGGGTCTCCGTCCGCGTCAGGGTTCCGCCCGTATCCGTCGAGCCTGTTGCGGTACACCGATAAACGGCGGCGCCCCAGATATTGTTGGTCGCGTCCCACTGCTTCATCTCGAAGGTGTGCTTCAGATCGGATAGATTGCCTGAACTGGTCAACTGGACCTTCGTCCCCACGGAGGGATCGCTGGTATAGCTTGCACCGACGGTGCCGGTCGCCCAGATCCGGGGATTGGCTTCGTTCTGGAAGCGGAAGAACTTGATGCCGTCCATGGCGACGTAGATATTTGTGTCAGTGCCCTGCAGGTTTGCCGTCCCCACGTCGAAGGAGGGAATCTTCATCGCCCGCTCGAAGTTCGCTTTGTCCGCATCGTTCATCGCGGCCTGCTTGGCCATGAAGGCGCTGGTCACCATGGCGCCGCCCTGGGCGATGGTGGTCCATGTCATCGGCGGCGTCGTCGGGTCGAAGAGACCCTTGATGACGCCGCCATGAACCACCGTGTAAGACTGCGGACCGCTATCGGAGGGCCGGCTCAGGATGGTATTGGCGCCGGCGACGGTTCCCGGGGTGATGCCGTTGACCGGCGTTCCAAGGCTGATGTGGTTATAGGTGTCCTTGAAGCCGCCGCCGTCCATGTACTCCCCGATTCGCTGTTCGATCGCGATCCCCGGCGTGCCGGTGTAGGTACCGCCGGACGCCATGTGCCAGATGCTCCAGGGCTGACCGGAGATGAACTGGGTGGTCTCCGTGGTGGTCCGCTTACCAATAGCACTCTCACCACTCTCATAATAGCGATACGTCTCATAGGATTGGACGGTCTGCCAGAACACGTCGGCGCCGGTCGTAAGGGGGGTGGCGGTCATTTGGTAAAGATTGATGTTCCCCTCGGCCGTCCACGCCCCGACCGCGGGATGGATGACGCCGGTGATGTCGTCGCTGTAGAGGACGCCGGCGTAGCCGTCGGGATCCTGGTAAAGGGCCATCAGACCGCCCGAGAGCTTGTTTGTGGAATCGACGGCGACCCCCAGTTTGCCCCGGTAGGCCCCGCCGATGAGCGAGGTCGAATTGCTCCAGGGGTCGATGTTGACATACGGGTTTAAACTCATGATGTCGCCCGCGGCGAGGGAGGGCGACGGCTTCGGGTTGTCCAACCAGTCGAAAGTGCCCTGGAGCAGGATCGGACTCGTCTTTGCCGTCCAGAGGCTGAAGTTGATCCCGCCCAGAATCCCTTCAAAATGGTCGGTCCCGAGGTGGTAATCGTCATAGAGGTTCCCGGGCGTCCACGAACCGGAGGGCGGCTCGTCAATGCCGTTCAGAGCGGTGTTGTAGGCCGCCTCATCCGCGTAGTACACGGGCGCCGCATAACTCCAGGTCGCGCCGTCGTCGGCCGTTGTCCAGGTCTCCTTGAGGAAGATGTTCGAAGAGGGGCCCTGGCGATCGAATCTCACAAATGTCGAAGTGATGTTTGCGGCGTTGTACAAGTTGCTGCCGCCGCGGCGCTCCGTTTCGGCGGGATCGCTGATCCAATAGTAATAGTGGGATGCGCTGCTGCTGTCGTAGTAGTATGAGGACTGCTGGCGATTGAGACGGAAGGCGTTGCCATTGATCATGCTCGCGAAAGCGATGTCGCCGCCATTCGGGCCGCTCTTCTGCCAGTAACCCTGGGAGCCGGCGCCCCAGCTGCCGTCGCCGTAGCTCCCGGTGGTCTCTCCCGTCATCGTGCCGTACTTCATCAGCGTCAGAAACCGGCCGTTGAAGTCGGCCGACAGCTTGTTGTTTCCCCAGGACTTGTTGTCCATCGTGGCGTACCAGTATCCGAGGTCGCGGTAGATGCTGTTGTCGCCGCGGATGTAGCCTCCGAATTCCCCCCAGCCGGCCGACTCCCATGTCGTCGCCGTCGCGGGGGTCCCATTGTAATAGTTCATGAAGGAGTGGGAGAGGAAGAAGAGGCCGAACTTGTTGAATCCCTTGACGGAGGGGAACCACCCGTGGCCCATCCCGAGCGCAAGGGTTTTATCGTCCGCCGATGTCGGGGTGTAGAAGCCCGCCGTCCCGTCGACGCCGCCCCGGCCGCTGAGGATGTTCGCGGCGAGGTTCTCGGCGGTGACGCCCGCGGGGTTTTCTCCTTCCACCGTCAGATCCTTCTCCAGATCCGGATCCGCGAGGCGGTACATCCGGCCGTCGGCCTGCCACATCCGGATCTCGGGGAATGCAATCGAAGAGGCCCCTTCCGTCAGTTTCCCGTAGACGATGCCCGCCCGGTTGGTGGCGGCGTCCGGGTTGTAGACGTAGAGGGCGTAGAGATTGCCCTGCAATGGAACGGTCGAACCCGTGTCGGGCAGGCGTCCCTGGATCTGGCCGTAGTAGGACGCGCCGTAGCCGGTCGTCGTGGGGACGTAGCTGGAGATGGTGGAGCCGTAGCCGATAGTCCCGTGGATATCCTTGTAGGTCTCGTTCTGGGCGTAGTTTCCCATCAGCGCGATATTCACCGGGCTTGCCGCCGTCGAGGAGGCGAAGAGGGTCATCGGGTCGCTTCCCAGGACGCCGAGGGTGCCGCTGAAGGTCCCGATATGTTCCATGCTGTTGGCGTTCGCAAGGCTCCAATCGACGGTCTTCACATAGGTGCCGTGGTCCCAGGCCGTTTCGTTGATAGCGTAGTCGGCCGGGAAGCCGGCCGCATTTCCCAGCGTCCCCGGGAAAAACGGGTGGTTCCCCGCGGCTCCGCCGACCGGCGTCTCGGCCGAAAGATCGAGGTTCGGCCAGAAGTAATCCGGTTCAAAGGCCCTGCCCCGGCCGATGATACGTTGGATCGGAGAGTGTGACATGACGGTGAAATAGGAGCGGTTCGGCCAGTACCAGACATCCAGGCCGTTCTGCCAGAGTGAGCTCCCGGAGGATATCACGTAATTCGGTTGCTCATGGCGGTAGCCCAGGTTCACGGCGCCGTAAGCGTCTTTGAAATACATCGATTCATAGCTGACGGTCATGTATGGGCTTCCAGCCCAGAAAACTTCTCCGCCGCCGTAGTAGTCGTAGTTCACTGCTGAGAGGATCTTGTAGAGGCTCATGTACTCCGTGTTGCGGATCGTGCCGTTCATCATCTTGGAGATCTGGCCGTCCAGCGGGGTGCTGAAGGCGAGAAGCTCGACGTTTTCGTAGGTTCCCACGCCGGCCGCCTGCCAGGTTCCCGCGCTCGCGCTCCCCGACCAGGTCCCGAGGATTCCTCCGTAGGGACCCGTGACGATCTCGCCCATCGACCGGTCGGTCAGGAAACGGCCGCCGGTGATCGTGGCGGAAAGCCGCCCGGCCGTGTCCCAGGTCGTGTTGAGATTCCCGGCCCAGTAGCCCGCTTCGGTCGTGTCGGAGGAGACATCGATCCCGCCGCCGATCTGGGCCGTGAAGGTCGATGCGGGCGTCCCCGTGTAGGTTCCGCCCAGGCCGAGATTCCAGATCCCCCAGCCGGGGGTCTGTTCCTTCAGGCCGATGGAGGCCCCTTCGACGACGTCCGCCTGGACGGTGGCGGCGGTCGAGGTCATCTTCGCCGCGCCTTCAAAATAACCGTACACGAGATCGGAGTAGGTGACATCCAGGGCCGTGGTCGCGCCCGTCTTTTCGGCGGCGGTCAGTACGCCCGCCGCCTTCCACATCGAGACGTCGCTGAAGTAGCTTCCCGCGGCGGTCCCGTAGAGATAGCCGGTCTTTCCGCCCTCGCGATTGTACAGGGCCAGCATCCGGGCCTGTTCGATCTTGCCGCCGCTCCAGACGCCGACGATATAGCCGTTGTAGGCGCCGTCGTCGGTGGTCACCGGGGTGTTGATCCCCATCCGTCCGGAGAAGTACCAGCCCGATCCGTACATGAGCGCGGGCTCCCCATAGGCGGCATAGGGGTAATAGTTCCCCAAGAGTGTGACCGCCGCCGCCGCGGTCAGGGGGTTCGCGGGGGAGCCGATGAGGCCGTAGGTCTCCCCGATGTATTCGATATAGCCTCCTTCACCGCTTCCGCTGCTATAGCGCTTGAGGCTGCCGTAAACGCTGCCGTTGAGGGCCAGTTTCTGGGCCTGGAAGGTCCCGGCGCCGCCGCTGATATCGTAGGTGTTTCCCCAGTACTCGACGTTGGCGGTCCCGAGATAATCATTGTCCAGATAGAGGAGGTCTCTTCCCGACAGGCGGAGGTGGCTCGAATCGGTCTCCGTCCCCGTTACGTCCCCGAGGATGTAGCCGTAGTTGCAGGGGTCTCCCCACATGGGAATGAAGATTCCGCCGTACTTGGCCGTCCAGGCGGTCTTGCGGGGGGAGGATGCATTCGTATAACTGAACGTCCCGCGTGTCTCGGGACCGACGCCGATGACGTTGACGGCCCAGGTGCCGATGATGCCGCTCTGGGTCTCATAGATCATCCCTTTCCCGGGGTCGAGGATCGTCGGGACGGAAACAACGGTCGCGCCGCCGGACGCGTCCACAGAGGCGGAGAGGAATCCCGGGGCGAAACCGCCGGTGCTGTAGCTGGGATCCGGGTATTGCGGATCGATCGTTGCCAAGACCGATGACCGGCTCAGGGCGCCGCTGGCCGCCAGTTTTCCCGTGGCCGCGTCATAGCTGCCGCTGAGGGATCCCAGGAGCAGGCCGGCGCCGCCTCCGAGGGTATAGATGCCTGCGGCGGCCCCGTTCCAGGAGCCGGGGACGCTGGCCAGGAATCCCTGGAAGGCGCTCCCGTCTCCCATCGTTCCCGAGACTGCACCGACCTCCTGCTGCGGACCGGCGGCGGGGTTGCTGTACTGCATCGCCAGCGAAAGCGTGCCTGTTTGTGTAGTCTGGTCCAGGCTGCCGGCGACGGTTCCGGCCGCCGTTTCGCTTCCCGACGCGCCGAAATAGGTCGTTCCGCTGACGCTCGTGGTGGTGACCACCGGGGGCAGAGGCGGCGGCTGCGGGGGCTTCGGAGGGGTCGGAGTCGGAGGGGGCGGAGGGGGCGGAGGGGGCGGCGGGGGCGGCGGCGGCGGAAGGGGCTCCGGCGCCGAAGGGGCTGGCGCTGCGGCAACTTCCTTGGCCGGTGCGGCAGCGCCTTCACTCTTGGGCGCGACGCCCTCTTCCTTCTTCTCCTTCTCCTCTTCCTTCTTCTCCGTCGGCGCCGTATCCGTCACATGCTTTTCCACTTCGGAGGAGGTCGCCGGCTGAATGGTTGCCGGCTTGTCCGCCGCCGTGACCATGATCGCCTGCCCCGGACTGACCGT
Source organism: Pseudomonadota bacterium (assembly GCA_018896355.1). Classification (GTDB taxonomy): domain Bacteria; phylum Desulfobacterota; class Syntrophia; order Syntrophales; family UBA5619; genus UBA5619. Next base: position 5,622 of record JAHIMW010000207.1, read on the forward strand.
CTTGACGTCCTGGGGCATTTTGCGGTTATAGCCGTAGATGGTCCCCTCCTTCGGCACGAAACCGCTCACGCCGTTCTGGAAGAAGGCGATGAAGTTGGTCCCGCGCACCCCGGCGACGGCCGTGGGGGTGTGGATCTCGTAGCGGGCATTCTTGGCCAGCCCCGAGACGATGCTTTGCGTCTTGCCGCGGAAGAGGTCCAGCGTGCTGGTCTTTCCCTCCCCCACCTGGTAATCCGTGATCCGTACCCGCGTGTTTTCGGCCAGACGGAGGATGTTGCCGTCCACGAAGGTGATCTCGGCCCTGGATTTGCTCTTCGCGCGCATGATCTCTCCGGAGTTCACCGCCTCGCCGAGGTTTGCTGTCCGGGCCTTTTCGCCGACGGTGATGTCCACGTTGCCCTCGATGTGGGTGATCTTTCCCACCGGGGCCGCGAGAAGCACAAGCGGCAGCGCCAGCAGGATTACGAGAATCGCCAGAATCGTCGTGAATCGCTTCATATCTTACCCCCTGTCCATGCGGTTTTCCGTCTGACTAAAATTTCAGTTCCATCCCCAACGAATAGACGTCCCGTTTGTAATCGTAGGCGTAGATGTTGGAATTCACCCGGGTGTACATGTACTGGGCGATCAGGTCGACGTGCTTGAAAACGGACCATGTCAGGCCGACCATCCCCGTATAGTTGCGGTCCTTCCGGACCGTGTTGTTGAAGAAGGTGTTTTCATTTTTATAATCCTGGAAATAGATGTCTCCGCCCAACTGGAGACGCAGGGCGTCACAGAGGGGGTAGATAAGATTGACCGACGTCCGGTATCCTTCGTTGCTGTAGTGGATGCCGTCCGCGTTGTCTTTGGTGTAGCCGAACTTCAGGTTGAAGATCGCATTTTCCTTGAAGAGCCAGAACCAGCTCAGGGAGCTGTCCATACCGCTGGAGGTCTGATCCTCCAGTTCGGGGTTGCTGACCGTCTGGAAGAAATTCTTCTTCGTATAGGCGGCGCTGAGTTCCAGGATGTGCTCCCGGCTCATCAGGTAGCGGAAGAGCGGCCCCACGCCGGCGCTCTCGGAATAGCGGCGGTAGCTTTGATCGCGCTTGAGGTTGTGGGTGTAGTTGCCCACCAGGTTGACGGCGAAACTCCCGAAATTGAGCCCCGGCGCCAGCGTGAAGGAGTTGGCGAAGGTGTCGTTGTCCGTGCCGTACCGCTGATGGAGCGTGTTCATGGCCGCATAGCCCGCGTTGAAGACGAAGGGGCCGGGGAGGATCGGGACGAAGTCCAGCCGGACAACGTTCTGCATCGCGAGGCTGCGCTTGTCCTGGCTCTCCAGATAGGCGTTGAAGGCGGCCGGGGCCTCGCTATAGGTTTCCGCCAGCGTCCGGTAGTTGGAATCGTACTGGCCCGTCACGCCGATCGTCAGCCGGAGCGGCCTCTCGATGTAGCGCCACTGCTCTGCGGCTTCCTGGTAGCGCCTCGCGTAGGAGGCCATGTCGGAGAGCGGGTCCATCGTGACCGCCGACTGGAAACGGTCCCGGGCCTGGGCGTATTTGCGCTGGTTCATCAGGCAGACGCCGATCTGGAAGTCGGCCGACTGGGTATAGACGGGATCGAGCTGTTTGCTTTTTTCGAAGGCGGCGATCGCCTCGTCGTACTTCGCCTCCTTTGAGAGCGTCGTGCCTTTGAGGAAGGCCACGCGGGCCGGATAGACCTTGTGCTCTTCGGCGACGCCGATCCATTTCCTGGCGGTGTCCAGTTTGTCCAGCAGGGTCGACACCTCGATCAACTCGAGAATGGCATTGTCGGAGAGGGGTTTCAGATTGACGGCGTCCTCGAACTGCTTATAGGCGCTCTGGATGTCGTTCGTCTGGCGGTAGGCCATGCCGAGGTAGAAGGCCGCTTCCGCCGACGAAGGATCCTCCGCGCGGGCCCGGGTCAAAATCGTGATGGCCTCTTCGTAATTCTCCTGGTTGTACTGCGCGATTCCCTCCTTCAGGGCGGCCGATCCCTGCGCGAAGGCGGGCGCGGCCGGCGCCGCGAAGAAGAAAAGACCGACGAATGCGACAAAAACGGGCAACAGAGGCAGCTTTCTCATGTTTTGTCCTTTCTGAAACGGGTTTGACCTCGACCGCAAGGGGCAACGCCCGGAGAACGGCGCGCCGGCAAAGCGTTCGACGGAGGCTTTCATGCGAAAGATCGAACGATTGACGGTTTGTTTTTACGGCCTTCCGGATCATAAAGTCAAGCAAAATATTTTCCGGCGCACTAAAATTTTAATATCAAGACGTAATTGCAAAGCTCTTCAAAATATGTCCCCCCTCCCTTGACGGGAGGCCCCTGCTGCTCTTCCCCCTCCCTTGACGGGAGGGGGTTAGGGGGTGGGTGAAGCGGAACATGCAGATTTTACGGCAAGCTCCCCCCCCCACCCTGACCCTCCCCCGCCAGGGGGGAGGGGATTTATTGGTACTTTTGCAATTACCTCTCAAGATAGGGTTGACTTTTTTCAAGACGCTGTTATTAACTCGCTCTTATATAGTGGGATTTTCTATTGTCTGGTTTTTTCTGAACATCTTTTTGGGGACGGTTGTCGTTCCGTTCAACACATCTTCCCGGGAGAAGGTCGTTCCGGCAGAAATAGGGACATCGCCACTATTTTTCTACGCTCCCACGAAACTGGGACTCCGTTCCTCTATTTCCAGGCCCGTTTCGCAGGCCGGGAGTATCTTTTCCGCCGTTTCACGGAAAGCCGGACAATCGTTTGAGACCTTTATTGATGAACTCGTCAAAAGTCTGAAATCCCCTCCCCCTTCACGGGGGAGGGTTAGGGTGGGGGTGATAAGTGACTGTATTTCCGGATGTAATTTCCCCCTCCCCTTAATCCCCTCCCGCAAGGGGAGGGGAAAATTGA
>JAHIMW010000022.1 GCA_018896355.1 Pseudomonadota bacterium
CGCACCTTGCTGGCCGGGATCATCGTCAACGCATTTTTCTCGGCGCTCATCATGTTTCTCGTCTCCATCACCAGTGGGGAGCAGATCCACAGCGTCATCTTCTGGCTGATGGGGGATCTGGCGATGGCGGGAGAAAACGACATTCTCCTGGCGGCCGTGTTTCTGGTCGCCGGTTTTTCCGTGATGTTCCTCCACGCCCGTGATCTCAATATCCTTCTCACCGGCGAGGAGACGGCCCTCCAGCTGGGGATCCCGGTGAAGAGAACCAGGATGCTCCTGCTCATTTCCGCTTCGCTGGTGACAGGGGCGGCCGTTTCCGTCAGCGGCATCATCGGCTTCGTAGGTCTCATGGTTCCCCATATCGTGCGGATGCTGTTCGGGTCCGATCACCGGTTGCTGCTGCCGGCGTCGCTGCTGTTCGGCGGCGCATTCCTGATGGCCGCCGATACGATCGCCCGCATTGTTCTGGCCCCTGCCGAGCTGCCGGTCGGGGTGGTCACGGCCCTCTGCGGCGCCCCCTATTTTGCCTATCTGATGAAGAGGTCGGCTTGAATGATGCCCATCCTTGAACTGGAACGGATTGGTTTTAAATACGGCGAAAAGCGGGTGCTTCAGGATGTCTCTCTGACGGTTGAAAAAGGGGAGTTCTTCGGGATCCTGGGGCCGAACGGTTCCGGAAAATCCACGCTCCTGAAGCTTGTCGACGGGATACGATCGCCCAGTGAAGGCGAAATCCGCCTCAAGGGCATCGCCCCCGGCAGGATGAAGCGGCAGGATGTGGCGCGGCTGATTGCCGTTGTCCCCCAGGAGGCGTCATGGGTCTTTCCGCTGACTGTGGAGGAGGTCGTTCTGATGGGGAGGAGCCCTCATATAGGCCGTTTGGCGTTTGAATCGGACAGGGATCTTGCCGTCGCCCGATCCGCCATGGAGGAGACGGACATTCTTCCCTTCGCTGCGCGCCTCATGGAGACCCTGAGCGGGGGCGAGCGGCAGCGGGTGTTGATCGCCCGGGCGCTTGCGCAGGAACCGGAGGTGATTCTTCTGGATGAACCCACCTCCTCCCTCGACATCGCCCACCAGATCCGCACCTTCGATCTGATCCGGTCGCTCAGCCGCAGCGCGGGCCTTACCGTCGTGTCCGTCACGCATGATATGAATCTGGCGGCGCTTTACTGTGACCGGATCGCCCTGCTTGAAGGGGGGCGGCTCCACTCTCTGGGGAGTCCCGGGGAGGTCATCACCGAATCACACATCGGTGATGTATACGGGGTCAACGTCGTTGTTGACCATCATCCATTAACCGGACTGCCGAGGGTTACCCTTCTCGGCAGACATTCGCCAGGTCAGGGAAGCCGGTGGGAATCCGGCGCTGCCCCGCAACTGTAAGCGGAACGAAATCCGAAGGAAGCCACTGGTTCTCTGAAGGACCGGGAAGGCCAAGGAGAGTAGGCATGAGCCGCGAGCCAGGATATTTGACCGGCGGATGAAGACACCAGCTTTTCGAGAGGAAAAGAAGGAGGAAAAATGACAGGCTTTTCAAGATTTCTGCGGATTGGTTTTTTCAGCTTGACTCTTTTGCCCTGTGCGGTTCCCGTTTATGGGGCGCCGCCCGATGACGCCGGCCGGATGGCGGTCCTGCAGGAGGTGGTCGTGACGGCGACGCGCGATCGGGAGGAGATCCGGAAGGTGCCGGCCCATGTCACTGTCATCACGGAAAACGAGATCCGGGATTCCGGGGCGACGAGCCTGGTGGAGATCCTGGAGCGGCAGGAGGGGATTCAATTCCGCTCGTACAGCGGTCATGAGCCCCTTTCCATCATCGACCTGCGGGGGATGGGCGGCGACAGCCCCTTCGGGAAGGTCCAGATTCAGCTCAACGGAAGAAGATTGAACCGGCCCGACATGGCCTCGATCAACTGGTTTCAGATCCCGCTCAGCCAAGTGGAAAGGATCGAAATCGTCCGGGGCGCGGGCAGCGTCCTCTACGGAGATTCCGCCGTGGCCGGCGTCATCAACATCATCACGAGAAGGGGAGAAGGAAAACCGGTCTTCAGCGTCTCCGCCGTAGCCGGAAGTTACGGACTCCACGACGAGAAGGTGGCGGTGAGCGGTTCGGAAAAGAAGTGGTCCTATGCAGTCAGCGGAGAAAATTATTTCTCTCTCGGGTATCGGAACCGGTCGACGGTCTCTTCTCAGGGCGCGGGTCTGGATCTGGCCTATGACATGAGCGACCATTTCGGTCTGTCCATGGGGGCGTCCTTCAACAGAACTCAGTATGAGCTGCCCGGGAACCTCACCGCAGCGGAAATGGCAGTGGATCGCCGGCAGTATCAGCCGGCACGGCCGGCCTACTTGACCTTGGCCAGTTCGGATGATGACGGAACGGACCGGCAGACGGAGCTGCGTTTTCGGATCGATTCGATCCTGGGCGATTTCGGCCGCGCCGAGATAGGATTTTCCGCCGGA
>JAHIMW010000208.1 GCA_018896355.1 Pseudomonadota bacterium
CTGTGACTCTGGCTGTGACTCTGGCTGTGACTCTGGCTGTGACTCTGGCTGTGACTCTGCCCCCGCCCCCGCTTGCCTTGCCTTCAGTACTGCTTTTCCAGGGCGAAACCGGATAAGGAATTCTCCGGTATAGCTCTTAAATTCAGGTGTCGGCAGGCCCGCCTGCTCGGTGAGTTCGATGATTTTATTGGTGCCTCTGCCCCAAATTTCTATGATGCCCCGGCGATAAAAGGTTTGCGCAACAAGGGGATTCCAGGGACGGGAGGCGTGCGGTTTTGCAAGCATTTCCGGTGTCAGGCCGAAAGGAAGGTCGCCGGTGCTGGATATCTCCAAACGATCATCGTAGATCGCCAGGCTGATGGCGCCGCCGCCGATGCTGTAATCACGATGGCACAGGGCGTTGGCCAGGGCTTCGCGGAGGGCGGCAGGCGGATAAAGCGGATCGTCAATCCTTTCGAAAACGCTGGGGATGATGCGCCCCGCAACGGGAACATGGTCGCGAATAAAGCGTTGCGCCCGTTGAAACAGATCGAAAGCATTGCCGTATTCCTGCCGGTTATCAATAAATTCAGACTTGTCCGTACCGCGGAACCTCGCCATTTTCAGCAGACATTGCGAATAGTTGGGGAGTAATTTGTCCGTCTTGCCAAAGAGAACGACAGCGGCATTGAGCAGTTGATCCTCTTCAATCAGTCCCAAACCCACGAGAATATTATGGGCGTTACGTGTTCCCGGTTCCTCCATGCGCTGACGACGGATGGCTTCCTCAACGGTACGGGTGATTTCGGAGCGATCCAGATCCTTCAAGGATATTCCTTCGGCCGGCTGATTTTCCCAGCGATGCTTTGCATGCATCCTCTCCAGAAGCATTCGTTCATATCGCTGTTGAGGCATTCTCTGTGTGGTGGAACCATGCCGGACGTATGGGCGGCCGTCATACACGTATGGGCCGCCTCCGCCAGAGATATTTAAAACTATGACGGACTTTCCGTTTTGCAGGACGATCGTTTTCATGTCAAAAATGGCCGGAGGTTCGATGCGTCCGAGCTCATGCGCAATGTCATTCAGTGTATTGGCGGATACATGCTGTCCGATTATTTCTCCATGATCGGAAATGCCAACAAGCACGAACCCACCCGCGCCGTTGAGCATGGCGCAAACAGTCTTTGCCGCATCCGTCCGCTGGCCGGTTGATTTTTTGAATTCCAGCCTTTCGTTCTCACCACTTTTAATAAGTTCTTTTAATTCCGTTAGATTCACTTTCAGTTAACCCATAAATTCGTCGTTCACCGAAACGTTCCCACGAGAACTTTTATTTGAGTAATCGGAAACGGGTTCACATTTTACTCAGAGGGATTTGCCATCTTTAATTTTGGGCATCTTTTCCATGTTCAAACTAATCCAATCCTGGCAGTTTCTTAAAGAATACCAAGTTGAATTTTAACGACTTCCTCAACTTTGCGCATGTCCCCTTCGGAAAGAACACCCGCGCGGTTCAAAAGCCTTAATTTGCTTACCGTGGCCAATTGATCTGCCATTGCCTTACTTTCTTTGCCATCAAAAGCCACCAGCGCCTCACTGGGATAGAGACGATCTGTTTTGCTCGTGAGAGGAACAACTTGAACTCTATTGAGGAATTTATTTGACGCGTCATTGCTTATTATAACGGCAGGACGTTTCTTTTTAATTTCCCCACCAATAGAAGGATCGAAATTCACCCACCAAACCTCACATCGCTTCATTATCCATATCCTTAAAGGTATTTTCGGCCCATTCCAGAGCTTCATTCTCCCGATTTTTATCTTTTGCCATATCGGCGTAGGCTGACTCATAATTGGGTCGCACAACGTGAGGACGGACTATTTCCTGCACAAATCTACTGATCTTGCGTGGCCCAATTATGTTATGGAGTCCAATATATACTTCTTCATCTACTGTTATTGTTAATTTTTTCTGCATAGCATACCTCCCTTACACGTGTACTATACGTACAGTTATTTGGCATGTCAAACAAATAATACTTCTGGTTAATGATGCCAACGAAAAGTTGAGGGGAGCGCCGCTTTTGGCTCGGCCCTCTCGAACGCGATGTTAGGTTGATGACTGCGGAACAGGGTTGGCTGAAGTACATTTTGATTATGGCAACATCCCTGCCCACTATGATGGACTCCCAAATCCGCAAGGCTTCTTCATGTCGCGGTTCATTCTCAAGCAGGGGTGCGATGGTGCCGATCATTTTCCCGCTGACATTTTAATCCGCCTGCCGTCGTAGAAAAGTGGGAATTTCCAGATCCGGACGGCTGTCTTCTTCAGCCGTGTCGGTCTTCAGCGGAGGCAAGGCATCGGCGGGCTTTTCGTTCCGGATGAAGGTGGGAACGGCGATGTTGCCCGGCGTCCGCCGGAAACCGCCGAGCGATGCGACGTCTGCCCTGGAGGCGGACGCGGCGCTTTCAAATCCGGTGGCGATCACCGTGATCCGGATCTCATCCCCCATCGATTCGTCGAGGACCGTGCCGAAGATGATGATCGCATCTTCGTGCACCTCCGCCTGAATCATCGAAGAGGCCTCGTTGATCTCGTGGAGGGTCATGTTCGGTCCGCCAGTGATGTTCAACAGGACGCCGCGTGCGCCCTGGATCGTGTTGTCCTCGAGGAGCGGCGAGGAGATCGCCTTCTGCGCCGCCTCCACGGCCCGGTTTTCGCCGCCGGCCGTTCCGGTCCCCATCAGCGCGAGTCCCATCTGCGACATGATTTTCTTTACATCGGCGAAGTCGAGGTTGATGAGCCCTGGAACCATGATCAGGTCGGAGATCCCCTTGACGGCATGGTAGAGGATGTCGTCGGCCTTCCGGAAGGCGTCGAGGAGGGAGATCTCCCTCCCCCCGAGGCTGAGGAGCCGTTGGTTGGGGACGATGATCAGGGTGTCCACCATCTTCCTTAATTCGGCGATCCCCGCCTCCGCCTGTCCGTTGCGCTTCTTCCCCTCAAACAGGAAGGGCTTCGTCACGACCGCCACGGTCAGTGCGCCCATTTCCCTGGCGATCTCCGCCGCGATCGGTGCGCCACCCGTCCCCGTGCCGCCGCCGAGGCCGGCGGTGATGAAGACCATATCGGATCCTTGGAGATTTTCGCGCAGCATCTCGCGGGTTTCGAGGGCGGCCAGCCGGCCGATGTCGGGGTCTGAACCGGCGCCCAGCCCTTTGGTGACCTCGGCGCCCAACTGGATCTTGACCGCCGAAGCGGACGTCCCCAGCGCCTGCGCATCGGTGTTGGCCGCGATGAAGTCCACCCCCCGCAGGTTGTAGGAGATCATCGTATTCACCGCATTGCCTCCGGCGCCGCCGATACCGATCACCCTGATCTTCGCCGTACTCACCAAATCCTTATCCGACAATTCGAACATAACGCCTCCCCACCCTAAAAGAATTCAAGAACCCACTGTTTAAGCCTCTTGAACGGACGACTGATGAAACTTCCCTCCGCCCGGATCAGCTTTTCCCGGGCGATGTTCCGGCTCCCGAAGAGCACCAGTCCTACGCCGGTGGCATACAGGGGGCTGTTGACCACGTCCGTGAGCCCTCCGATGCCAATCGGGGAGCCCCGCCGGACCGGCATGTTGAAGATCTGTTCCGCCAGCTCGGGAACCCCTTCGAGGATGGACGCTCCCCCGGTCAGAACCACCC
>JAHIMW010000250.1 GCA_018896355.1 Pseudomonadota bacterium
AGGTTTCATGGTCGTTTTCAGCACGTTGCTCCTCTATCTCCTGATGATTGAATTGGGATGATACTCTTACATGATCGCGGGGAATTTGTAAAGAAAAAAATAAGGGGGTGTTTCATTGCCGCCCATAGACGCGGAGGACCTTCTCTACGATGTTCGTCGTGGATGCCCCTTCGACCAAGGGAACGAGGAGCACCTCTCCGCCCCAAGACCGGACGGCGTCCCGTCCCACGACGGCCTCCTCCTTCCAGTCCCCCCCCTTGACGAGAACATCCGGCCGCAGATATTCGATTAGCCTGAGCGGTGTCGTATCGTCAAAGAGGGTCACATAATCAACCGCTTCCAGCGATGCGACGACCTCGGCCCGCTCCTCCTCGGGGAGCAGCGGCCGCCTTTCTCCCTTGATCGCCCGGGCGGAAACGTCGCTGTTGAGGGCAAGGATCAGCAGATCCCCCCTCTTCCTCGCTTCCCGCAGATACCGGACGTGTCCAACGTGCAGAATGTCGAAACAGCCGTTCGTGAAGGCGATCTTCTCCCCTTGTCGCCGGCGGCGTTCCACCTCGATCTTCAATGCTTCCCAGCTTAGAATCTTTTTCATCCCGTGTTCTCCTCCAGTGGGGACAGATTTGAAATCTGTCCCCAAGTAATCTTATTCGAGGAAAGTCGGTGCAGGCTCGGGTGGCCGGTCGTGATCGTAAACCGCCCGGGCCATCGTTAAAACAGCCACGGCTTCCGCCTTCGCCCGGATCAGAACGCGGGCGCATTCGGTCAGCGTGCTTCCGGTGGTGTAGACGTCATCCACGAGGAGGAGCCGCCGGCCGACGATCCGTTCCGGATGCGTTACGGTAAATGCGCCTTGAACGTTTGCCGACCGCTCTTTTCTGTCCAGGCCGACCTGCGGCGGTGTGAAGATATTCCGCCGGAGCACTGTGAAATCGAGCGGTATGTTGAACCGCGTGGAGAGCCCGCGGGCCAGGATCACCGCCTGGTTAAAGCCCCGTTCCCGCAGCCGTCTCCGGTGCAGCGGAACCGGCAGGATCCGCTCGAAGACCTTCATCTCCCATGTTTTGCCAGCAAAATCGGCCATGATTCTGCTCAGCAGATCGCCGATCCCGGTCTTCCCCCGGTACTTGAACCGATGGATGGCCGTCAGCAGCGTTTCCTCGTATCGTCCGACCGATCGTGCGACCGCATAGGGTCTTTCCGTGATGAGACACTCCCCGCAAAGATGGTCTTCCCCTTCCGCGGCGGGAAAAGGGGTTCCGCACCGGGGGCAGAGGGGGGAGCCGATGAAACGGATGCCCGCCATGCAGCGCGGACAGAAGGGGAGGGGACCGTGCTGCTCCAGAAGTTCTTCACAGGTGATGCAGCGGGGCGGAAAAATGAGGTCGGCGATCCCGGTCAGGATCTCTTTCAAGGTTACATCCCCTCCGCCAGAGCCTTCAAGGAAGCCGTTTCGTCGGGTACGGCCATCCGGGGCGTCTCCGACCAGAGCCGTTCCAGGTCATAGAAGGTCCGGACCGATTCGAGAAAGACGTGGATGATCACGTCGTCGTAGTCGAGAAGGATCCACTTTCCTCCGGCCTCTCCCTCGACGCCCAGCGGCAGCATCCCGGCCTTTTTTAGATTCTCCTGGATCGCGTCGGCGATCGCCCGGACCTGGCGGTCGGACGTCCCGCTGCAGAGGATGAAGTAGTCGGCAAAGGAGGAGATCTCACTGACATTGAGGATGACGAGCTCCTTCGCCTTTTTTTCCAGCGAGGCGTTGACGCACAGGAGCGCCCTCGCGCGCGAATCGCTTTCTTTTTTTCTGGCCAATCGCCCTCCAGTTCTCTTGTTGCCGGGAAACCGGTTCCGGCGGCCGTTTTTCTGTCTCTTGGCGGTTCCTGCGATACGAGCAGCGGCTTTTTTGTAGCAGAACAGAGGATTTGTGTCAACGATGATCCGAACCGACCGGTCCGAATTGGCGGTTGTGAAAAGAAATCGCTTTGATTTGATAATTTGTTTGATAATGCCAGCAGATATTCGTGGCCGCAATCTTTGCATTTCACGCGGGCAAAGCCGTTGTGCAAATCAGATCGGGAAAGGTGAATAATATTCCGGCAATCCACCAGCCCAGAAAGCAAACCAGATAATCGTAACCGCAACGATCATTTTCATATGCCGTTTTGCGTTCATTGTTACCGTTATTTCAGCTCCTCGATTCTTTCTTTGATCTTCTGTTTGTGAAGTTTGTTCTTGGTTAGCGGCAATGCCTTTTTATACATTTTAATGGCGGTGTCATATTGCTTTTGCTCCGTTTTCAATTGGGCATAGTGATACCAGACATTAAAGGAGTTCTTGTTTATGGCCAGCGCCTTGGAAAGATAATAATCCGAGAGATCGAGTAGTTTGACGCTTAGGCAGAATTCTCCCAGTCTGAAAAAAACTTCTTCCTGGCCTTTCAGGATTGAAAGAAGTTTGGTAATCCCGGTATTGTATTCCACCGTCCGGTCGTCCAATTTGTATCCGGTTGTCGCTATGATATGCGGCATGGGATGGTCCGGAAACATTTCCATGGCTTTTTCGGCCAGGCTTATCGCGCCTTGTATCCGACCTTCCTCCATCAACTGCGTGGCCAGTTGCACTTCATTCTGCAGGGGGATCAATCGGTAATCGATAGAATCCCCGTTTACAATCACATGAAAAAAGTGATTGAACGCTCCATCATCGATGGTTCCCACCAGCGGTGCGCCGGAGCCTCCGGCAATGATCTGGCCCAATCCGTCAACAACCGAAAAGTTATAAACATGAACGTGGCCGACGAATACCATTGAAACATTGTACTGTTTGAATAGCTCGGCAAGCGCATCGCGTTTTCCCGGATATTTGTTCAGCGAATCTTTCAGATGCTCGATCTTTGGATACAGGGGCCTGTGCAGCAGGACAAAGATATGTTTACCCTCGGCCCGCTTCAAATCCCCTTTCAGCCATTCCAGTTGTTTGCCGGTGATTTGCGATGCTTCATTCTCAAGTTCACTGCACAGAATAATAAAATGACAGTTCTTCATATCAACCGAATAATAAAGCGATCCGGTATCCTTGTTTATGTATCGTTCAACAAAAGCTTCCCTGGAAAATTCCGTGTAACCGGAATGGTTTCCCATCGTTATGTACAGGGGGATATCCTTTTCCCGTATCAACGCCGTGGCTTTCTCAAAGTCATCAAATTCTTTCTTCGCCTTCTCGCGTGAATCCACGTCATAACCCAAAACAAGATCGCCGGTGTTAAGTATCAGGGCAGGATCGAGCGCAACGGCCTTTTGGACCGCCTTGAAGTATATGTACGGCTGTTCCGGTCGGAACTCATTTGCCGGGCGGTTATCCCCCATAACCACAAAATTCAAAGCCTGTTCTTCGGGCCGCTGGGCAGTGGAAACGGTCCCGCAGCCAAACAGGAAAACCAGCAAGATGCATACACCCTGTAATTTTCTTTTCATGCTTTCCCCTGCTATCATTTCCATAAATGCTGTGTCATCCTGGATACATTCACAGGCTTAAACGACTTAAAGAGTATTTCTCGAACGTGTTTCATATCTTTGGGATGCGGAGGAAATATAGGGCGGCTATTTTTGCTTGTCAATGGATATTTTGACAGGGATATTTTGCATGATGATCCGAACCGACCGGCCGAAATACTCTTTCCCAATCGATCCTAATTTCTTGAATTGATCTTCCGGTCTGAGCAGGGTCACGCCTCCCCCTTCGGTACTTCCATAAGCCTCCCAAAGCTCCGCGTTGTTAAAATAGTCCATGATGGCAAGTTTCAAGTCTTTTCTGGCAGGCGCAGAAGAAATAAGCAATTGCCGAACTGAGGATACATCAATGCTTTTCTTGAGCTCATCGGGCAAGGCCAGTATCCTTCCTGAGATCAATTACCCTCTTGGCTTTTCCTTCAGTCCTTTCTATGGTTCCGGGTGCAAGAAGTTCTACCCTGGCTCTGATCGTCAATATGGACCTGAGGTTCTCCGCCACCTTCCCGGTGAAAGAATCCTTATCGAAAGCGGAAGATCCCCACATCTCCGGATCTATTTCTGCTTTTACATAAAGCCGGTCGAGGATGTCGCGGTCCACTATTATCTGGTACTGCGGCGCTATACCGGGGATGTCAAATAACACGCTCTCAATCTGGCTGGGAAAGACATTGACGCCTCCCACAATCAGCATATCGTCGCTCCTCCCGGCCAGGCGCATGATCCTCGGGTGGCTTCGCCCGCATGGGCATTCATCCCAGTTTATCACACATATGTCTCTTGTTCTGTACCGCAGCAGGGGCATGGCCTCTCTATTCAGCATTGTTATGACCATCTCCCCTTTTTCACCGGGTTCAAGCACCTCTCCGGTGTCCGGATCTATGGTCTCCACATAGAATTCATCCCCCCACACATGCAATCCGTTCTGACACTCGCATTCCACAGCCACCCCGGGACCGTAAAGCTCGCTCATTCCGTAACAGTCCATGGCCTTTAGATCAAGATTCATCTCAATATGTTTTCGTTGCTCTTCACTCCATGGCTCGGCCCCGAACATGGCTATTCTCAAGGAAAGATCCCGAACAGGGTCTATTCCCGCTTCCCTGGCCGCTTCCGCCAGATACGTGGCGTAAGAAGGAGTGCAGCAGAGGACTGTTGTCTTAAAGTCCTTCATTATTTCAAGCTGGCGTTTGGTGTTTCCCGATCCAATGGGCACAACAGAGCATCCCAGTGCCTCAGCCCCATAATGATAGCCCAGTCCCCCCGTGAACAAACCGTATCCGTAGGTGTTTTGAAGGATGTCTTCACTTGTAACCCCGGCCGTGGCAAGGGCACGGGCCATAAGAGTTGTCCAGACTTTCATGTCGCCCCTTGTATACGACACTACAGTGGGTGTCCCTGTTGTTCCGCTGGAGGAATGGAACCTTACAATTTCCGCCACGGGGACTGCCAGGATACCATAAGGATAATGCTCCCTTAAATCATCCTTGTATGTAAAAGGCACTTTCGGAACGTCCTCCAGTCTCTTTATATCATCAGGAGAAACGTTATTTTCCCGGAATCTCCTTCTGTACATGGGTATCCGCTCGTAAGCGTATTTTACCACCTTCACGAAACGCTCCTCCTGGTACTCACGTATGGCATCGGGTTTCAATGTCTCAATTTCCGGACTGAACATAGGCATCTTCATCCCTCCTTGTCTGTAATCCAGTGGCCCTACCCAACCTGGAACCTACCTCAGGCAAGATAGGATAATCTGATATTCTGTTGCAAAAGATCTTCAAACTCTCCTTATCAGCTCCTCTGCCAGCACCCTGACCATATTCTTTCTGTAATAGGGAGAGAGGGACATATTGTTGATCGGGGACACATCCTTATATGCCCGCTCCGGTATTTCTTTCAGTTCTTCAAGAGAAGAAAACTCATACATGAAAGGTTTTGCCCCTACAGATCCCACAACAAGCCTTCCTTTGCCTCCTGTATCCATGGAAATGGCAACGTTGACGCTGGGGTAATCAACGGCTTTCCTCATCCTGAATTTTCCATATCCACCCTTCATTTTAGCCGAAGGTATGATGACATTTTTTATCAGCTCATCTCTACTTAAGGAGAAAGGGGTCACTCCATCTCCGGTAAAAATATCTTCGAGGGCTGTTTCTTTCTCACCATTTTCACTCACAATGCAGACGGATGCGCCAAGGGACATGAGTGCGGGGGCCAGGTCGCCACGGTAGACCGAAAAACACCTTTTCCCTCCTTTTGCCGCATTACATATGTCCCCGCCGTTCTTCAAACACGGTTTAAAGGAATCTCTCCACGCTTCAGATTTATTGTAGTACAGGCATCTCGTATTCTGTAAAATGTTCCCTCCAATGCTCCCCCTTAACTGGATGTTTTCACTGGCCGTTAAAGTTGCAGCCTCATGTAAGGCAGGATATTTATCTTTTATGAGCGTGTTATTTCTTATATCAAAAATAGTTGTAAGGGCGCCTATTTTTACTTTTTCTCCTTTGTCTTCCACATAACTGAGGCCCTCTATGTCTTTAATATCAACGACCAGGCCGGGTTTTTCCAACCCTCTCTTTATCCTCGGCATTAAATCCGTTCCGCCAGCGAGAATTGCAGCCCCGGATTCATAACCAGGAAGCAGGTCAAAAAGCTCTTTCAGGGTTTCAGGCCTTTTGTATTCAAATTCCGGCATTGAACTCATCGGTTGTCTCCTTTATGTGTTCTTCGAGTGAAGCGCTTCCATTATCCTGTCACCCGTCATGGGCAGGGTATATATCCTTTCACCTATGGCGTTGCATATGGCATTGGCAATTGCCGATATGGCTGCCGCCCTTGGCGACTCACCAACCTCTTTTGCGCCAAAGGGACCGTTAGGTTCATAACTGTCCACAATAATGGAGGTTATCTTCGGAATATCATTGGCGGTCGGCACCCTGTACTCAAGGAGGTTAGGGTTCATTACAATCCCATTTTTGATCTTTACCTCCTCGTAGAATACATCTCCGATGCCCATTACAGCCTGACTCATGATCTGCCCCTCAACGGATTTCACATTTATAGGTGTCCCGCAGTCATCCGCAAGGACAACCTCCACAATCTCCACCTCTCCGGTATTGGGATTAACCTCCACCTCGGCTATCGCCAAAGTAAGGCCGTATGCCTCTGTAAATCTGCCCTTTCCAGAAGAAAGAGACGCGGTCTTGTTAAACTTGCCTTTCCAGAAATAAACCTCGGGGACACATTTGCTGAAGCCCTTTCCAATAAGAGGATCGCCGCCTGCCATTTGAATCCCATATCTTGATATATCAGAAAAAGAGAGCTTTTTTGATTCATCCGAACCCGGAATAATCCAGCCGTCCCTGATAGAGAGGTCTTCAACAGGAATATCAAGGCCCGCGGCTGCGTGCTGTAACATCTGATCCTTGAGATCAAGTGCCGCTCTCCTGACAGCCTCGCCTGATACGAATACTCCTCCGCTCAACCAGTTCCCTAAGTCATGGGGGCTCACCTCTGAATCTCCGGAGTTAACAATCACATAATCAAGGGGGCAATCGAGTACCTCGGCTGCAATCTGTGCCATTACCGTATCAACGCCATTTCCAAACTCAGCCTGCCCTGTGTAGAGAATCATCCTGCCATCCTGGTTGAGTCTGATCATGGCCGCGCTTGAAAAGGGGAAATTGTGCGCGCCCGAAAACATGGACGCGGTGCCTATGCCCAACCCCCTGAATTTTTTCTTTCCATACTTCTCTCTCCATCCAATTTTTTTCGCTGCTTCCTCCAGACATTCGGGCAGCCCGTAACTCCTCAGCATATCGCCGTTAGGAAGGGTGTCTCCCTTTTTTCTGAAGTTTTTAAGCCGCATCTCAACCTTATCAAGCCCCAGTTCATCGCATATCATATCCAACTGAGATTCCACGGCAAAAACTATCTGTTGGAGGCCGTGCCCTCTTTTTGCAGTGGTGTAAAGCTTGTTGGTGTAGACCCCATATCCTTCGTGCTTCAAATTGGGGATGTTATATATGGGATTTCTAAAGACATGGGCCAGATAGAGAGCGGTTGGGGAACTTCCCCTGTAAGCCCCAACGTCATCTATCACCTTCACTTGCTGGGCTGTAATCGTTCCATCCTTTTTAACGCCGGTCTTGAGATAAACGATCATCCTCCTTGATGGTGGGCATACACAGAATACCTCCTCCCTTGTAAGGGTGATCTTCAACGGTCTCAGTGTAAGTCTTGAGAGATAGGCAGCAATGAATTCATAAGGAAATATGCTTATTTTGCCCCCGAAGGCGCCACCAACGTAGGTTTTGTGGACCCTAACCCTGCTTATGGGCATATCAAGGAGCTTTGCCAGCCAGAACCTTTTATGCTCAAAGCCCATGTGGCTGAGCCAGACATCCAGTTTTCCCGTGGGCTGATAGCTCGCCACCGCCGCATGAGGTTCCATTGCCATATGGGAAGTGGAAGGTATCTCAAATCTGTCTTCTTTTAAATAATCCGCATCCTCGAATCCTTTCCCAATGTCCCCATACTCTATCAGGTTCCTATTTGAAATATTGTTAACGGCTTTATAAGGTCTCGATTTTGTGCTGGGAATCCCGAAATCCTCCCAGGCCGTCGTTGTATTCGGTTCTATGGTCTCATGGACGGCAGGAGCCCCGTCCTTCATTGCCTCCTCAGGATCAAAGACAGGTGGAAGTTCTTCGTATTTCACATCAATAAGATGGAGGGCGGTTACAGCGATATCTTCACTTATGGCGGCAACAGCGGCAACACCCTCTCCCACGAATCTCACTTTATCTACCGCGAGTGGTGTCTGATCAGCAGGAAAGGCGGGGGTATCTATAAACGAAAACCGCCGGTAGCCTATATCCTTTCCGGTAATTACTTCCTTTACCCCTTCAAGTTTCTTTGCTTTCTCCGTGTTTATCTCTACTATTCTTGCGTGGGGATAAGGGCTTCTCAGTATCTTGCCGAAGAGCATCCCTGGAAGCGATATATCACCGGTAAAATCCGCCCTTCCGGTTACGATCAGCGCTCCATCGGTCCTCCTTGGGCCCTTTTTTATATGTCTAAAATTGGTCATGGTCATTACTCCTTTTACTTCTCTGTTCCGACAGCGGTGTCCAATATGGCATCTACGGCATTCTCATACCCCGTGCATCTACAGATGTTTCCGGAGATGGCGTTTCGTATCTCCTCTTTTGTCGGTTCAGGACTCCTTTTAAGAAAGGCCTTGGCACTCATAATCATGCCCGGGGTGCAGAACCCGCATTGAAACGCGTGATGGTCAATAAATGCCTCTTGGAGGGGATGAAGTTTGCCTTCCTTTGAAAGCCCTTCTATAGTTTCTATCGCTTTTCCTTCCGCCTCCATGGCGAGCGTTATGCAGGAGTTTACCGGCTTTCCGTCTACGAGCACGGTGCAGGCCCCACACTCACCCGATCCACAGGCCTCTTTAGCTCCCGTAAGGAGAAGCTCATCTCTCAGTACTTCGAGGAGTGTACTGTTGGGCTTGATGAACACCTCGCGCCTTTCACCATTTACACTAAGCAAAACACTTCTTTTCATTGTCTTCCTCCATTTTTTTCCCCCAGAGATCTCTGTCTCTGATAAGGGCGTTCATGAGATTCATATCTAAAACATTGAGATGATATGCGAGCATCCTGGGCAGGTCTACGTTCAGGCATTCGGTTTTCCCATCAGCATTTCGGTCAAAGTAAAAAGATCGCATGCCCGGCTGAACAGGCCCGCGTGTCCTGAGTAACCACCAACTGAGTAGGCATTTTCATCGTGTACTTCCCCTTGTATGACCCGCTTTCTCCATGGGCAGAATTCCGTGGGAGCAAACTGGTCGGCGGAAGTACCGGGGATCGGATGGTTTTTCGAAAGCCATCATTTCTTCATTTAACCCGAAAAAAGGTCTCGCGCCCCGGTGAAACAACAGCAAAAACGGTTTCACTGGGCAGGCAAAGGCGCAAAGACGCAAAGAAAGAAAGGTTCTTATGTTTCTTCATTCTTCATTCTTAACGAAAATTGTTCAAGAAATCTCTGATCTTGTCCATTCGAGAGTCCTTGCCATCCTTTTTTCCACTTTCGAGCAGCCCTTTTTGCAACTCAGATAACCCTTTCAGTTCCTTCCCGAGATGCTGTTTGAGGACAGCGTCAAGATCCGGGATGAACAAGGGAGAAGAAAAGGTTCCCCCCACAAGAACGGATTGATAAGACATTGTTTTTGGCGGAGGAAGTGTAAGCAGCAATGGACTTGTGTGTCAAGGAAATATTGGCCACAAAATGTGGGGTGTGGCGCCGATGATCGTGGAAGGGATGTATCCTGGCACCCGACCTATCGGGAGAGCGCACCGCTTTTCGGCCATTTCACCAATCACGAATGCCTTTTCGGGCGTAATCCAGACAGACCTCTCCGGCACGCCTTTTTTATGAGGCGTTATGCATGAATATAGGCATCCCAAGAGTATTCGGGGTCGCCGTAGATAGTGTCAGCGTGCGTTTGAAGCTGGAGATCGTAAGCGGCGTTTTCCCCGCGAGACGTTACTGTAGTATCCGTAGTAACGCACCATCTGCTCTCCCCGATTCGGGATGTGCGAACACATTGCGGCCAGCCATTCCAGCGCCGGGAAGCTCTTGGTTGTCTCGCCGTTCTTGGATGTATAAACGACTGTCCCCTCCTGGTCGAGGTACTGCATCCGCTCCTGAGAGAAAGACGCCCGGATGATGTAACACGCCAGATTTTCCATGGCCGTTTTGTCATTGGGCGATATGCGGTTGCCGCAGAAGACGTGAAATCCGGAATGCCGCCATGTTGAGAGCATGGCGATCATCTCCTGCGAGATCTTTCCCTTGTTCAGAAGCATCCTGAGCACTTTGTGCCGGAAAATGGCCTCCAGCTTTTTCAACTCCAGGGGCGGGGCGACGCGGAACATGCCGCCATCACCATAAAGACAGCCATCCGTCACCAGGATGTGGCAATGGGGATTGAATCCGAGGAAATCGCCGAAGGTCTGGACAGCGATGACGGCGCCGGGGACGGGATCAAGGGGACACCTTGCTGCAAGGTGTCCCCACCGCATCCTGGAGAAAGACCTTCAGGGATTCGCAGGCGCAGCGGCTGAGATCGGCCGGCAGCTTTCGATCGTAGAGGAAGTAACGGCGGAGGATTTTCGGGATGCTGAATACGAAATGCCGGTGAGGAATCTGGGGACACCTTGCGGCAAGGTGTCCCCACTCC
>JAHIMW010000209.1 GCA_018896355.1 Pseudomonadota bacterium
CAGGACCGTCCACAGAAGTGCGGCGACGATGATTCCGAATACGCCCCTGTTCATCCCGCCGGAACCGGCATCCGTCAGATATCCAGGACCGATGTCCCGGATGGCCGCGCGGACGAGACGCCGGTCGACGGTCCGGAGATCCCGTCCGTATGCGACGAGAAGCGCCCGGTCGCAAATCGCGTTGATCCGGCGCGGGATGCCCCGGGAGGCACGGTAGATCAACCCGTAGCTGCCCGGCGCAAAGACCCCGTTCGTCTGCCCGGACGCCGTCGCTATCCGGTGTTCAATATAACGCCGGACATCGTCCCGGGCCAAGGGCTTCAGGTCGTAGCGGACCGTAATCCGTTCGTTCAACTGGCGGAGCGAAGGCAGCGCCAGCAGCCGAAGAAGCTCCGGCTGGCCCATCAGGATGATCTGGATCAGCTTCTCCCGGACCGTCTCCAGGTTCGACAGCATCCGGATCTGCTCCATGACGCTGTGCGGGAGGTTCTGGGCTTCGTCGATCACCAGGACGGCGTTTCGCCCGACCGCAAAATTCTGCATCAGAAAACCGTTAAGCGCGTCGAGGTACCGCTTCTTCGTCCCCCTGCCCCTCCCCATCCGGACGCCGAACTCCTGGTTGATCGTTTTCAGCAGCTCGATATCGGAAAGGGCGGGGTTGAAAATGAGCGCCGTAGCCACGGATCCGTCCAGACCGGCCAGCAGAGAGCGGCAGAGCGTCGTCTTGCCGGTACCGATCCCGCCGGTAACAACCATGAATCCCTTTTTTTCATGGATCCCGTAGATCAGGCAGTTCAGGGCCTCCCGGTGCTGCGGACTCAGGTAAAGAAACCGCGGATCCGGCGACAGCGTAAATGGATTCTCCTTCAGCCCGAAGCAGGCTTCATACATGACGACAACCATTCGAAATAGGGGGACAGCTCCCCTATTTTTTTGCGAAAAATAGGGGAGCTGTCCCCCTATTTCCCGGTTAACGGAACTGGTAATTCATTGTCTTCGGGTTCCCCCCGCGTTTAACCACCATAGAGATGTCGCTACTTGACTTAAGGGTGTTGAGCAGACCCGACACGTCATCCGCCGTCCTTATTTTCCGGTTGTCTACCTCCTGGATAATGTCTCCGTTGACAATCCCCATCTTCTGGTAGAGACTCCCCGGCCGGATACTGGTCACAATGAAGCCGTCGGGGACCCCCGCGTTAAAGTAGGGTCGGATCTGCGCCTGGCTGAGCATGCTTCCCATGTCCGCCATCGCCTCCTGAAGTTCGCTCCGATTGAGGACGAAGGTTCCGGCCTGCGGGGGCGGCCCTGTCGAGGCCGTCATGGCCTGCGCCGGCGGCAGGATCGGCGCTTCCTTCATCTCCGCCATCTTGAGGGTCCGCTCCTGTCCTTCCACGAGGAAATCCACGGCGTTCCTCTTGATCCGGATCACCTTTGCGGCGGCGACGACATCACCCGCTTTCACGAGACGCTGCTTCCGCGTCCCCTTCTCCTCGATGACCGCGAAACCATATTTTCCCTCGCCGGCGACGGTGCCCCTGACGTCGAAGAGGAGCGCGATGTCCTGCTGCGGCGCGGCTGGGGTCTGCTTGTCCGTAACCGTGTTCGTCGTCGTTCCGAAGAGGTTCCTCTCCGGGATCACAAGGTAGACGTCCGCCGGCTCCCGGGCCGCAACGGCCGCCGCCTGGGCCTTGATCTCCACGGCGGGCGCCGGTCTCATCCGGATAAGCTGAAGCGCCAAGGCCTTGTAGAAGATCCCCACCCCCTGGTAGATGAAGATGGCCATAACCAGGAGGATCACCGTCCGCCGGGAGACGAGTCCCAGGAGATCCGACAGCGAAAGTTGAAAATAACGCGCCCAGTCCACAAAATCACCTTACATTCATTTACATGAACCTCGTCTTCGGGTTCCCCAGGGTGCCGCTGATGGCCAACGTCAAGCGCTTGTTGCCCTGCGTCGGGATCTCGATCGAGCCGTTCAGGTCGATCCGGCTCTCCCGGAAATCGTCGGCCAGCAGGATATTCCCCTTCAGGGAAATGCGGATTTTTTCCCCGTTCAGGGTCAGCCCCGCTATCTTCAGGGCGCCGTTGCGGAAACTTACCTTCGCATCGACCTTGTTGAAATCGATCCGTTCGAAACCGAAGAGGTTCTCCAGGAGCTGGTAGCTCCCGTTCGTCAGCGTGAAATCGATATTCCCCGTTCCGTTTTTCAGTGACTCCGCGACGCCGCTGAAGGCGGCCGACCCCTTCAGCGTCCCGGTGATCCGACCGGCCAGGGCGTCCCGGAGCCAGGCGCACTTCTCGATCCGGATCTCCCGGAGATTCATCCGGGCCGAGAGCGGTCCCTTCACGGAAAAAATGTCGGCAAATTCAACTTGTCCGCGGATATCACCGCCGTATCCTTCCGCGGCCATCACGAGCGCAAGGCGACCCCGGAGCAGGGAGAGCCACCCGGGCCGGATGCCGATTCGATCCGCATGGAGGGTCGCCTCCGGGCTTCCCCGGAAACCGGCCGTGATGTTTTCCAGCGTGACGCCCGGCGGAATGGCGGGTTCGACCGCATCGATGGAGAGAAGCAGCCCCGGATAGCGGGCGGCCTCCGCCCTGATGTAATCCGTGAACGCCCCCCCGGGAAAGCGGAGATAGAGAAGCAGGATCAGCATCGCAACGCCGGCCAGGATGTAACCCACAACGGCCCTATTGATTCTGGGTCTCATCTCATCGACTCCCCCCCGGGGGCAGGGCTTGATAGGTGAACACCTGGAGCAGTGCGCTCATGTAGTCCGGGCTCTCCTTCATCTTTACGAGGGACATCCTCCGGATACGGACCAGATCTTCCCGGGATTCCACCAGATAGAGGAAATCGGTCAACTGCTTCATCGTCAGCTTGTCCAGCCTCATCTCCACGGCGGTCTCCTCGTAGGCCTCCGCCGGCACGGACTTCAGGGGGTTGATCGACTTGATGTTCGCTTTGACACCCGCGTCGCCGGCCCTCTTTTCCAGGTAGGAAAAGAGCGCAAATGCGGGCGGCCGCCGTTCGATCACCCTTCGGATCTCCTCGGAGCGCCTCTGCAGGACACCGTACTCCGCGCCGAGGGTCGCGAGCTCGCGGAGGGTCTTTTCGCTTCCGGCGATCGCGCCTCGCACCTTTTGCCGCGCCTCAAAATAGGGGAAAACGGCAAAATGGACGAGCAGCGCCGCCGCCGTGAAAACGAGGCCGGCGATCACGATCTGTTTCTGACTCTTAGTCAGTTGTTCCCAAAAACTTCTCATTTTTTCAGAATGATCTTGAGATCAAACTCCACCCCTTTTTCCTGTTTCATGAGGTTCGTTGAGCCGATCGTCACCGTTTTGACGTGTTTCGCGTTCGCAAACGTCTTCTTGACCGTCTCCACGGCATCGAAATTCCGCGTCTCCCCCTTGATTCCAACCGCATCCCCGTCCAGAGAGAGGGAGGTCACCAGGAGGTCCGTCGGCGCCAGCTCCGAAATCTCCTTGAGGATGTCCAGGATCGTCGCAGCCTCTGTTGCATCGCCCATCCCCGCGGCCCGCTTCTTCGCCTCGGCGATCTTTCCCTTAAGCTGGATCACCGGATCGACGACCCGGGTCACCTCCGGCAGGCTCTTCCGGAATTCCGCGTTGATCTCCTTTTTCATCGCATCGAGGCGGAGACGGGCGCCGTAGTCGTCAAGGCCGAATTCGACGCCGGCCAGAAGCAGGATCACAAGGGCCACGACCGACCCTTTCTTCAGACGGGCGCGGAGTTCTCCGTAACCCGCGCGCGCTTCGGACGCACGCTGCCGGAAGTTGAAGCCGCTTCCCTTACCCAACGGCCGGGCCGCCAGCGCGAGGGCCTGATCCATTACGACCTGGTCCCACGACGATCGGAGGGCCGTGTCGATTTCAAAACCTCCGGACGCGATCAGGTTCGTTTGTTCCACCGCAACGGCAAAGAGCCGGGAGAGCCCCTCGGCAATCCCCGGCGTCCTGGCGCCGCCGCCTGTCAGAATAATCCGGGCCGGCGCCTCGTCGAGCCCATTCTGATGGAGGAGAAAGGCCCGGGTATTCTTTAGCTCTGAGAAGAACCGGTCGCAGATCTCCCGGATCGCCGAGCCAGCCTCCTCCGGAATTTCACCGCTTTTCTTTAACGTTTCCGATTCGGTAAAATCGATCCGCAGCGTTTCGGCTATCGCCCGGGTCGCCATCTCCCCACCAAAACGGAAATGGCGGATGTGGAGGATCTTCCCTTTTCCTGTGAAAATCGCCGTCGTATCGAGAGCGCCGATGTCCAGCAGGATCGCGCATGCCGGAAAATCCGATCTCTGCAGCAGGAATGAGGCAAGGGGAACGGCGTCTATGTCGATCACCGCCGTATCGCGGACATAGGGAGAAAGGAGCGCCGCTCGCTCGCCGACGAGCGAGCGGTCGGCAAGGGCGGCGAAGATCTCCGACTGTTCGCCCCTTGCGGTCACCCGGTAATCAATGAAGACCCCGTCGAGGGGCTGCTGGATCAAAGGTTCGAGGGCAAATGCTATGGTCTGCCCGATCTTTTTGTCGTCCCGGAAAGGAAGCCGGACGTTCCGGAAGGAGAGCAGACCGGGAGAAATCGCCGTCATACAGACCGAACCGCAGAAGGTCGGGTCCGCAAAAAGCTGCTGCAAAGCCTCCGGGATGCCGCCCGGCTCATGGATCTCAATCCGGCGGACGGCAAGAATCCGGCGCCCCCCCCGGAACCCCCGGGAGAGAATCACCGCCTTGACGCTGCCTGCGCCGATGTCGAGACCCAGAATTTTTTCGGCCATCACTCAACTCTCCAGGACAGGAGTATGACCTTTCTCCCACCCGTTTCCCGTTTGACGATGCCGGTGATCCGCTCCATCATCCTTCCCTGGAGGCCGACGGCCGTGATCCGGAAGATGTCGCTCCGGATGGATATCAGTTCCGTGGGGATGTTCAGGCCGGCCGTCCCCGGAACGCGGCTGTACCAGGCGAGGGCTGCAAGGTCGTTTTTCTCGTCCCGGCGGTACTCATCGAGCCGGTTAACCGCCTCATCCGTCATCTCCGCCGAAAGCGCCCGGAGGACCGCTTTCGGGGCGGTGTTGATGTTGATCCTCCCGTCGCCGAAGACGGTGAGGCACTGCACGAGTCCGGCCGTTTCCCCCGTACCGTAAAACAGCTCGCGGGAAACCCCCTTTACCATCAATAATTCCTCAATGCAATCGAGAGATGCATTTTTCGCGGCGTAGGGCCTATCGAGATCCGCATAGTGCCCCCCCTCCGCGCCGTCGCCGGTAACCTCGTCATCCGCATCGATCCAGTCCTTGATCGCATCAATGACCTCTTCCGCCTGCCTTTGCGGCAAACGAAAAAACGGCCCGGCAAGAAGTCGCAGCAGGAGGTCCCGGATCTGCGTGTTGTAGCCGTTTCCGCTGATCAGGCGGTTAATGGGGATTTTTCCCCCTTCGTCTTCGATTAAAAGCCTGAAGGAGGCGTTGTCGAAAAGCCCTTCGGATTTGAGGGCGAGCATTTCGGTCTTCGCCCAATCCTCCGTCAGCGCGTCGAACGCGTTCTTATCCGTCAGCAGGATAGCCTCTCCGGCGTAAAAAGCGGATTGGGCCACATAACGCAACCGGATGCCGTCGCTCAGGTTCGCCGCCTCGTAGATCTCGGAGCGTTGGGAGCGGTTCAACTGGATCGTCAACGCCACGATGATGCTGACCATCAGCAATACGAGGATGAGGGCGATGCCCCGCTGGTTCGACTGCATTTTTTTCATCTGAAAATGCGCCATCAACTTATTGAATTCATTGCATCCAACTTCCCTCCCCCTTTGACGGGGGAGGGTCAGGGTGGGGGTGGGGTCGCCCAGCAATTTCCATCCCCCTTTGTGACGGAAGGCCGTCATGAGAGTTTCATGGCGTCACCGCCTGGCTCAGCGGCAGACGCACCCGGGTCATGAACGGAAAGGGATGTTCCCGATCCTTCTCGTTCACGAGGCCGAGGCGGATCTCTACCATCGCCGGGGCCTTCTTTTTCTGCGCCTCGTCGTCGCCGTTGTCCCAAGTTGTGTATTCCTTGCCCGCGCCGTCGAAGAAGCGGTAGGCCAGGGTCTCTATCCGGTCGCACAACAGAAATCCCCCGGTGGGCGTCTCTTCCTTTTCCGGATCGCGACGGAGGGAGTCGCTCCGGGAGAGGGTGTAGCCTTCCTTCTCCATCCCCTCTTCGACGCCGTATTCGATCACGGCGACCCCGGCCGGTTCTTCCTTCTCGCCGAAGGCGATATGGGCCGTGGAACGGAAGATCAGCCGCGTGAATTCCCGGTTGCCCAGGTAGTACGGCCTGGCGGTGAAGGTAAACTCCCCTTTCCAGGAGGCGGTCGCCTCCAGATCCCGGGTCATCCGATCCAGAACGGTTCGCGCCATGCCGTAAATCTCCGCGTCGGTTTCCGTTGCGCGGATGATCCGGAAGGTTCCCGTGTAGGAGGCGTAAACGGTGGACAAAACGATTCCCAGGATAAAGACGGCGATCAGGATCTCGATCAGCGTGAACCCCTTCGCCCTCATCGCAGCACCACCTTGTAGAGGATCAGACGGTAGCTGTTGCGGACGACCATTCGGCTGTTTGTCACCGTGAGGCTGATCCTTTTCAGGACGTCGATCTCCGTCTCCCCGATCTCCACCTGCCACCGATAGTCGGGAAAGTCTTCCCCGAAATCGCCGTTTCCGGCAGTGACCTCCCTTGGGTCCGCCGCATCGATCTCCACCATCCGGCTCTGGGCCAGAAGCGAGGCCGTGGTGAGAAAACGGGAGTCGCCCGCCATCGAAATGCTCTGGGACTGGGATTGGAAGACGGCGACCAGGGTGATGGCCAGAATCGCCATTGCGATCATCACCTCCAGCAGCGTAAATCCGCGGCACATCACGAAGATCCGCGGCGACCGGCCGCGACGCGCTTCCGATGGAATGGATCGGTGCGCATCATGGGGCATCAGCGGCGATCTTCTAAGCATCCTTCGGCAATCGAAACCAAGCATGGCCTGCATCATAGACCCGCGGCACGGTCATCCTCATTGAA
>JAHIMW010000210.1 GCA_018896355.1 Pseudomonadota bacterium
TCCGGCTGCCCTTTAGCATATTAACGGATTTAATTACAAATCATTTCTATAGAAACCATTTCTGTTTAAATCATTTGACAAGACGCGCTTAGTGTACTAAAATAATGAACCATGAATTGAATCGTGAAGTTACGACAAGACAACAGCACAATTCAAATCTCATGGCAGCATCCGGGTTTTGCAGAGCATCTCAAAATGGTACCAGACAATTCGTTATACCTGAATGACGACAATTTATGGAGAGCTAAAGAAGAAGCGGCGAAGTACCTTGTGGACCTGGGCATCGAGAAGGAAAGAATC
Source organism: Pseudomonadota bacterium (assembly GCA_018896355.1). Taxonomy (GTDB): domain Bacteria; phylum Desulfobacterota; class Syntrophia; order Syntrophales; family UBA5619; genus UBA5619. The sequence goes on from JAHIMW010000210.1 coordinate 301, forward strand.
AAGACGATCGGTTACGGCAAGGAGATGCCTTTGGACAACGGACATGACGAGGCGGCATGGGCGAAAAACGGAAGGTCTCATTTCGTCATTTTCCCGCCGATAAAGAATTGACTTTGCCCGTTGTGTTACGGCTTCATCGTCAGCAGCATCCAGCCGGGAAGTCTCTACCAGAAAATGGGGATCGCCAACGGAGATATTATCCAGAAGGTGAACAACCAAAAGATTCGAACGTTGGACGACGTGATGGGGCTGCTGAACACCATAAAGTCAGGCTCCTCCCTCTCTCTGGGAATCAAGCGCCGGGAGAAATCGGAGATGCTGAACTATCAGTTTCAGTAGGGAAAATAGGAAAATGGAAAGATTAGATCAAATGCAGTCATGTCAACTTCCTTTTGGAAAAACAGGCTGGCGAGTCGGAGGTAAAGACGAATATCCGTTCCATGAACCCACGGAAGTCCACCACTGAAGAAGGACGTGTGTAAAATGAAACGATTGCTGCTTTTCAGTTTGCCGATCCTGATCATCATCTCCGTCGTCTTTGCCTTCTTCGGATTTTTCCAGGCGCGTTCTGTCCAGGAGAGGCTCATTGATGAGATCAAGCGCAAGGCAAAGGCCGTCGCCGAGAGCATGGAACTCTCCGCCGGACAGATTCTTGCGACGAGAGATCTCCGAAAGGCCCAGCGGCTGATCGAGAAATTCGAGACACGGGAACGGCTGCAGGGGTGCGTCCTCTATGACCGCGAAGGGAAGCTCTTTGTCATCACGAAGCGATTCTCGGAATGGAAGGATCATCAAAAACCCTATCTCGGGGAGGTCATCACGCAGAAGACCCCCCACGGCGAGTTGGCGAAATTCGGAGATTATTCCGTCTACAGTTATGTCCATCCGGTCCTCGACGACGACGGCCAAATCCTCGGCCTCGTGGAGGTCATCTACGACACCTCGTATATATTTACGAGATTGACCGAGCTCTGGAAACGGATCAGCATTGCCCTGATCGCCCTCGTCATCTCCATTCTGCTCGTATCCCTGCTGACGCTTCGCCAGCTTTTCGTGATGCCGGTCCGGCGTCTGACGGAATGGTTTACGCGCTTTCAGCGGGGGAACATCGACGCAAAGTCCCCGATCCGCGATACCGGGGAACTGGGCAAGCTCGCCGAGGAGGTGGAACAGGTGGCCCTGAACCTGCGGGTCGCCCGCCGATCCATGATCGAAGAGGCCCAGGTGCGTGTCGAGAAGGAGGATCTTTGGACGGAAAAGCGTCTTCAGGATCTGGTCGTCGCAAAACTCGGCGAGAATTCGCTCTTCGTCGTGTCCAACCGGGAACCCTACATACATGTTTTTGATGTGGAACGGAACGAGACCAAGATGATGTTCCCGGCCAGCGGGGTGGTGACGGCGATCGATCCCATCATGCGGGCCTGCGGAGGGACCTGGGTGGCGCACGGCAGTGGAAACGCCGATACAAAGTTCGTCAACTCCCGAAACAAGATCGGGGTCCCGCCCGGGGATGAGCGGTACATCCTCAAGCGGGTCTGGCTGACCAAGGAGGAAGAGGAAGGGTATTACTACGGGTTTGCCAACGAGGGATTATGGCTGCTGTGTCATGTCACCCACACGCGGCCGATCTTCCGGGAGGTTGACTGGCAGATCTACCGGAAGGTCAATGAAAAGTTCGCCGACGCTCTTCTCGAAGAACTCCCGGCGGACAACCCTTTCGTCTTCATCCAGGATTATCACTTCACGCTCTTGCCGCAGATGATCAAGCAAAAACGCCCGGATGCGACGATCGCCCTTTTCTGGCACATCCCCTGGCCCAATCCGGAGGTCTTTTCGATCTGTCCCTATCAGGAGGAAATCCTTGAAGGGATGCTGTGCTGCGATCTGATCGGGTTTCACGTCCAGAACAACTGCAACAACTTCCTGGATACGGCCAACCGCCTGATGGAATCCCGGGTCGATACGGAAAAATTCAGCGTCGTGAAGAGCGGCCGGGAGACCCTTGTCCGGGCCTTTCCCATCAGCATCGACGGAAGCGTCTTCGGGAAGCCGACGGAAAGCGTCCTGAACCAGAAGGAGAAAATCCGCGAGGAATTGAAACTGGACGGCAAGATCGTGGCGGTAAGCGTGGAGAGAATCGATTACACGAAAGGGATCGTCGAAAGGCTCCTGGCGATCGACCGGTTCCTGGAAAAGTATCCGGAGTTTAAAACGCGGTTTGTCTTCATCCAGATCGCGGCGCCCAGCCGAACCCACATCAAACGTTATCACGATCTCACGGGGGAGATCGACGAACTGATCGAGAGGAAGAACTGGAAATATGCCGAGGGGGACTGGAGCCCCATCATCTATTTAAAGCGGCAGTTCACCCCTGAGGAGATCAGCCCCTACTACCAGCTGGCCGATCTGTGCATCGTAAGCCCGCTCCACGACGGAATGAACCTGGTGGCGAAGGAGTTCATTTCCGCCAAGAATGACCTGTCGGGGATCCTCCTGCTGAGCCGCTTCGCGGGAGCGGCTCGGGAATTAACCGACGCCGTCCAGATCAATCCCTATGCGACCGAGGAGTTCGCCGAGAGCATCAAAGATGCGATCGAAATGCCGGTTGAGGAAAAACGGCGCCGAATGGAACGTATGAGGGAGATTGTCGGCAAGAATAATATCTTTTTCTGGGCCGCGAACATCATAGCCGAACTGACGGGGGTGAAAAACACGCAGCCCCTTCGAAAAGAGTGACAACGGCCGAATGAAATGGCTGCTCGCCGAATAGGATCAGCACTGCCTGGAGATGCACCCCCTCCGGGAGCCCTACCCAACAGGGGCGCTGAATTACGAACAGGAAAAGAAAGGATGAGAGGCGTGCGGCATCTTCCGGAATCATGGGAGGCATTGAAGACGGATCTGGCGGGCAGATTCCTCTACCTGTTCTTCGATTACGACGGCACCCTTTCATCCATCGTCCGGGACCCGGAGCAGGCTGTCCTTTCTGTCCGCATGAAGCGGAGATTGGAGCGGTTGTCTGGAGACGGCAGGTGCAGGATCGCGGTGATCAGCGGCCGGTCCCTGGAGGATATCCGCAATCGGGTCGGGATCGCCGGAATCGTTTACGGGGGGAATCACGGCCTGGAGATGGAGGGACCGGGAGTGACATTCAGGTATCCCGTCCCCGAGAAAATGAAGTGCGCCCTCGACGAGCTGTGCGGGCAGTTGGGAAAGGCCCTCCTTCTCTTCCCGGGTGCATTCGTGGAAGACAAAGGCTTGACGCTGGCTGTTCATTTCAGGAGGGTGAAGCGCGGGGCGCTTCCCGCCGCGATGCAGACCGTTTTAGAGACTGCCCGGCCTTACCGGCTGCGGGGGGAGATTGTCCTGCGTTCGGGGAAGGAGGTCTGCGAAATCAGGCCTTCCGTTGAATGGGATAAAGGGAAAACCGTCCTTTGGCTCCTGGAAAAGGTCGAAGAAGCTGTCGGAGAGGCGCCATGGCCGGTCTGCCTGGGCGATGACCGGACGGACGAGGACGCTTTTCGGGCCATTCGGAATCGGGGTCTGACGGTATTCGTGGGTGAGCCGCGGGAAACCGAAGCCATGTACTATCTCGGCAGCATCGGGGAGGTAGCGGAATTTCTCGGGGGGCTCGCAAGGATCAGAAAGGGGTGACATCATGGCGGAATTGGCGAGGGCAGCGGAACCCTTCCGGTTTTACACACGTCTGCATCTGACCGAACTGACCGGCCTGAGGGCCGCCGGTCTGGTCCAGTTGGTGCGGCTTTTGAAGTCCGTGCCGGGCGGCAGCATCTATTACCATACCCATCGCTTCCTGCAGCAGCATCAGTACCTCTCTCCCGAACCGCCGAACGATTTCGCCTACTGGGTCCGGGAGATCCTCGGCGAGGAGGAGCTGGGGGAACGTCTGGCCAGTATCGATATCATCCAGTTTTCGACCATCCGCAGCCTCCGGGAAAGTATCATCGAGACCGTCGAGGAGTACCTGGAACAGCGACCCGAAGCGAAGATGAGATTTGCCCAGGAGGGGGGGGAACTCCACTTCAAAAAGGCGGTCAGCTTCATCCTTCCCACACAACATATCAGCTATGACTTGCGCGAATTCGTCGAGATCCTGAAACGGATCACCATCGATTCCATCTACTTTCATATCTTCGAGGCAAGGCTCAGGCTGGAAAAGAAGACGAATGACTTCTCGAACTGGATCGAAAACTCCATCGGGAACGAGGCATTGGCTTTCAGCATCGCCCGACTCGACCCCTACGTATTCACCATGGAGGATTTACGGCGTACCATTACCGATTTGATTGAAAGGGAGATACGGTAGCTATGGCAAAGATCGATGACTATACCCCGATCGTCGGGGAATCCGTCGTGGAGGACCTGAAGCTCATCGCCTTGCATCTGAGGGGAAAGCAGATACTGAATGTCAACTCCACGGCCGTCGGCGGCGGCGTGGCGGAGATTCTCAACCGGATGGTTCCCCTGCTCAGGGAGCTGGGATTGGACGTGCGCTGGGACGTGATCAGGGGGGGAGAAGAGTTCTTCGATGTCACGAAGAAATTCCACAACGCCCTGCACGGCGGACGGGCCGATATCGGCGAGAAGGATTTGGAGATATTCATGGAGACGAGCCGAAAAAACGTGGAGGAGATGGATACCTCCAGCGATATCGTATTCATCCACGACCCCCAGCCGATCGTCCTGGTTCAGAAAAGAATGAACAACAAATGGATCTGGCGCTGCCATATCGATCTGTCCGACCCCGAACAGAAGGTCTGGAGATTTCTGAAGGAGTTCGTCGTGCAGTACGATGCGGCCGTATTTTCGGCGCCGGCCTTCTCCCGGAAACTGCCGGTCCGGCAATTCCTGATATCCCCCTCCATCGATCCTCTGAGCGACAAGAACCGGGAACTGCCGCAGGAGGTCATCGACGGGGTCCTCAACAAGTACGGCATACCGAAGGATAAGCCGATTATCACCCAGATCTCCCGTTTCGATCGTTTGAAAGATCCCCTGGGTGTCATCACGACCTATCGGCTGGTGAAAAAAAACATCGCCTGCCGTCTTTTACTGGCCGGCGGAACGGCGACGGATGATCCGGAAGGACAGAAAGTCTTCGAGGAGGTGATGGAATCCGCCAACGGGGATCCCGACATCCATATCCTGTCGATGTCCCAGAACGATCTGGAGATTAATGCCCTGCAGCGGGCATCAACGGTGATTATTCAGAAATCGCTGAAGGAAGGATTTGGGCTGACGGTTTCGGAGGCTCTCTGGAAGTCCAAACCGGTCGTTGCATCCAACGTCGGCGGGATTCCGCTGCAGATAAAACATAAGCATTCCGGATTATTGTGCTATTCTGCAGAAGGAGCGGCTTTTGCCGTCAAGCAGTTTCTCTCCAGCCCGGATTATGCCCGGAAGATCGGCGAGAACGGCCGCGAGCATGTCAGAAACAATTTCCTGATCACCCGTCATCTGAGGGATTACCTGCTCTTGTTTCTTTCCCTCTATCACCGGGAGAATATCGTTTATCTTTAGCAGAACATGGGCCGCAAAATCGATATGCGATACCATGAGGTGATGGCAAGTGCATCGGCGAACTCAATGCAGCGGGAGAAACATGGCGGGAGCAGGATTTATCAAAGGAGCCGGTCAAGTATCTACTTATTTTGTGACAGCCAACAAGTGACTTAACAATCCCCAGAAACTGATCAGCACAAAACTAAACAACACTAACAAGATTAAAGTCTGAATCGCCGGCCGATAAGTATCCGGGCTGAAATATTTTCCACCGGACTTAGTGAATATCAGCGTTGGATTTTTACTGAGCAGGGAAAGCTTACCTACTATATCCATGCTCAGGGTCTCGACTTTGTTAAAGGCAGTTTCCAGGTCTTCAACAAAGACCCTCTGCACCCATCGCGCCGGTCTGCGGTAAAACCAATCCACATCCAGGGTAATGCCGGCTTCACCGGCAAGTCGCTTGCGGAAAATCCAGAAGGCGGCAAAGGTGAAGATCAGGATCTGCGAAGTTTCCACAACGTGGGAGAATGTATAGGGTGCAAAATGGACCGTGTAGGGCAGCATGTCGTATAACAGCCCGGGCATGATGCCGTGTAGAAGGCAGAAAAAGGACGCCGCCGCCATTCCCAGATACATATTTCGCGGCGGCGGAAGAGGGATTAAGCCCCGGTTTTCGCCGTACCACGTGAAGTAAGGCAATTTTATGCCCACGGAAAGAAAGGTTCCCACGGAGGCAAGCAGCATAAGCAGCATCGCGAAAGGGTAATTCGCCTCGCCCGCCGCAGCCACCACCATGGACTTGCTGATGAAGCCGTTGAAGAGGGGAAACCCGGAAATGGAAAAAGCCCCGATCATGTAAAGCCATAAAATAAGCGGTTGTTTTTTTGCCAGTCCACCGAGTTCCGTCAGTTTGCTTTTCCCCGTGGTGTGGAGTACCGCCCCGGCGCCCATGAAAAGGAGCGCCTTGTATAAAATGTGACTGAAGGCGTGGGCGGTAGCGCCGTTTACCGCCAGCTCCGTACCGATACCGGCGCCGGCCACCATGTAACCGACCTGACTTATAATGTGATAGGCGAGGATCTCCCGAATGTCGTTGGCCAAAACGGCAAAGACCACGCCGTACAAGGCCATCAGCACACCCAGGAATATCAGGATCTCCCAGCCGGGGAACATCCTCAACAAGACATAAACGGCGGTTTTGGTGGTCAAGGCGCTCAGGAAAACCGCCCCCGTCACCGTCGCCTTCGGATAGGCGTCGGCAATCCAGGCGTGCAAGGGGACAACAGCGGCATTGACGGCAACCCCCGCAAGAATCAGCCATGATGAAAGTGCGTTGCGATCCGTGAGTTGCTCAATCAGGATTCCTCCTGTTTCCCCCGCATGAAGGAGAATGCCGGCAAACAGCAAACCGCCGCCGAAGACGTGAAACATCAAATAGCGCATCCCCGCCTTTTCGGATTCACGGACGCCTCTGGCCCAGATCAGATAGGTCGAAGGCAGGCTCATCAGTTCCCAGAAAACGAACAGCGTGATCAAATCGCCGGCAAATGTCACCCCCAGGGCGCCGGCGGCATAGAGGAGGGTCGCAGTCTGTTTCGCCGCCTCCTTGACATGAAAGGCAAAGAGGGCGCCGATAAGCGTTATCAGCGCAAATATCGTCCCGAAGATCCGGCTCAACCGATCGACCTTGTATACGACAAGCTTATAATCCATCAATTCCAGTGTCAGGTTAACGCCTGACGGCGCCAGCCAGACAAGGACAAGGGCGATAAGCGGAATGAAAAGCGAGAAATAAGAGCGGTAATTGCGGGGCAACAGCGGAAGCAAAAGGGCGCCCGCGAGCATGACCAGGGCTGGAGGAAACGTAGCGTCAATCGGCATCGTAATAATCCTCCCCCTTTCGCAAAAAGAGCTTCCCCAGTGATTTGGCAAAGAAAATAATCAATATGCAGCCGAAAAAACCGAAGAGGGCGAAAAAAACGGGGATGCGGTTCCACCAGGCATCGTGCGCAGAATCATGGGGTGTCGCAAATCCGCCCCACAGAGAAACAATCGCCGCAATCGCCAACAGCGCCCAGCGCAGTTTGTTCATCGGCCGATTCCTCCCAATATGCCGCCGCTGACCTCAACGGCCAGGCGATAGAAATGAAAAAACAGATCGGGATAAAGTCCCAGCAGGATGGACAAAAGCGCCGTAACCAACAGAGGAATGACCATGGCATAAGATGCCTCTCCATGTTCGTACGGAACGGTGGGAGTTTTGAAAAAGGCGCGGGAGATGATGGGCGCAAAATATCCTGCGTTGAGAAGCCCGCTCAGCACCAGGACAGCCAATGGCAACATTTCACCGGCCTGCAGGGAACCCAGACCGAGCTGCCACTTGCTGATGAATCCATTGACAGGCGGAATGCCCGCCAAACCAATGGCGGCCACCGTGAAGGCGCCCATTGTCCAGGGCATAGCCCTGCCGATGCCGTCCAGTTCGCTGATCTTTTCCTTATGGTGTCGGACGTAAATGGCGCCGGCGCAAAAAAACAGCGTGATCTTCATCGTGGCATGATTGGCGATATGCAGCAACCCGCCGACGAGCGACGCAGGAGAAAGCAGGGCCGCTCCCAGAACGATATAGGAGAGGTGTCCCACGGTGGAGTAGGCCAGGCGGAATTTGAGATTGTCCTGCCGAAAGGCAAGCAGCGAAGCCAGAATGATGGTTGCGCCCGCCACCGTCGCCAAAAAGATATTCAGGTCGAATTGACGCATCAGCGTCGGCCCAAAGACAAACCCGACAACCCTTACAACCCCGAACACGCCCGACTTGACCACCGCCACGGCGTGCAGCAGGGCGCTGACCGGGGTGGGGGCGGCCATTGCTGCGGGAAGCCAGCTGTGCAGGGGCATGACCGCGGCCTTGACCCCGACCCCGCCGAGGAAAAGGAGAAACAAGACCGTAATCGCGGCCGGCGAAAATGAGGCATCGCCGAACAGACCGCCGGCCCGGAAGTCCAAAGTGCCCGCTATTCTGTATGTCCAGGCCGTGGCGGCGATCAGCAGGACACCCGCCGTAAGGGTATAGACGAGATACTTTCTGCCTGCCGAAACGGCGATTTTCGTCTCCTTGTGAATCACCAGCGGATAGGTGGCGATGGTCAGGATTTCATAAAATAAGACGAAGGTGAGCAGATTGGCCGCAAAGGCGATGCCGATCGTGGCGGAAAGACAGACGGCAAAACTGGCAAAGTAGCGGGTCTGCTTGTGCTCCTTGAGTCCGCGCACATAACCGATGGAATAAATGGAGGTAAGTATCCATAAACCGGAGGCGATCAACGCAAAAAAAATACCGAATTGGTCCGCTTTCAACGCCAGGGCGATGCCGGGCGATATCTCCCAGAAGGTGTACTCGGCAATCCGTCCGGCCAGAGCGCCGGGCAACAGAAGAAAAACGAGGGAAAACTTTACTATGCTTGCCGCGAGCGTCCAGAATTCTCGCAGGTTCGCATGGCGGGAACTGAGCATGATCAGCAGCGCCGCAATCAGAGAGACCATCACGGCATAAAATGGTATAATGGATCTGTAAATTTCCGGATATGTCATTGCCTGGCGTCTGTTACATTCCCAACGGGATGATCCGTTGAATAATTCCTTTCACAATATTTGCGTTCAATAACCCGAGCAGCAGCAAAGAGAAGGAGAGAACAACGGCGGGTATCATGAGAGAATATTTTTCCTCGCCTATCAGGGAACCCTCTCTATTTTTCGTTTCAGCGGGCAAGTCCTCCCCCGCCTTTTGCGCCGGAGGCGGCACAAGATAAACCTTCTCCAGTATCCGGAAGAAATAGACGGCATTCAACAGACTGCTGATGAGAATGACCGCCAGAAACACCCAATTCCCCTTGTCGATGGCCCCCAGGGCCAGGTACCACTTGCTGAAAAAGCCGGCCGTGGGGGGAAGGCCGATCATGGAAAGAGCGGCCAGAGTAAAGGCGGCCATGCTCCAGGGCAATTTCTTCCTGTAAGAAGCATCGAGCTTTGAGATGTCCGAGTGACCGGAGTTTTTCCTTATATTTGCGGCAACGAGGAACAAAGCCCCCTTCATAAAGGCATGATTCAAAATGTGGAGCACCGCGCCTATGTAACCGAGGGGATTCGCCAGTCCTATTCCCAAACCGATATAGCCGATCTGGGCAATGCTGCTGTAGGCCAGCATTCTTTTCATCTCGTTCTGGGCGATCGCCATCACGGAACCGTAGATGATGCCGATGGCGGAAAGCCACGCGATCAAGTCCGTAATCGGCAATGACTGGCTTACAAATTTGACGCCGAAGACAAAAAACATGATGCGAATCAACACGTAGGCCGCGATCTTCGTCCCGATGGGGGCAACCAGCGCCGATGAAGTTGAAGGGGCATAGGTATAAGCATCGGGCAACCAGCCCTGGAGGGGGAAGATGGCCATCTTGATCCCCACGCCGATGACGATCAGCGAAAGGGCGGCGGCCACGGCAGGGTTTCCATGAATATGGGGAAGTATGTCTCTAACGTCCGCCATGTTCAGAGAACCGGTCACGATGTAGAGAAAACCGATCCCCAGCAGATAAAACGACGCCCCCACCGTTCCCATGATCAGATAGCGAAAAGAGGCAACCGGCGCCTGCTTCTCACCGATGCCGATCAGCCCATAACCGGCCAGGGAGAAGATTTCCAGGAATACATAGAGGTTGAACAGATCGCCCGTCATGACGATGCCGTTTGCACCGCAGAGAAACAGGAGCACCAGGGAATAATAGGGAACCGATTTCCCGGAAATATCGCTCCCCTTCAGGCCGCCGGCATGACACAGGACGATAAAGGCGACGACGTTTACGACCAGTGCGACAAATGCGGAGAGGGAATCCAGAACGTATTCGATTCCGATCGGAGGCATCCAGCCGCCGAAATGATAGGTCAGCGGACCGCCTTTCCATACGCGGAACATATTGTAAGCGGAGATCGCCACGGAACCAATAGCTGCCGCCACCGCCACAAGATAGGCCACACCCGTCTTCTTGATCGCCAAAACAGGGATGGCGATTGCGGTGGCCAGCAACAGCAAAGGGACCAGCGCCGGCGAGTTCTGTATCATCACGATGATTTCATCCGTTCCAAGAGTATCGATTCGTTCAGCGTTTTATAACGCCGGTAAATGGCAATGGCCAGAGAGAAGGCGACGCCGCTCGTGGCCACGCCGACCACGATGGCCGTAAGCATCAGGCAGTGCTGTAAAGGGCTGATGTACTTCGCGGCATCGGCCGCGCCTGCAAGGGGGTCCAATACGGGAACGGTCGCTGACCATTTCACGGCGCTGGCCACGTAAAACATGATGATCGCAACCTGTAAGATCGTCATTCCTATCAGCTTCTTCACCAGATTGTTCTTAAAGATCATCCCGTAAAGGCCCAGGATAAGAAGAAAAATGATGGCCCAATAGGCATAATGGCCCAGGATAAAGTCAGTCATGAGGGTATCCTTCAAGCAGGTCGTCGTAAATGGAGACCAAAATCGCCATCACGGCCAGACCGACGCCAATCTCTACCATTAAGATGCCGATGGAGCGAAGTTCGGGGGCCGTGAAACCGGCAAAGGGAAGAAATCGGTAGTTTAAGAACTCTCCACCGGAGAGCATGGCCCAAAACCCGGTGCCGAAATAGATGAGCACGCCGACGGAGCCCAACGGAGTGCCCAGGGTTGTCTTGAATTGCAGTTGCGCGATTTCTCGACCGGCGGAAAGCCGCATCAATATCAAGGAAGCAGCCATGATGGTGCCGCCCTGGAATCCGCCGCCGGGACTGTAATGCCCGTGAAAGATGACATAAATGGCAAAGAGCATGATAAAAGGGGAAACCATGCGGCTGACCATCAATATGATAGGGTTGCTTTTATAGCTGATCATCGGAATTTCTTTTCTTTCTCCGCAATATCAGAAAACAGATAAGCCCCGCCGTCAGGATCACCGTTTCTTCGCCCAAGGTGTCGTAGCTGCGGTAATCCGCCAGAATGACCGTAACCATATTCGGTGTATTGGCA